>NZ_JAUSWN010000022.1:0-51665 GCF_030815255.1 Hathewaya limosa
AAGCTTATAGGCGGTGAACTATCATTAAATTTTCTATAAAACACAAAAAAACGCTGCCGCGTTAGTATAAATTTTTATGCTAATGCGACAGCCCCTTTTTTATAACTATTTAATTCTTCATTTATAATATGTATTTATTATTTTATTACTTAACTACTTCTATCTTATTATAATTCATACTACTTATTAAATTTTCTATCTCTAATTTTAATTTTTCACTTTTTACTTTAATTTTTTCTTGTAATATACCTTTATCCACTGCATTAGTTAATTGTAATCCACCTGCTAACTTGGCATAATTATCTGTAATCTCATTAAAAAGATCTCCTGTATGACTATCTACTTTAACAAAAATAACTTCAAGTCCATATTCATTTTTATATTTATTAAATTTTTCATAATAAACCTGTGATGAAATATCTTTTCTATTCCAAGTACCAATTGCATGATGAAATATTCCCTCATAATCATGAAATAAAACTATTTTTTTTATATTATTTTCTATTGCATATTCATAACTTCTAGTAGCGGCTTTTAATTCACCTAAAATTTGTCTTAATTTTATTCCTGACTGATCCTTTGCAACTCCATTTTCCATATATTCGATTATATTATTCTTAACAACAACCAATGCATAAGAATACCTTCCAGTATCAATATTAAAACTTCCATCTACATAGACATGTAGGCAATCATTTGGATAAATATCCTTATCCTTTATAAGTAGAGTTTTATCGTCATTTAAATATTCCTCTGCCTCTTCTAAATTTGTAAAACTTTTATATTTAGCCCCTTTAACTCCTTTTACATATGTTAAACATTCATCCCATGTGTTTACTAACTTATTTTTAACCCTAACATTTTTAATAAAATCATATCCTTCTTTTATTGCATAAACCTTTTTTTTCATAACAAAATCCTTTCCTTAGCACTCTATATATACACCAGCAAATTCTATATTAGTTCTTTGCATTCTTGTTAATCCTTCTACTTTATTTTGAAAAACTTTTTCATTCCCTTGTATTATACCATATTTAGGTACTTTTATAACGAATTTACTACCCTCATTTTTTTTACTATATACTTCAATATCACCATTATGTAATTCTATAAATACTTTACTAATATATAACCCTATTCCCAATCCTTCATTTTCTCTTGTATATAACTCTTCTCCGCGTTTAAATCTTTTAAAAATTTCTCCTTGAATTTCCTCCGAAATACCTACCCCATTATCCTGAATCTCTATAATTAGGTAAATATTATCTTCTAAAACATTAATATCAACCTTTCCAAATGCTTCAGTATATTTTATTGCATTAGATAATATATTTAATAATACCTTTTCTATTTTAAGTTCATCTATTAATATTTCTTGTATTTTAATATTTATCTTTAAATTTAGCTCAACATTTTTCTTATTTGAATAATAACTAACACAATTATATATTTCTTCTAAAAACATTTTAATATTTACTCTTCTTTTATATAAATTAAATATACAACATTCTATTTGTTTCATTATCATAAAATTTTCAGATAATCTTATTAACCTACAACAATTTGTATTCATTATTCTCATATAAGAAAGAACCTTATTATCATTAATCCCTTTTTGTCTTTCTTCAATATCTTGTATTAATTGTAATGATGTTAACATTAAGTTTAAAGGTGTTCTAACCTCATGTGCTACATTATTTAATATACTATCTTCATATAAAATATATTTACTTATTAGAATTAACTTAAACTCATTACTATTAAATTCTTCTATTAATCTAGGACAATTTATATTTATATTTAAAGTACTTATATTATAACCATCATACTGTTTCATAACATTGAAAGAATTAGATTCTAAAATTTGTAAAACTTGATCTACAATTTCTCCATAATAATATGTACTTTTCTTTAAATCTTTAATAAAAAAATTATAAAACTTTTCTTTTGGATTAACATTAAAAATTCTTAAGGCCATCAAATTCATAAAAAATATCCTATTCTCATAACACAAAAATACAGGTTCTTTTAGAAAGTTTAGAAAATTCTTAACTTGTTGAAAATTGCTTTTTATATATGTCCCAGATGCCCTAAAACAAACCCCCTCCAAGGAACATTCTACTTCGTCACTATTATCATATTCCATGAACCTTCCCCCTTTAAAATCCAAAAATAGATCATTAACATTCATTTTCATATAATTCTATATTTTTCATAATTATCCTCTTTTTTTCTGAATTTTCGATAATTTGTATGATCTTCTGTAAAATTTGCTATATTATATCAATTTATATATATAACTTTTTTTGATATAATATATGTTATGATATTTATTTTAAGGAGGATAATCAAATGAGTTTAGCTGACAAAGAATATCTTCGAATTGTAGAAGATGTTATAAATAATGGATATTACGCTCAAAACAGAACTGGAATAGCTACATATAAACTTCCTCATAAGATTATGCAGTTTGACTTAGAAAAGGAATTTCCTATTTTAACCACAAAATTTGTAGCCTTTAAAACCGCTGTAAAAGAACTATTGTGGATATATAAAGATCAATCCAATGATGTTAAAAAACTACAAGAACAAAATGTCCATATTTGGGATGAATGGACTATGGAAGATGGTACTATAGGCACAGCCTACGGATGGGTAGTTAAAAAATATGATCAAATAGATAAGCTTATAGATTCATTAAAAAATAACCCTCAAGATAGAAGAATGATGATTAATTTATGGCAAATACCTCATATAGAAACTGGTGCTTTACCACCATGTGCATTTTTAACTATGTGGGATGTTTCTGATGGTAGATTAAATTGTATGCTTGTTCAGAGAAGTGCTGATTTAGGACTAGGAGTTCCATTTAACATGACTCAATATGCTGTCCTTGTTCATTTAATAGCTCAAGTAACCGGATTAAAACCTGGATTATTTACTCATGTTATAAACAATGCTCATATTTATGAAAATCATATAGAAGGAATTAAAGTTCAATTAACTAAAAAAGATGAACAATATACTGCACCAAAATTATGGATCAATCCAGAAATTAAAGATTTTTATGATTTTACTCCTGATGATATAAAATTAATAGATTATAAACATCATGGTAAAATTTCTATGGAGGTTGCAGTATAATGTTGTCTATTATAGTTGCTATTGGAAACAACAATGTTATTGGTAGAGATAATTCTCTAATATGGCATCTACCTAATGATTTAAAACATTTTAAATCCATAACTATGAACAAAAAAATTATCATGGGTAGAAAAACCTTTGAGTCTCTTCCTGGCATTTTAAAAAATAGAGAACATGTAGTAATAACTAATAATTCTGATTATAAATTTGAAAACAAAGATGTAAAAATTCTTCATTCAATTAAAGATTTAAGTTCTCTCATAGAAGATTCTGAAGAACATTTTGTTATTGGTGGTGGAGAAATATACAAAACCCTTCTTCCATTTTGTAAAAAGCTTTATATAACTAGAATTTACGAAGATTTTACAGGCGATACATTTTTCCCCGAAATTTCTAATGAGGATTGGATACTTACTAATGAAATAGACGGTATAAAAGATGAAAAAAATATATACAACTATAAATACCTAATATATACTAAAGTTAGTAATAAATAATCTTTATTACTATACTTTTATTGATATTCATAAGATATAAAACTTAATTGTTTTAAGTTTTATATCTTATTTATTTTGCATTCTAAATTAATATTAACTATATTTATTTCATTAATTATTATTTTATCTTTCTTTATTCTTCATTAACAATAGATACCTCTGACCATATAACTTCAAAATCTTTTTTATCATCCCAGGATAATATACTTTGCAAAAAACCAAATTGATCTGCACTAAATGTCCCTATCACTCTTTGTATCGCCAATAATTCAAACCTTTCTTCCCCCCATGATGGATAAATTGGTAATAATGAATTTAATTCTGTAACCTCTCCTTGTTCTGAAGTTATTACTCTACCATTTGAATCATAGAATTGGTATAAGTAATCTTTGCTTCTATTGCTTATATCTATGGAATACTTTTCTTTATTATCTGTGCTTAAAATTTCAACTTTATAATTATCCTTATATTTAACAGTGTACTGTTTCCTATTACTAAATTCTTCATAATCAAACATTTTAGTTACAATACCATTTTTAAAACTAAATATATAATAAAAATAAAATCCACCGCTGCCACCTGAAGCCATACTTACCATGACTTCGTCTATCCCATCTCCAGTAAAATCACCTAAAAATAATCTAGGATCATATCCACTATTAGTTTTCATATTGGCTTCATATAACTTTTGCGTTTTTCCATCTACAACAAATAAATGTATATCATCCTTATATTCCTCCAGTGCCCCTGGATAATTTTTACCAACCAAATATATATAATCTAAAAATCCATCTCCTGTAACATCCTTAAATTCTGATTTAATTATCACATAACCCTTTAAAAAATCCTGTTTCAAGGGATTCCCCTTCATACAAGATGTACATGGGCTATATAAAAACCCACCTTTATTTTGCACTTTTCTTTCTACGTTATAGTTACCTAAATTATCTTCTACACATAAAAGTTCATCTTTAATACTCTTGTTATTATACCTTTCTTCATACTTATAATAATTTGATGGTAAATTAATAAACATGCTCTTCCTCCAAACAAATTTCTTATATTATAGTATGCAGAATACTTATAGAAATACTATTATTTTGTTACTATATCCTTATAAACTTTGTAATATTATATCTAATATAAAATATAATATTATACATTAAATAGAAAACACCTTGAAATAATTTCAAGGTGTTTTCTTAAATATTTAATTCTCTGAATCAGTATTATTCCTTTTGCCATCATTATCATCTAAGTTTGTTTCAGAAGATGATTCTATTGGTTTTTTAGGTTTCTTATTTTCATATACATAAGCCTGAAGTTCTTCTTTAACCTTCTCTAACTTAGGAATATAATAATAATATCCGTTAATTGTTTTGCCTTCTCCTGTCCAATCAGTTGGAAACTGTTGCTGTTGTATATTAGAAATATCCATTGATAAGATTTCCATACCCAAATCTAAAATTTTTGTAGAACTTAAAGAAGTTTTTACATTAGGTAATATTGCATCTAATAATGCTGGATACTTAGTCTTATTTATTGTTTTTACTTTATTTATTATTTTCGTAAGTACAGTTCTTTGTCTTTCAGCTCTCTTAAAATCTCCACCCTTTGTATATCTTATTCTACAATAAGCAGTAGCTTGTAAACCATTTAATTTTTGTTTTCCCGGTTCATCTACATAAGTCGGTGTAATTTTTTCATCTCTAGCAGCATCTCTTATATAATTATTTATATACTTTAACTCCTCACTAGTTATATCTAGTTCTATTCCACCTATTGTATCTATTACTTTTCTAAGTCCATAAAAATTGATAGAAGCAAAATCTTTAATAGCTAGTCCAAAATTTTTATTTATTGTACTAATTGCTAATTCTGGTCCACCAAAATGATAAGCATGATTTATTTTATCTTTTCCAGATCTTTTAGGAATTTGAACATAAGTATCTCTTATTATAGATGAAAGTCTAAGAGAATTTCTATCCTTATCTATGCTTAAAATCATTATTGAATCGGATCTAGGATCATCATTTCCATGTACATCCCTACTATCTAATCCAAACAATGCTATATTTACAACTTCATTATGTTGTTTTGCTTTTTTTTCACTTTCTTTAGTGGTTTCTACTTTTGTTAGTGGTTGTTTTTTGATTGAATTCAACTTACTCCAAAAATATACTAAACCTGATGTGACAACTAATAGAAGTATTATCAAGAGACTAAGAATTGCTAATAATGCCTTTTTCTTAGCAGATGATTTTTTTCTCTTTCTCATTTTTTACTTCATCCCCTATCCATTTATTTTTAAATATTGGGTTATTATATTCTTTTGAAAACCTTTGACATACTATACTTTATAATTTTACTTAACTTTTATATATTTTTCAACTTTTATGTACTTTTTTAAACAACTTGTAAACATTAATTGGTTCTTATGTGCTTAAATTACATTTAAAACCTTTTTATAATAATTATTTTAGTATCTTATTTCTTTTCTATAATCCATACACCTTAGTTAATAAAATAAGGTTATGATTT
The DNA here is from genome assembly GCF_030815255.1 of Hathewaya limosa. Classification (NCBI taxonomy): domain Bacteria; kingdom Bacillati; phylum Bacillota; class Clostridia; order Eubacteriales; family Clostridiaceae; genus Hathewaya; species Hathewaya limosa. Next base: position 6,183 of record NZ_JAUSWN010000022.1, read on the forward strand.
ATATTGACATTTTTTAATACAATAATAAAATCATAACCTTATATTTCTAAATCTAACTTATAAAATTATTTTATTTTTTATCTATTTTAAATGAACTTTTTAAAGAAACTATTCTATTAAATACTAGGTTATCTTTTGTTGAATGTTTAGTATCCACATTAAAGTATCCATGTCTAAAGAATTGGAATTTTTCTCCTCCTTTAGCATCCTTCATGAATGGTTCTACAAATCCATTAACCGTTTGTAGTGAATTAGGATTAATTCCATCTAGAAAGTTTGGAGTTTCATTTTGTCCATCTAAAATTAACGGCTCATATAATTTAAATTCCGCTGGCACTGCATTTTTACCATCTACCCAATGAATAGTAGCTTTAACCTTTCTTCCTGTAAATCCAGTACCACTCTTAGTCTCTGGATCATAAGTACAATGAAGTTCTACAATTTCTCCATTTTCATCTTTAACGAAATCATTACATTTTATAAAATATGCACCCTTTAATCTTACTTCATTCCCTGGGAACAATCTAAAATATTTCTTCACAGGTTCTTCCATGAAGTCTTCTCTCTCAATATATATTTCTCTACTAAATGGTACTTGTCTTTTACCCATTTCTTCTACATCTTGATTATTTTCTAACTCAAGCATCTCTGTTTGATCTTCAGGATAATTTGTTATAATAACTTTTAATGGATTTAAAACACCCATAACTCTAGGAGCCTTAAGCTTCAAATCTTCTCTTATAAAATGCTCTAACATTTGAGCATCTACCATACTGCTAGCCTTAGCAACTCCAATTTCCTTACAGAAATTTCTAACTGCTTCTGGAGTATATCCTCTTCTTCTCAGACCAGCAATAGTTGGCATACGAGGATCATCCCAACCATCAACAACGTTTTCATCTACTAATAATTTTAATTTTCTTTTACTCATAACAGTATTAGTAATATTTAATCTTGCAAATTCTATTTGTCTTGGAGTATGCTCCATTTCACATTCTCTAACTACCCACTCATATAGTGGACGATGATCTTCAAATTCTAGTGTACAAATTGAATGAGTAATCCCTTCAATAGCATCTTCTAAAGGATGCGCAAAATCATACATTGGATAAATACACCACTTATCACCAGTATTATGGTGTTCAGTATGAGCTATTCTATATATAATAGGATCTCTCATATTTATATTAGGAGAAGACATATCAATTTTAGCTCTTAATACTTTTTCTCCATCTTTAAACTCACCTTTTTTCATTCTTTCAAGTAAATCTAGATTTTCTTCAACTGTTCTGTTTCTATAAGGACTTTCTTTTCCAGGTTCAGTTAAAGTTCCTCTATATTCTCTCATCTCTTCTGGAGTTAAATCACATACATAAGCTTTGCCTTTTTTTATTAAAAGAATTGCCTTTTCATACATAGTATCGAAGTAATTTGAAGCATAAAAAAGATTGCTCCAATTATATCCAAGCCATTTGACATCTTCTTGAATAGATTCAACATATTCTGTATCTTCTTTTATAGGATTTGTGTCGTCAAAACGTAAATTTGTTCTACCTCCAAACTCACGAGCTAACTCAAAATTTAATACTATAGATTTTGCATGCCCAATATGTAAATAACCATTTGGTTCTGGCGGAAAACGAGTTATGATTTCCTTATGTTTTCCTGAACTTAAATCTTCCTTTATTATGTTTTTAATAAAGTTTGATGAAGTATTTATATTATCCATTTTTCACCATTCCTTTTAATAACTTTTTATATTATATACTTCGTAACAATAAACATTTTAATAACTAAAAAACTTAATTTCTTTACATTATATTAAAATATCCATCTCTAAAATCAATAAATTTATTATACCAAATATTTAAATACTTATCTATAAGAATACTTATAGGCTATACTAATTTATTATTTATGTATAATATAAGTGTTATTTATAGATATTTTTTCTATTTATATTTATTTTTTACTTTTTTGCTTTAATATTGTTATTTTTAATTGATTTAAAATTTCTATAATGCTATATTAATTATATAGAATAAGGGGGGATGTTATGAAAAAATTTTTTTCTTTAATGTTAGTATTAGTATTGGTAAACATTCTAATAAGTTGTTCTTTTTTTTCATCCAATTCTTCATTATTAGAAAAGGCTATAAATAAAACAAACAATTTAAAAAAAATACAAGGTTCTTACAACATATCCCTTCACCGTTCTAAGGAAAAGCCTCGAATAATTTTAAATTCAAACTTTACATTTGATGAAGATAAGAATAAGTTCTTAAATAAACTTTATTTTAATTTTGGCGAAAACGGAAGTAACCTTAATAAGACTCTAATTACATATATAGAGGATAATCAATTATATATAAAATTGCCTGATTTTAATAAATTTATATCTTTACATTCTACAGATCATGTTGATGATTATGTGAATAACTTACAAAATTGCGAACTTCTACTGAATAATTCAATGAAAAACTTTAAAATTTTTATAAATAACTTATTACGGGAAAAAAATGTTTCATTTAAAAGTAAAAAAGAATTTAGTTATTTAAATCTAACATTAGAACATGATGAAATAAAACTATTATTAAATAATTTTATAAATGAGAATTTAAATACACTACTAGATATATTTGTAGAAAACGCCGTTAATGAATTAAATAAAGATGATAATAATTTAACTAAAACAGAAAAAGAATTAAATAAGAACCATTTAAAAGAACTTTCAAATACTAATTATAAAAAATTCTTTAAGAATATGGATATATCTAAAATGGATATATCTCTTAGTATAGATAAAAAAAGTTCACTTATTAAAGCCTATGAAACCTCAACAAAACTTTTAATTAATTCAAAAACATTTTTTTTAGATATAGATTATAATCTCATTAATTATGGTGAAAAATGCGAATTCCATAATACAAATATAAACAATACAATCCCATATAAAGAATTTATAAATAAACTATATGAATAAGTATAAGGGATAGTTCATGAGAAATCACTATCTCAATGAACCATCCCTTACTCTAATTATTTAAAACCCTCCGGCACCGCCTCCACCTGCGCCACCACCTCCACCTGATGAAAATCCACCTGATGAACTTGAATCAATTTTATGCGTATCTTCATAATATTTTTTGGCTTTATTATAGTTATGTCTACTATATCCAACAAAGGAGTGTCTTGTGGAAAAGCTATCTATATAAAAATATCTCATTATCCAATCATTTTCATTATATATTTTACTTTCTATAATAAACTCTCTAAAATTTTGTAAAACATTATTACTTACACCTAAGCAAATCATATAAGAAAAATATAAATCTAATGGGTAATCACTGCTTATATAATCAAACCTTCTATTTTCGAAATATCCTTTTAGTTTTTTCCACCTACCAATTTCAGCATATCCATCTGAATTTAATGTTTCAAATGATGCAATCCCTAAAATAATTACAACAATTGAAACTATTATACTTACTATACATTTAGTTGAATTACTAATTATACCAACAATAGATAACCCTATTATTATACATCCAACTAATATATTTAATTTTGCAAAAGTTCTTTTGGTCTTATCTATAAATCCCAATGTTTTAAATTCCTTTTTAACTAAAGATCCCCAAACAACTAATTTTTGTTCAAATTTTGTATAATTAAATTTCATATATTTACTTAAATCTTTCAAACTCAATATTCCTGTGAAATTTGAATATTCCATGAGAATTTTTAATATATATCTTTCATGTTCTCTAAGAATAGATGTATCTGCCTGTAATATAGTTATCTTATAATCTTCAGCTCCATTTCTAGAAAAAGATTCTATATTTAAAAAACCTTTTCTACTCAAATCTAATAATGTTGAAATAAATGTAGATATATCTATTGAACGACTTAATAAACGTGTTACTAATGCAGGTGTAATATCCGCAGGCGCTCCACTTATATCTAAGTTTGTCTTATTTTTTTCTCTTCCTAAACAAAATATTACTATAAGAACTAAACCTATACATGTATTGCCAATTGCTAAAATATCAAAATTTCTTTTTAATTTTTCTTTTTTAACTTCTCTTTCTTTAATATTCTTTTCTTCCTTCAGTATATCTTCTTTATTTCTAGTTCCTTTAACTCCTTCTTTTAGTAAAACTTTTGGAAAAAGTATTCGTCCTGTAACATAATCTTTACTACTAATGTTTTGGCTCTCAAAATAAATAGATTTATTATCTAATATTTTAAATAACCCCTTATTGCCTTTTAAAAATATATTTAAATCATCTTTATTAAATCCCTTAGGAAAATTCACTGTAGCACTTATTTTTTTTAGTGGACTATTATATCCTTTATCCCAAAAATTATAATAAAATTCTCCTATATCCTCATGTAACCTAGCTCCTTCTGAAAAACCATAAGATATTTTAAAAGTTCTTTCTACATCATTACTAGGAATATACATTTTTATTCTATAAAAAGATCTTTCTCTTTTTATAACTTCAAAAACATTTATGTCTCCATTTTCTGCTGAATCATTTCTTGTAAATGGTATTTCTTTATCCCCTTGTATTAGGGATATTTTTACATTTTCAAACTTACCCAGTTGATTTGAAGATATGTCTCTAAATCCCCCATTAAACTTTCCATCAAATTTAATTGTTAAAAATTCAGTTATTTCATATTGTCCATTTTCTTTAATATTTATTTTTAGATCTACATTATTAATAGTAGTTTGTCCATCTTCTGCATAAACTGTACCTTTAGGCAGGACAAAAATTATACATATAAATAAACTCACCAATAAATATTTTATAAGCCTTTTATTTTTCATATTGATCCTCCTTCACTAATATATTTTAATCTAATATAGTTACAATCCCCAACAATTGCAAAATATTATGTATTAATAATTTTTTATTAACATTATACATCTCTAACCTTAATTTTATCCTATAAATTAGGGACGGTTCATTAATTTTTTTAATAAGAGCCTTTTAATTTATATATAATATACCCCTATATAATTCACCGTAAATAATTAATTTTTAATATTATATCCATATAGAATATACATATAAAGTATAAATTTATAACTGCTTTATCCCTTTTTAAAATTGAAAATATTTTTCTTAATTCCTTAAAATTCTTATAAAATTAATAGTAGACTTTATTATAAATATATAGTAAAAATTGTTTGATTTTATTGTATAATTTTGTTGTATAATCTTGTTAATTACATAAGTTTGTATGTTCTTAACTTTATTTTATAATAATTTAAAAGGTTATGTTTTTCCTGATTATAAAAAAATTCAGAAAATTAACATAACCTCTTTAACTTAATATTTATAATTTAATAAAACATTATTATATAATATTATTCTTCATCATCATTTTCTACTTCTTTTTGAGCCGCACTTATTGATGCAAATATTTCATCATCTTCATGTAGTACCTCTATGTCATTATCTATTTGGATATCTTTTAAAGTAATGGTATCTCCAAATTTTTTGTCAGATAAGTTTACCACTATTAATTCTGGTATTTTTTCAACCTGTCCTTTTACTTCTAATTCTGTTAGAAATGTTTGCAATATTAGTTTTTTATTATCTAACATAGCTTTTCCCTCAAATTCAATAGGTACTTTAACTCTTATACTATCATCACTTTTAAATGACTCCATATCTAAATGAATTAAAGATTGATTCAATGAATTCCTTTGTATGTCCTTAACTACACAATTTTTAATGTCATCTCCTAATTTTACCCCAATTATAGAAGCTTTAGTAGCCTTACCTAAAATTTTTTCTATTTTATTTTTAGCAAATTTAACTGGAATAGATTGTCCATGTCTTTCTAAATAAATTACTCCAGGAACAAATCCTTCTTTTCTAACTTTTTTTCCTTTTTCATTTCTTTCTAAAGCATTAATAAATAACTTACTCACAACAATCGCTCCTTTCTTTTTTTACTTACTGTAATGAGAAGTAAATAATGACATTAATTTAATTATATAACTTTACATTTCCATGTCAAGATATATATGTATTTATTGTTAAATATTTCATAGTTAGTATGCTAATAAACATTTTAGTTACAATGTACAATTGTAACTTCCTACCTTATATTTAAAACTAATTAAACCTCCATTATCTATGTATAATTTATTTAACATAATTATATTTTCATGAATAATACTCAAAAAAATGCTTGAAGATGATTAAAAAATCACCTTCAAGCATTTTTTATATACCTAATAATATTGTAGCAGTTGTAAAATAAATTATTAATGCAAACGCATCAACGATTGTTGTTATTAATGGACTCGCCATAATAGCTGGATCTAATTTAAATTTCTTAGCTATTATAGGCAATACTCCACCTACAACCTTAGCTAATATAACTGTAGATACCAAACTAATTGAAACGGTCACTGCTATTTTAAAAGACGTTCCTTCTAAATAATATATTCTTACAAAATTAGCCAATGATAGTACAATTCCAACTATAAGACTTACTCGCAACTCTTTCCAAACTACTTTAAAAATATCCTTTAACTCTATTTCACCTAATGCTAATCCCCTAATTACTAACGTAGAAGACTGAGAACCGGCATTTCCTCCCGTGTCCATAAGCATAGGAATAAATGCTGCTAAAACTACAACTGATTGTAGTACGTCATTAAATTTCTTTATTATATTTCCTGTAAATGTAGCAGAAATCATAAGCACCAAAAGCCAAATTATTCTATGTTTTGCAAGCTTAAAAACACCTGTTTTTAAATATGGTTCTTCTGAAGGCTCTATAGCTGCCATCTTATGAAAGTCTTCTGTATTTTCTTCCTCTATTATATCAACAACATCATCTATAGTTATAATTCCAACTAATCTTTTCTCTTTATCAACTACTGGCATTGATATAAAATCATACTTTCTAAATAATGCTGCGACTTCTTCTTGATCATCTAAAGTATTTACATATATTATATTTGTGTACATTATATCTTCAAGTTTGGCTTCTTCATCACTTAATATTAAATCTCTTATTGAAACTATCCCATCTAATTCTCTGTTATTATCTATTACATAACAAATATTAATAGTTTCTTTATTAACACCAGTCTCTTTTATATAATTTATAGCTTGTCTTACTGTCATTTCTTTTTTTAAATCAACATACTCTATAGTCATTATGCTACCAGCTGAATTTTCTGGATATCTTAAATACTGGTTTATAAGCTTTCGCTTATGTTCATCCGTATTTTTAAGAACCCTTTTTACTACTGTAGCAGGCATCTCTTCTATAAAATCTACTGTATCATCTAAAAATAATTCATCCATTATACCACTAATTTCTCTATCTGTAATAGACTCTATAATATATTTTTTCTGTTCGCTAGGAATGTGACTAAATACTTCTGAAGCTATATCTTTAGGCAGTATTCTAAATATGATTAATAACTCATTTGATTCAACTTCTTCTAATAATTGAGCTATATCTACAACATTTTTATTTATTAGTTCATCCCTTGCTTCAACCAGTCTATTACTTTTTAGCAATTCCAAAACCTTTTCCATGGGTATACCTCCCTTTAAAGGAGGAGCTTTAACCTAGTAATAGTTATGACTCCTTCTATTCTATTTTCTAATCTAAATTTTCTACAACTCGGTAAGGGGCTTTCATCCATAACTATCACCATCTTTCTTTTAAAAATTTTTAAAGTACTATTTAGTTATATCACAGTTTTTCCGCATTTTCCACTTATTTATATTAAGTGAAAGTCTATTTATAAAATTAAGTTTATTATGATTTATGTTATTATTAATTCCATACCTTTTTATTATTTTATTTTCTTTTCAATATATAATTTAAATCGAAAACTCCAATAATCATATAATTCCTCATCATATTCTTTTATATATTTAAAAAAATCATTTAGAGCAGAAAAACTTTTTAATCCTTTCATTAAGTGCCTTGGATAATTCACTTTTTTAGTATAATTATTTTTAGGATCAATGATAATTAAATATCCATTATCACACAGATAAATATCTTTACATCGTATATCTAACTTTGTAAATTTAAGCCTTTTAAATTCTTTAATTAATCCTACAAGTTTATGAGCTAATTTTTTATTCATTTTATTTTTCTTTAAGTATTTATCTAATCTTTGTCCATGCACCATTTCTCTTACAATAAAATTTTCCCCTACATCATAAACTTTAGGGAAATACTTACTTTTTTTTGTTCTCCTTAAGATATCATATTCCCTTTCACAAACTTTAGGATCATTAAAAATCTTAATCACTCTATTTTTAGGTAAAGAATATACTATTCCATTATGGCCACTTCCTAAAAATTCTCCTTTTCTTAGGTATTTTTCAACTTTCTTATCAAATGGTATATAGAAATTTTTCCTTTTACCCATCTCTCCTCACTTATGAAACATTGATTATACTATTATAATATGTATAATTTAAAATATGGCATTAGATTTATGCAATTAATTATTATTTTTATCATATATTATTAATTTCTTCTTTGATTTTTATTTTTTTAATCTATTTTTTTGGCTATAAGTTGTATAGATAAAATTATTAATTTAAGATTTAAATATTATTTATTAAGTTGATATATTAATACTTTCCTTTTTAATGTAAGTATGTTATTACTTATAAACTTACTTTTTTATTTATAAAAAAAGCCTATCTCTTCATAGAAAATTTATTTCTATTTGAGATAGACTTTTTTGTTTTAATTTATTTTAATATATGATATAAATCATTAAGCTACTATTTTATCATATTCTTTTTTGTTTAATTCTTTTTCAGAATTTGCAACTATTATAGTACATATGGCATCACCAGTTATATTGGTAGTTGTTCTAAACATATCTACTATTCTATCAACACTTAGTACTAAAGCTACACCCTCCATAGGCAATCCAATTTGTTGAAGAACCATTGTAAGCATTACTACTCCCGCACTTGGCACACCAGCTGTACCTACTGAAGATAATGTAGATATTAAAACTATCATTAACTGTTGTTGGAATGTTAGATGAACACCAAAAACTTGAGCTATAAATATGGCTGCCACTCCTTGCATTATAGCTGTTCCATCCATATTTATTGTGGCACCTAAAGGTATTGTAAAACTACTAACTCTTTCTGAAACTCCTAATTTTTCATTACATGTTTCCATGTTTATAGGAATTGTAGCATTACTACTTGATGTACTAAATCCAACTAACATAACAGGCCAAAATTTCTTAAAGAATTTTATAGGATTTACTCCTCCTAATATTTTCAAGGCCCCACCATAGATTATAAAAGTATGAATAGCTAATCCAACAACTACAACTAATACATATTTCATTAATGATAATAAAACCCCTGTACCTTGGCTCATTATAACTTTCGCTATTAAGGCAAAAACTCCAATTGGTGCAGTCATCATAACTAAAGTTATTATTTTTAAAAGAATATTATTTACTTGCTCACACAACATAACTACTGGCTTTGCTTTCTCACCTATAAATGTAATGGCAATTCCAGATACTATAGCAAAAAAGATTATTTGAAGCATATTTCCTTCTACCATAGCTTGTATAGGATTTGTTGGTATCATGTTTGTAAATATATCCATTATAAATGGTGCACTAGCAGCATTTACTTGTTTTGCTGCAGTATGTGCTACGTTAACTCCAATTCCTGGCTTTAAAAAATTTGCTATTATTAAAGCTAAAGTTACAGCAAATGCAGTTGTTAAAAGATAAAATCCAACTGTCTTTCCACCAATTCTACCTAGCTTCTTTATATCTCCAATACTTGCTGTTCCAACTATTAATGAAAATAATACTAATGGAACTACAACCATTTTAATTGCTCTTAAAAACATATCTCCAAGCGGACCTATAATCCACTTAATCACAACATCATTTATATGTTTTGGAACAAACTTGCTAAATATAACTCCAAAAATTACTCCTAAAACTAAAGCTACTAAAATTTTTCCCGTGGAAGATATTTTTTTATTTTTCATATTTCGCCCTCCATGTATTTTGCAATATTTTTTATTTTAAAATTTCATTTTTATATTTATTCCTTTGCTCTTCATATATATATATTACATATTAATATTGATTTTTTCAATACTTTTTTTGAAATTTCTTTTTAAAAAATATTATTTTTTGCAAGTTTTATATGTTTTTTCTTGCACTTGTTCTTGTTTTTAAATTTTCTAATTATTTATTTATAGCTTATATCAATGCTTGCAGTAATTTATTTTATGATTTCTACTTTTAAATAGCAATATTTAAAATAACTTCTTTCTTTCATTACATTTTTTTACATATTTAAAAATAGGATAAGTTTATATATGTAAATGATTTTTTACAATATATACTTATCCTGTTTTTACAGTATAATGCAATTATTAATTATATGTAAATTCATATTTATTGAATTAACTTTTTAAAACAATATTTTATTTAACAACTTTAGTAGTAATTTGTAAGCCATTTCCTTCTAAAATTAATAGCTCTTTAGCATAGTTTAAATATTCCTCCATTTTATTTGTTTCATGAAAACTAACTATACATAACAATAACTCTCTAGTACTTTCCGTTATCATAGCCCTAACACTATCTGATGTAGTCGTTCCAAAAGGACCTAATTGATCATAAAAACAAGGTAAATTATAAATATTAATATGTCCTCTGCCTATCCCCTCATAAAGTTCATTTTCTTCCCCCAACTTAAAGATAATATTTCCATTAATTTTTTCTCTATCATAAGCACAAACTGGCAATGCTGTTTTTAAAGAAATTAAGTTGTTTATTTCAACAATATTATTTATTTCATATAACCCTTTTCCCTTAACTATTCTTCTAAATAAGGATTCAGATGCTACTCTATATTTACTTGGATCATGTCCAAATGCTCTATATGCCTCTCTACAACTTTTTATATTGTATATTTCTAAAACATCTTTTAATTCATAACATTTTTGTATCTCTTCACACTGAAGTGCTATTTCTTTTAATAAGCTTTGCGAACTTTTTCTAACCTTAACTTTGCCTTCAAGATATCCAATAGTAATATTACCAACTAATCCATTCTTACAAATATCTTCTAATTTCAAATTTTTGTTAGTTATTTTTTCTTGTAACTTAAAATTTAATTCATTATGTATACTTATATCCATTTTGCTCCTCCATTTTTAATATATTAGAATCCTTAAATATCCATTTTTATAATATAGAAATTACTACCAATCGAAATACTTATACTGCTTAATTTTTATATTAAATATAATAAATTATATATATCCTTCACAATCTCTTAAAAAGTTAATTTGAATTTAAAAATTCCTTAATTCCTTAATTTCTTATTAAAATGTTAATTTTCAAAAAAAAATATCCTTAAACTTAATTATATCAAAGTTTAAGGATATTTTTGTGGGTTTGTGGGTTTAATTAGGATAAATGCCTTTTAACTATTTTTAACCTGGCTTAACTGTGAATTTAAAGCCTTTTTTGTATATATAACCTAGTTTGGGGGACTAGGGTATATGCTAATTAATTTTTATAACTGTTTTAATAAGATATTTATTAAACTAAATCTCTATATTGATTAATTTAAGTAAGATGAAAATTCTAATCTAAGTCAACATTTTCAATATAAATTTTTATAAATAAAAAAACACCTTAATATTACTCTTAAGATGTTTTAATAACACGCATAAAAAACATACTATACTATTATAATAAACAAAAATTATTATATGTATAAATATATCGTATCATAAAACTATCTCATCCTCGTAAGAACACGTTTTTCATAATCACTTGGCAGGTCTCCTGACTTAGAATCATCATATAATCTCACCTTCCCATAATACTTCGTATATTACAGTGGTATATTAAGATAATATTCTTCTTTACAGTGGCGGGACCGTAATGGATTTTCACCATTTTCCCTTTTAAAAAGCTATCTTCATAACTTTCACCAAAAGATTTTTTATTTAATTTTGCTTTAATAACCCATTAATAACTACTTTAATTATTCAACAATACATACAATAGTTAAGTAAAAAACTATATATTATAACTTATTTAACTATTAAACAATTGGATTATAACATATCTTCATATAATTGTCAAACTATTCCCAACTTTTATTTTGTTATAAATATAAATACAAATATAAATAAATATGTAACTATAAATATAAATATAGGGGGACGGTTCATAAAAACTATTAATTAATAATTTTTATGAACCGTCCCCCTTTTTATTTATAATTCAATAGCATCGTTATCTTTATTTCTAATTTCTAATTTTCTGTTTCTATTTCTTATTATATATCTTATAAACGTTAATACTCCAATTATAATATATACCATTATTAAAATTCCCATTACAAAACTATAATTATTTTTAACAAATGGCATATTTCCAAATAAATATCCAATCATATTCATGGGTATTACCCATAAAATACTTCCTAAAATATTATATGCTACAAATTTTTTATAACTCATTTTACCCATTCCAGCCATAAATGATGCAAATGTCCTCACAATAGGAACATATTTAGATAAAATTAATGTTTTACCTCCATTTCTTTTGTAAAATTCATTAGTTTTCTCTATATATTTAGGTTTTAAAATCAGTTTTCCAATCTTATTATTTATAATTTTTTCTCCCAAAAATCTTCCTATATGATAATTAACAGATCCTCCAAGAATAGATGCTAAAAGTAAACTTATAACTAAAACATATACATTTAAAGATTCTAAAGCTGCAAATGTACCTGAAATAAACAATAATGAATTTCCAGGCAAAAATGGAGTTATAATAAAAGCTCCCCCAATAAAAATTATTAAAAATAATACAATATATGTTTTAAATCCTAACCACGAAATAATAAGTCCTAAATATTTATCTAAATGTAACACTATATGTAAAATATAAATTATTAATTCCATTAAACTCCATCCTTAATATTTTATTTTTATATAAAATTTAAAGCTATCATTATTTAATATTACCACATCTTTTTGGTTAGATTTAAATATACATAAAATTCTTTTTTAAAAATTTAAGTCTTGGGACAGTTCATTAATTTCTTAAACATCAATTCTATAAATATTAAAATTAAATAAGATGACCTTTATTTAACACAAAAGTCATCTTAGTAAATTTTAATATTTATTGTTTTAATGAACTGTCCCTTTATTTAATCATAATTTTGATAATCATCTATTCCATCATCTATTTCTTTATCTCTTTCCGTTTTCTTTCCATCTCCTGAATAATTTTCACCATATCCACAAAATAAACTATCGCTTCCATATAACTTATACATTTTTTTTGTATTATCACTCTCTAAGTCACTAGTACCTTTATTTTTCTTGTTACTTCTCTTTGTTATACTTCCCAATATAAACCCTGCAAATATTAGGGATCCCCCTAGTAAAAACTTTTTACCTTTTCCCATAATATCACTCCTCACATTTTATATAGCAAAATATTCCTTAAATATAATCTTAGCACTAAAAATCTATAGTGTAAATCAATATAACATTTATTTATTTTTTAACAACTATCTTTATTTATTGGAATATTTTCGTTCAAAATTGTCAATAGTTTATAATAATTATTATATTGAAACGAGGGAGTAACAATGCCACGTTGTGCAAGAAAAAAATCATTAAATTCCATTTTTCATGTTATGGTTAGAAGTATAAGTGATATAAATTTATTCAAAAACAATAAAGATAGGGAAAAATTTTTAATGATTCTAAAAAAATATCAAATTCAATTTAATTTTAAAATATATGCTTATTGCTTGATGAGTACCCATGGACATTTCATTATTGATTCTAATGGTGCTGATATAAGCAAATTTATGCATGGAATTAATCAGAGTTATGCTCAATATTACAATAAAATCTATAATAGACATGGTCATGTGTTTCAAGATCGCTTTAAAAGTTTAATAGTAAATAATGATAAATATTTACTAACTTTATCCGCTTATATACATAAAAATCCTAAAGATATACTAACCTACAAAAATAATATTCAAAATTATAGATTTTCTAGTTTAGGTATTTATCTAGGTATACGAAAGGATAACCTAGATATATTAGATGCAAATTTTATAATGCAACAGTTAAGTCCGGATATAATTAAAGCTAGAGTTCGTTACATTAATATCTTAAAACTTCCAGATAACATTTCTATTAAAGAAAATATAAATTTCTCCCATGAAAAAAGTGAATATAGAAGTGAACTTTATTTAAAATCATCTACCATATCTCCTACAACTATAATTAACATAGTATCAAGTCACCTAAAAACAACACCTAAAGAATTTTTAATAAAAAATAATAAAACTCATACGAATACAAAAGCTATTTGTGTATTTTTAATACGAAGATTTTGCAATTTTACATGTAAGGACATATGTAAATATATAGGCAACTTAACCCAAGCTCGTGTATCAACACTCTGTTCTGTTGGAATAAAATTAATAAACGATGATCAATATAAATCTATAATTAGTCATTGTAAAAATTTATAGTCCTTTATTAATTAAACCGTAAACCGGGACGGTTCATATTTTAATTAAATATATACCTTCTAGATTAAATATAAAATTATATTTAACTAAGTTTATAAATTTAAAATTTTAATGAACCGTCCCCAATATTTATATATTTATATTATTTTTTTATTTTTTAAAAACTTATCTATATAAATTTTTAAAACTGCCATTATTGGAACTGCCAATACCATTCCTATTGGACCATATAATCCTCCACCTAGTGTAACTGCAAATATTACTAAGAATGGACTTAATCCTACTTTGCCACCTATAAGTTTAGGATCTAGATACCATGCATCAAATTGTTGTAACAAAAACAAAAATATTAAAACTACAAGTGCTTTTACTGGACTAAAGAAAATATTTATTAGAAATCCTACCATCATCCCTATAAAAGGTCCAAAGTAAGGTATCATATTAGTTATACCAACAATCAGTGCTATTAAAACGCTGTATGGAGATTTAATTATAGCTAATCCTATAGATGCTAACACTCCTATTATTAATGAATCTACAGCCTTTATCCCTATATAAGTACCTATCATATTATTTAGATTTTTACACAACCCTATGATTAGCTTTCCTTTTTTTTGCTTGAATATGGCAAAAGTCATATTTTTAGTTATTTCTTTAAATCTCTCTTTATCAAATAAGATATAAATAGATATCAAAAATCCGAAAATCCATTTAATAAATGAACTTGTAAAAGAAACCATTCCATTTAAAAAGGAATTTAGAGCAGTCATTGAAAAATCACTAAATTTAGAAATTATAACTTGAGGATTAAATGCTGCAAACTGTGATTTAACTATTTCATGAATATGTTTGTTATTAAGAAATTTATCAACCCATTCTTGAGCTTCATTTGCAAAATACGGTACATTTCTCGCAAAATCTGTAAGATTGTTTACGACTTTAGGAAGTAAATAAACTACTAAAATAATCATTACTCCTATAATCATCAAATATGTACATAGTATACTAACGGCTCGCTTCATGTGAAATTTTCTTTCAAAAAATTTCATGATAGGATTCAAAATATATGCAATAATAGCCGCATATATAAATGGACTTACTATAGTATATAAACCTCCTAATCCACTTAAAATAGCGCCTGAATTATCTAATATTTTCATAAATATATATGATATTATCACAACACAAAATAAAGCAATTGCAGCTGGTAATATTATATCCATATGTTTTCGATCTTTAAATTTATTTAAGTTCATCTCTTCATCCTTTCATCTTTTCCTTTAATTTTAATATACATGTTTTTTACATTATTATCTTAAGATTATATCATATAATAACACTCAATTTTTTAAAAATATACTTTGTAAAAAAATTCAACAAATATTTTATACTTCTCTAAATCTATTTAATACATCATTATATAGTTATCAACTATTACACCTACAACTTAACAAATAACTTCTATTCTAAAGGGACGGTTCATAAATATTATTTTAAAACTAAAAAATAACATTTATGAACCGTCCCTTTTTTATTTTACTTTATTAACTATATTATTTAGTCTGGCATTAATATAAATCTTAGTATAAATAATATTGCAAATACATAAAGAATTTTATGTACCTGTTTGCCTTTTCCTGTTGCTAACTTCATTACAGGATAAAATATCATTCCTGCTGCTATTCCATTAGCAATAGAATATGTAAAAGGCATCATAGCTATTGTAAAAAATGCTGGTACTGCCTCTGTAAAATCTGAGAAATCTATTTTTGTTACACATCTCATCATTAGCACTCCAACTATTACCAATGCTGGTGATGTAGCACTTTGTGGAACTATTCCTATTAATCCGCTGAAAAATAATGATATTAAAAGTAAGATACTAACTACTACATTAGAAAGTCCTGTTCTTGCTCCAGCAGCCATACCTGCCGATGATTCTACAACTGTTGCTAAGGTTGTTGTACCCAACATAGCTCCACAAGTTGTAGCTATTGCATCTGATGCAAGTGCCTTTCTAAGTCCTTTAAGCTCACCTTCTTCATTTATCATACCAGCACTTTGAGCTGTTCCAACCAATGTTCCTATAGTATCAAATAAATCTACTAAGCTTAAAGTTATAACTACCATAAATATAGTAATTATAGCTTGGACAATTCCACCTCCATTACTAGTTAATAATCCCTTCATATCCATAGCAAAAAAGGTTTCTCCAAAATGAGGAAGAGTAAACATTTTTGCTCCTTTTAAACTAGTAACTCCCATAGGTATTCCAATTACTGTAGTTATTATAATTCCTAATAACATACCACCTTTAACATTTCTTGCTACTAAAATAGCCATTATCATTAAACCTATTATCGTTAAAATTACAGTTTTATCCATAAAATTCCCAAAGGCAACTAATGTAGCTTGATTTGCTACTACAATTCCACCACTTTTTAAGCCAATTAACGCTACAAACAATCCTATTCCAGCTGTAATAGCATATTTAAGGTTCTGTGGAATTGCATATACAATCTTCTCTCTAATAGATGTATAAGTTATAATTACAAATAAAATTCCTGAAATAAATACTGCTGCTAATCCTTGTTGCCATGTAAATCCAAGTTTTAAACAGATGTTATAAGAAAAGAAAGCTACTAATCCTAATCCTGGTGCTAATACATATGGCAAATTAGCATAAAAAGCCATAATTAACGTACCTAATGCTGATGCAACACAAACTGATGCAAATGCAGAAGCTATAACAGGATCTGAAGCAATACTTAAAGCCGCTGCCGCATCTCCTTTAAGTCCTAATGCATTCATTCCTCCTATTTTTAAAATATTAGGAATAACAAGCAATGCATAAGCAAAAGTAATAAATATTGTTAGACCACCTATAACTTCCGTTTTTATATTTGTATTATTTTCACGTAATTTAAAAACATTTTCTAAAAGTTTTTTCATTAGTACTAACCCCTTCTACCTTTTAGTATAGTTTAATTAGCCCTAATATTGATAATATCTTGTTCATTTATGCTATAAAATAAAAACTAGCATTAATTTTAGGTAAATCAATGCTAGTTGCTATATTCAGTGCAATTATCGATTTACCCATAGCGAGAATATTTAAGGTTATCTCGTAGAAACATCTGAACCATATTATCAGAAGTATATGAGCTATTTATTAATAATTTATTAAATTAAAAATGATTATACTCTAAATTTATTTATTTGTAAACATTTTTAGGGACGGTTCATAAAGAATTTAAAAATAAATTATTTATGAACCGTCCCTAAACTTATTTAATTATTTAACTGTCTCCTTTAAAAGGCTCTCTTATAAATCTCTAATATATCGTCCTTCGTTAATGGAGGATAAGTTCCTACTGTTTTTGTTCCTGCCCTCATTTCCATATTGTTACAACAAGTATTAGCCATTTCCTCTAACTTTTCTCTTTTAATGCCAACCTCACTTAAATGCATAGGAATGCCTAAACTTTTTATAAAATTCTTTGTTAACCTTATAGCTTCATTTGCTACTTCATATAAATCTTTTTTCCTATCTAACCCCCAAACATTTATTCCATAATTAGCGATATCTTCTACTGTATCTTCATTTAACATATATTCCATCCAAACTGGTGTTAATATTCCAAGCCCTACTCCATGAGTTATATCATAAAAAGCACTTAATTCATGTTCCATTGCATGTACTGACCAATTTGTATCTTTTCCATAGCCCAACAACCCATTTATTGCTAAACTTGAAGCCCACATTAAATTAGCTCTAGCCTCATAATCTTTTGGATTTTCCATGGCTACAGATCCATATTTAAATACTGTTCTTAATAACCCCTCAGCCAAACAATTTTGAACAAACGCACTTTTAGTTGGAGTAAAATATACCTCAAAAATATGGCTCATTATATCTATAGTACCTGCCGCAATTTGTGATTTAGGCACTGTATAAGTATATACTGGATCCAGAATTGAAAATTTTGGAGCCATACTATCATGACTATTAGAGAGTTTTTGATTAGTTTCTAAATTAGTTATAACTCCCCCCTTATCCATTTCTGAACCTGTAGCCGCAAGTGTAAGAATAGTTCCTAAAGGTGTAGCATTGACTATTTTTCCTTTACGTATTAATAGATCCCATGGATCTCCATCATAATAATTTCCTGCTGCTATAAATTTACTACAATCTATAACACTTCCTCCACCAACTGCAAGAATAAAATTTAAATTATGTTCTTTACATAATCTTACTCCTTCTCTTACTGTAGTTATACGTGGATTAGGATCTACACCTGCAAGTTCTATAAACCCTATACCTTGTTCATTTAATATTTTAATAATTTCATCATATAATCCAGTTTTTTTAATACTTCCCCCACCATAAACTAATAAAACCTTATTACCATACTTTCTTATTTCATCACCTAATACTTTAATTTGACCTTTACCAAAGAAAATCTCTGTTGGTATATTATAATGAAAGTTTAACATCTAAACTCCTCCTTAATCTTATACGATTAACATAAATTATGTACTAGTATATTAAAATAATTATATTTTATAATATACCTTATTTAAATGTTTATTTTTTAAAATTATAAATATTAATCTTTTTTTCATATTTTCAACATAAGATATTTTATATATTAAATGTTTTATTAAACATAAACTTTAAATTTATATCTAACCAAGAAACTCAATGCTTTTTATTCTTCATAAACTTTATGCAAAATTATTCCTTGTTCAAATCCTCCTCTTGATTCTCTTTTTTCTAATCTCTTTTTTAATATTTCTTCTTCTGAATATCCTAATTCCTTACCTAATGCAAATATTACTTCCATTACATCTGCTAATTCTTCTAAGTTCTTATCTTCTAAAAACTCTTTAACTTCCTCATTAAGCTTTTTTTCTAGATATTCCTTTTTTTCTTCCCCTTCAACTAAACTTACCAAACAGTTCTTCCTAGATTCCTTTATAATTTTAGGTATTCTATCCCTAACTAGCTTATTATATATTCTCATCCTAATCACTCCTATAAATATGTAGTTCCTTATATTAGTTTTATTTATATTAATCTTCTCATTAGTAACTCTATTATCTTTTTATAAACCTTGTAATCTATATAATAAAATTAACTTAAAATTCTCCTATATATATTTATTTCATACACTATAATCAAGTCTCTTCATGCTTTACAAAAATATAAGATCTTTATAATCCCTACGATATAATATAAACTGTAAATTTATAAATTATTATCTCATTTTTTATGATATAACTATATAATACTTATTCTAGGTCTTTATTCTCTATTAGCATACAATATTATAGTCGCAAAATAGAAACACATCTTTATTATCTTATCTTTTTCTTAATAATAAAAAATAAATTGTACTCTACATATAAAATTCTCTAAAATAATTTCAAATTTACGTTGTTTATTCAAATAACCGTATGACTCACTAATTAAATGTTTTATATTTTAATAGTTTAAGCAATAGTCATATTAACTTAATTTATGAACCGTCCCTAATTATTTAACTTTTGTTTTCTTAGCTTCCAATCAGGCATATAAAAACTTACATAATTCCAAAACTCTTTACTATGGTTAGGATGTTTTAAATGTGCTAATTCATGAAGAACAACATATTCTATTGAAGATATTGGTTTTTCTATTAATTGTAGATTAAAATTTATATATTTTTTTACTGGATTACAACTTCCCCACCTTGTCTTCATGCCTCTTATCTTTATACTGGCATATGTTTCATTTAATTTATTAGCATATTTATCCGTTAATTCCTTCAATATTATTTTAACCTTTTCTATGTAAAACTTATGTAGTAACTCCTTTTTTCTTTCTAAGTCTTGTTTATCCTTCACATAAAGCTTAATCACCTTATTCTCTATATCCAAACTTACAAACTCCTTTTTACTGCTAATAACTTGTAACTTATAATATTCTCCTAAATATTTGTGATTTTCTCCCTCTATATAACTTTTTTTTATATCATTTTTATAATTATCTTTAAAAAATTCCATCTTTTTTTTAATCCACTTTTCCTTACTTTTTAAAAATTTATTTATAAACTCATCTGATGTATTTAATGGAACAGTTAAATGAACCGTACCCTGACTTTTTACTTTTAAAGTTATATTTTTAACTTTTTTTCTTTTTATATCTATCTCCATAGACATATACCTCTCCTTTATAAATACATTAAGCCGTTTAAAATCTTTACTTCATGCTTTTTCTTATATTGCTGATTTTATTTATATTATATATTCTTTTAAAAAACTTTTTTATGTTATGAAAAAATTATCTATAAACCACCTTAAGTTCTTAAAATCCCTATTACTTCTACTTAATACGTTACTGCATAAACATTTTTATATTGGTAAAGGCCATTATAAAATCCCCTAATGCATTTTATAATCTTGAAAATATTTTAAAAATTATGAAATTACTATATAATATTAATAATATCATAAATATATTTGCTAAAATACATAAGAATTTAAAGGAGATATAAACAATGCTTAAACTTTTTAAATCTAAACAATCACCGGAAACTGAAAAAATAGAATTTAAAGAAATAGATATACCTTCAACTAATCCATCTTCAGCACTTCTCAAACATAATCATAATATAGCTCTTGAGAAATTAGGGACTAATTTAGATCATACCGATTTTTCTTTGTTAAACCTAAAAGAAGCTACTGAACGAGTCTTTGATAGTATGACGGAACAATTAAAATGTATAGATAATGTGTCCGAGGAACTAACTGTATATTCATCATTATCACAAGAAGTATTTTCAAATACAGAAGAATCCAAACAAATATCAGAAAACACAGTAAATACAGCCGTTAAAGGTTCAGATGCAATGAATAATTCTTTAACCGCCATACAAGAAATAGAAAACTCTGTTATAAGCACTAAGCATATAATTACTAACTTAACTGAGAAATCAAAAGAAGTATATTCACTTATAGATATAATTAAAGCAATTTCTAAACAAACCAACTTATTATCTCTCAACGCTTCTATAGAGGCTGCACGAGCTGGTGAATTTGGCAAAGGTTTCTCTGTTGTAGCAGGTGAAATAAAAAAGCTTGCTCAAACTAGTGATGATTCTGCTGAACAAATAGCTAGGACTATAAAAGATATGGAAGACAGTATTCTTGAAAGTGCAAAAGCTATGGATATATGTATATCAAAAGTAGAAGAAGGAACGGAGGTCTCTAAAAATACAAAAATCGTCTTCAACAATATTATTTCAGCTATTGAATCCAACAAAAAAACCTCTGATCAAATTAATTTAGCCATTACAGAACAAGTTCAATCTTTAGATAATATACTATCTTCTATAGAAAATTTAAAAACCATTTCTACTAAAGTTTCCACCTTAGTAGAATGGTTAGAATTAAACACTAATTATACAGAAGCCTCTCTTGATTCTTTAGAATTGGTATTTAATAATCTAAAATCATCATCAGAAAAATTACTAAAAACATTAGAAGATACAAAGGGTAATTTAACTTCTTTAAATATATTTTTGCCTGGTCAAGTAGCCTCTATAGACCCAATTAAAGGTCTAGATCAAATTAGTTATGAAGTAGTTTCTTGTTTACATAATGGTTTACTTTGTATAAATTCTAAAGGTGATATTTTACCTGGAGTTGCTAAAAGTTGGTCCTTAGAAAATGATGGTGTTACTTGGATATTTAACATAAGAAAAAATATAAAATTTCATAACATGAAGGAAATTACAGCTGAAGATGTAAAATTCTCTTTAGAAAGATTGTTAGATCCTAAAAATTCTTCTGGTAACTCATACTTTTTATCTGAGATTGTAGGAGCAAAAGAATTTCAAAACAATGAATGTACTAGTGTTAAAGGAATAAAAATTATAAATTCATATTGTATTTCAATAGAACTAGTTTCTCCTTATAGTAGTATATTATATAATTTAGCTAATTGTTGTTGTGCAGTTATATGTAAACAAGCTTATCTGAACAATAATCAAATTGTAGGATGTGGTCCTTTTATATTTGACCCTACAAATGATTCTAAATTAAATATACAATTAAAAGCTTTCTATGATTATTATGGCGGTTCCCCATATGTTGATAAACTTAATTTTAAATATAATAAAGATTCTATTGTAGAAAGTTTTGAAAAAGGAGATTTAGATATACTAAAAACAGATAATCCAACACTTTATAAAAAGTTAATTAAATCTCAGAATATTAATATAAACATAAGTCCTGTTCTAAATCTTTGGTATGGTGGTTTTACATTTGATTCATCTAAGCCTTGGTGTACTAATTCAGAAATCAGAAACGCTTTCAACTATGCTATTGATAGAAATAAAATTATAAATGAATTATTTAATGGATTAGGCTCTCCAGCTAAAGGTCCATTCCCTGAGGGATTAATAAAATCTAACTTAAAAACCATACCTTGTGATAAAAATTATAGTAAACAAATAATAAGAAAATATAACTTAAATAATAAAGAGTTTAAAATTGCATATTTTTCTTACTTTAAATCCTTAGCAGAATTTATTCAACAAGATCTAAGAGATATTGGTCTAAATGCAAAAATTTATGAAGAAGATTACCATAATTACTTTGATAAACATACACTTACTGAAAAATATGATTTATTTTTATTTAGTTGGACCGCTGATTCATTAAATGTAGATATTTACATAGAAGCATTGTTTCATTCACATTCACAATATAATCTTGGAAATTATTCAAATACCACTGTAGATAAACTTTTATCTCAAGGTAAGGAATTCTTAAATCCTAAAGCTAAAAACTTACAATATCTAAAAATACAAGAACTTCTTATGGATGATTCTCCATGGTTATATTTATTTAGTTCTAATTTGGCATATATGTACAAGGATACTCTATCAGGAGTTTCTGTAAATCCATTGGGTGGAATATCCTATGAAAATGTTATGTTTAATAGTTAATTTTTTTATCCTTTTTATATTCTAAACATAAAAAACTATGAAATCAGTTTTTCTAATTTCATAGTTTTTTTATTATATTACTCTAATTGATTTTTATCATTTTCTTCTTTTTCCTTATCTCTTTCTTCATCTCTTTTAACTTTTTCTAAATAATTAGTTTGATTTACTATGTTATTTTCAAAATTTTGAACGGCATTTTTTGTAAATGTACCAATTTTAGCAACTTTTTTTGGATTTACATGCAAGTCATTACTCATTTTTCTATCTCCCTTATTTTTTATTCTAAAAAAATTTTTATTTTGTATAGATACAAACACAATTTTCTATTTTAAAACTTCCTACATATTTATTTTTAATATCTTTTTATATTTTAATCTATACTTAAAATATTTATACCGTTATTACGTTCTGAATTTCTTCATATCTTTACATCTTGTGCCGAATAAACAAATAAACTTAATAAAAATCTCAAAAAAAACATATGAACTCTTTATATATAAAATGAATATCATGTTAGTATCCGTAATTAAATAAAAGCAAAGGAGTGCTGTTATGTTAGAAGTATTGTTGCTAGTTTCAGCCCTATCCTTGGATGCTTTTGTAGCAAGTATTGCTTATGGAACAAATAAAATAAAGATTCCATTTTCATCTTTAACTGTAATCAATCTAGTATGTTCTGCATTTCTTGCTATATCATTATTCTTAGGCTCTATATTAAAAAAATTTATACCTGATAGAGCTACATTGATAATAAGTTTTGTAATCTTATTCTTACTAGGAATATATTATTTATTTGAAAGTCTTATAAAAACTTATTTACGGAAACATACTAATGCAAATAAAAAAGTTACCGTAAAAGTATCTGATATACAATTCGTATTGGATATATATTTAGATGAAACTAAAGCAGACATAAATAAATCAAAAATTCTTAGTTATAAAGAAGCTTTTTATCTAGCAGTAGCCTTATCCCTAGATTCACTAGCTGTAGGATTCGCAGGAAGTTTAGGTGATATAAACTACTTACTAGTAGTGCTTTGCTCTTTTATCTGTGGTATATTAGCTATACTGCTAGGTACATTTATAGGTAGAAAGCTCGTAGAAAAAACAAACATTAACTTATCTTGGTTATCAGGTGTACTATTAATAGCCTTGGCATTTAAGCGATTATTCTAAAAATATATATTATAAAATAACAAAGCTGTCATACAACAGAAATAAAATTTCTATTGCAAGACAGCTTTTTTGAAATTCATATAATTATTTTAAAGTACTAATATTTTTTTTATTTCTCTCTTTTTCTGCTAACTTAGGCATTATTAATCCTAATCCTATTAATATAAAAGGTGTTAATATATTTAATGCTAACTGGAAAGCGTTATCTGACCACATACCACCTATACAAGCAAAAGCCGTAAATACAAAACACCAAATGCCCATTATAATACCTAATTTATTATTTTTTGTAAAACGGTATTCTGCCAAAAACTTATCCCCAGCCTTCTTTAACGCAATATATGCAACAAATACCCATAAATAACGTAATGGCATACATACTGCATTTAATTTAACCAACCACCTTACCATGGAATCCACACTACCTATTCCAAAGGCTGGAATTATTATTAATATGGAAACAATTATTCCTATTAATTTATGTCCATTAGTAAAAGCTCCATATTTATTTTTTACAAATAACTTTTCAGGTATATATTCCTTATCAGTACTTTCAAGTAAAATACGTAAAGGTGCATCAATAGATAATATTAAAGTTGCAACTTGTCCAATTAAATTTGTTATAGCATAAATTATAACAAAAGTATTTCCTACATGATAATAATTACCTAACTTTTGAAATGCATAATAGGCACCATTAGTTAATAAATCTTTTGGAACATTATTAGAATCAAACATCATACCTAAAGATATAGTTCCTAAAATAGCACAAATAGCTACCATAATAGCAAGTGTAATCATTCCCTTAGGAAAACCTTTTTCAGGATCTTTCATTTTATTTACATAAGGTGAAATCTTTTCACATCCACCAACTGCAAATACCAATATAGCTAAGCTTGTAAAATATTTAAGATCAAAAGTTGGTAAAAACGTTTTAGTTGACCAATCAATATTTATTAATTTAGCATCTGTAATAGACGGTGCAGCTATCATGAGTAAAATGAATAGTATAGACATGATAAACATTGATGTTCCAGCAATAGTTGTTATCTTCTTTAAAATATTAACTCCTCTTAAAGAAATCAATAATCCTATTATAAATATAACTAAACACATAGATTGTAAAATTAATGGATTTATTTTACTTACAGTATTATCTTGAAATATAGCCCAACATCCAGCAATAATTGTTCCTTGAGGTTTCTGAGAAATATATGGCATATGAACAACCCAATAAGTCCAACCTGCATAATATGCAACTTTAGGGCCAATAGTTTCATGAACCCATGAACTTACTCCTCCTCCTAATTCCTTAAATGAAGAACCAAGTTCTCCTACCATTAGTGCATATGGTACAAAATAAATTGCAAAAATAATAACCCATGATACAATGGCTTTTAATCCACCAAATTCTGAAAATCCATTAACTACATTACCAAATCCCCATACAGCAGAAAATGCCATAAACGCTAAGCTGTACCATAAAATATTGCGCGACTCCTTGTTTTCAGACATTAAAATTTACCTCCATAAACATTATATATATTTTATTGCGTATACATTTTATTGTGTGCATAGTAATTTTAATGCAAACATAACGTGAAATCAACATTTTACAACATTTTTTTTAATAATTTAACTTCGTTTTATTATGTCAATATTATAAATTTTAAATTTATTAAAGCTTAATTAAAATAAATATCTCCTAATTTATATTACATAACAAAAACACTTTTTAATATCTACCTGGTCTTTCTTCTCTTTTAGCTATATAAATCCCTATAACAAAATAAGCAATACTACATAATATGATTTTGTTTGCTTAACTCTATATAATTTTTTAAATATACTAACTCCTTATTTTTCTCCTTTAATTCTATATTTTCTTTTAAAATAAATTTTTGAAAATCTATATAAATCTCATAAAAAACATATATCATAAAAAATAAGACAATGAACTTTATACAAAGTTATATTTAAAAGGAAAAAAATAATTATCTTCCTTGGAATTCCATCTGCATATAAAAAACTTATACATATAAAACTTAAAATTAAAACCTTCATTAAAAGATTATATTTTTCCAGAGTTATCACTAACTTATCCACAATTTCACACCCTTTTTTCTCTAAAAGAACTAGAATTGTTTATTATTTCATGACTCTTGTTTATATTTACTTATATATTTCTATCATAATAAAGCTTCGTCAATACACTAAAAAAGATCTTAAAGTTATTCTTATTTCTTAACTTTAAGATCTTTATACTTTTTCATATTATTAAATCCATATATTCTATAGATTTATTTCATCATACCTACTATCATTCCTGATACATATGGAATTAACCATATAATCCACACTACTATACTAAATTTATGAAATGTTTCTTTAGATCTTCTATTGTTTTTTAATAAAACCATTGTAGCCCATATTGCATGGAATAACATAAGTAATATTGCTAAAAGTCCAGTTATACCATGAATATTAAATTCAAACATACTTCCTGCAATTTTTCCCATGAAACTTGTTCCTAAAGTATCACATATCAAACCGCCCCAAAAAATTATTACATGCCAATTTTTTAAAACGCCTTGTTTTTTTTCTCCAAAAACACCTATTGTATAAAATATAAGTGCTGCTGTAATAAAAGTTATTGCCTTTGCTAATAACATTTTTAAATCACCTCTTTTATTTTTTTCTTATGTAAAAACCTTATTTTTCTTATTTCTTATCTAAAGATTCTTCTATTATTCCTACCAACGAAATTAATTGTTTTTCTATGCCCTCTAAACGTTCCTCTTCTATCCCCTTAAAAATATTTTTAAAACAGTTGTTCATAATTTCTTTTATCTGTAATGCCATTTTAAAACCCTCTGCCGAAAACTTAACATAAACCATTCTTTTATCTTCTTCACTTCTAACTCTTTCAATAATATCCATGTTTTCTAACCTATCTAATATCCCCGACATAGTTGCCTTAGTAACACTCATTCTTTCACTTAATTCTGTAACTGTTAACTCTTTATGATGGGCTATTAATTTAATTACAGTTATTTGTGGTACTGTAAGTCCTGTAGTTTTTAATTCTTCCATAATTTTTTGATTCATTTTGGAATTAATATCTCTTATAAGCATTGCTATAGTAAATTCTAAAGAACCTTTCATATTCTCTTCCCCCGATTATAATCTAAGTTAAGTTAGTATACTAATCATTAGCATGCTAACTATTTATTAATAGTATTACTTTTTTTATCACTAGTCAATATATAACTTTTTACTATTATTCATTATTATGTAATATTTTTAATAAAAAAGTACACTATTAACTTATTATTAATAGTGCACCTTCTCTAAATTTCTTTTATATTTATCTTAATAACATATTTGTATAACCTTATAATCTAACTTTTATTTTCAAATTATTCACTGCCAAAATTATTTTAACTTAAATATTTTCACTTGATGCATAACCTCATTAGTTAATCCGCTAAGTTTTCGTGATGTTTCCGATACCTGTTCTGCCGTAGCATTCATTTCTTCTGCAGATGCTGATATTTCTTCTGTTGATGCCGATACTTGCTGTGCTGATGCCGATACACTTTCTATACTAGAAACAACTTCTTCATTCTTTGAATTTATTTTCTCAACGGTTTGTTCTAAATTATCTATCATTGGGACTATTTCCCCAACAGATGTTATTATTGCTTCAAAAGAATCTAAACTTTTTTCTATAACTATACCTTGATTATTTAATTCTTTATCTAAATTATTAGATGTAGTTAGAATATTATTAGTTTCTTGTACTATGTTCTTAATTAATACATTTATATTATCTGCTGATTCTTTTGTCTGTTCTGAAAGCTTTCTAACTTCACCAGCTACAACCGCAAATCCTTTTCCTGCTTCTCCTGCCCTAGCTGCTTCTATAGCTGCATTTAATGCAAGTAAATTAGTTTGTCCAGATATTGAATTTATCAGACTTGTAATCTCTTCTATCTTATTAATCTGATTATCTAAATTTTTAACCTTATTTAAGAATGATCCAAAAACATTTTTGATTTTTTCTACTGTTTTTGCTAACTCCATCATATCAACATTACTCTCATTGGCAAAATCATCTATGTTCTTAGATTTATTACTTATTTCGTTTAAAAATTTATTCATTTCTGTTAATTGTTTTTTAGCTTCTTCTGTTATAAAACTTACACTACTTAATTCTTCAGCTTGATTTATAACACTCTTTGCTACTTCTTGTATTGTACTAGCAACCTCCGTAGATGCTTGTGCCATTTGTATAGATGCTTTAGATAGATCCTCTGTTCCATCTTGTACTGAGTTAAATCCTTTTTTTACATCTATGAGCATATTGCTTACTTTACCTCTCATGGTTTCAGTAGATATTGCCATTTCACCAATCTCATCTTTAATTTTTAAATTTTTCTCATCTATTTGCTTTGAAAAATCTCCTGTTCCTATTATCTTAATACTTTCAGCTAAAGATATAATAGGCTTAGAAATTTTCTTTCCTAAAATTCCGGCTACAAAAACACATATTATCATAAAAATTATTCCTAAAACAGCATTGATACTACCTATTTTGTTAGCACTTTTTAATAATTCATTATTATTTATAAAGAAAATATAATTCCAATTTAAATCTTTATTGCTAGATTTTTGACAACTTACAATATAGTTTTCTCCATCACGAAATTTAATTTTCTTCTCTTTTTCATTAACTGAATCAATATTTTCAATACCTTCAATATTAAGTTCCTTTACATTTTTTAATACACTTTCTTTATCCTTAGGATTAGCCAATACTGTTCCTTGGCTGTCTGTTAATATTATAAATCCTTTCTCACCTATTTTTAATTTGCTTATTATATCTGTTAATTTATGCAAACCAATATCTAGTGAACAAGAACCTTTTATTTTTCCTGAAGCATCTTTAACGGCAGATGTTATATTTACTGAAACATCTCCACTTGAAGTTCTACACGCCTTATCTACATTTACTTTATCAGGATTTTGCATGGAAAGTTTATACCAACTTCTTTTTCTAGGATCATATCCAGGTTTTCTGGACTTTGCAGGATATTGCACATATCCTCCATTTTCCTCTACCCCCACAAACATACTTCTTATATCATCATGAGCACTTAAAAAATTTTCAAAGGTTCTAAAAACTTCAGCTTCATATGAGTTATGTTTAAATGGTTCCATAGGTATTTTTTTATCACCGGTAGCACTAACATATGATGTTATTCTTTTATCTAACTTAGACATAAGTTCAGAGGTAGCAGTCATCTTTACATTTTGTTGTAACGTCCCTATATATCTACTAATTCCATTATCAATTTGAAGTATTTCTCTTTTAGCTGCTTTTAAATTATCTTTCTTTGTTTCTCCACTGACCATAAAATAAATAACAATATTTAAGAAAAATATAATACAAAATGATAACACTAAATAAGATGTAATTAATTTTTTATTTAACTTTCTATACTTCTTTTTACCACCTTTATCCAAAACAAACACTTCCTCTCCATAATTTAGTACGTTTTTTTTAAAATTTAATTTATTTATAATTTTTATTTAAGAATATTATACTACCTATTTTTGAAATTTTCATCATTTTCTTTGTTTTCTAACACTTTTATTTGGAATTTATATTACAACTATGTTTTTAATTTACATTAAAGATAATTTTTTTATTCTTTAATTTAATAAAAACGGAAAGCTTATTTCTTAATTCTATTGTTAAAAAAAAGGCAACTACATATATTGATGTAATTGCCTTTTTACTTAAATTACAATTTATTATTTTAATTTAAACACATTTACTTTATCCATAACTGCATTAGTTAATTTATTAAGCTTTTGTGATGTTTCTGATACCTGTTCTGCCGTAGCATTCATTTCTTCTGCAGATGCTGATATTTCTTCTGTTGATGCTGATACTTGCTGTGCTGATGCCGATACACTTTCTATACTAGAAACAACTTCTTCATTCTTTGAGTTTATTTTTTCAACGGTTTGTTCTAAATTATCTATCATTGGTACTATATCCCCAACAGATGTTATTATTGCTTCAAAAGAACTTAAACTCTTTTCTATAACTATACCTTGATTATTTAATTCTTTATCTAAATTATTAGATGTACTTAGAATATTAGTAGTTTCTTGTACTATGTTCTTAATTAATACATTTATATTATCTGCTGATTCCTTTGTCTGCTCTGAAAGTTTTCTAACTTCACCAGCTACAACTGCAAATCCTTTTCCTGCTTCTCCTGCCCTAGCTGCTTCTATAGCTGCATTTAATGCAAGTAAATTAGTTTGTCCAGATATTGAATTTATCAGACTTGTAATCTCTTCTATCTTATTAATCTGATTATCTAAATTTTTAACCTTATTTAAGAATGATCCAAAAACATTTTTGATTTTTTCTACTGTTTTTGCCAACTCCATCATATCAACATTACTCTCATTGGCAAAATCATCTATGTTCTTAGATTTATTACTTATTTCGTTTAAAAATTTATTCATTTCTGTTAATTGTTTTTTAGCTTCTTCTGTTATAAAACTTACACTACTTAATTCTTCAGCTTGATTTATAACACTCTTTGCTACTTCTTGTATTGTACTAGCAACCTCCGTAGATGCTTGTGCCATTTGTATAGATGCTTTAGACAGATCCTTTGTTCCATCTTGTACTGAGTTAAATCCTTTTTTTACATCTATAAGCATATCGCTTACTTTACCTCTCATGGTTTCAGTAGATATTGCCATTTCACCAATCTCATCTTTAATTTTTAAGTTTTTCTCATCTATTTCCTTCGAAAAATCTCCTGTTCCTATTATCTTAATACTTTCAGCTAAAGATACAATAGGCTTAGAAATTTTCTTTCCTAAGATTCCTGCTACAAAAACACATATTGCCATAAAAATTATTCCTAAAACAGCATTAATGCTTCCTATTTTTTTAGCACCGCTTAATAGTTCATTATTATCAATAAAAAATATATAGTTCCAATCCAATTTATTATTTTGTGATTTATGTACTCCTACAATATACTCTTTACCATCAATAAACTTTATCTTTTCTTCCTTACCTTGTAATTTATAAACCTTTTCCAATCCTTTAACATTAATATCTTTTATATTTTTTAAAACACTATTCTCATCCTTAGGATTAGCTAAAATTTTTCCATACTTATCTGTAAGTATAACAAATCCATTTTTGCCTACCTTCATTTTTTTTATTATGTCTGTTAATCCCTTTAAACTTATATCAAGACCGAAAACACCCTTAATTTTATTTGAATCATCTTGAATTGTAGATATTAGATTTATTGAAAGTTCTCCTGTAGACGTTTTTCCTGCTTTATCTATTATTACTTGTCCTGAATTTTGTAAAGCTAGTTCATACCAGCCTCGTTTTCTTGCATCATATCCCTCTTTTCTATCTTCAGCAGGACATTGAACATATCCTCCATTTTCAGCAACTCCAACAAAAACACTTTTCACATCTTCATGTGCTTTTAAAAAATTATCAAAACGTTTATATATTTCACCTTCATATGGATCTTTTTTTAATGGTTCCATAGGTATTTTTCCGTTAATACCTTTTAAATTTATATAGGAAGTAATTTTTGAATTCACACCCTTTAATAACTCTGATTGTGAAAACATTTTTATATTTTGTTCTAAAGTTTTTATATACCTATTAATCCCATTATCTATTTGAATTATTTCTCTTTTAGATGCTGAAACATAATCCTTATATGTCTCCTTACCAATCATAAAATACATAACAATATTTAAGAGAAAGATTATACAAAAAGATAATACTAAATAAGAAATTACTAATTTAGTATTTAACTTTCTAAAACCCTTTTCATTATTTTTTTTCATTATTTTTCCTCCAAGCCTAAAATTTATTACATGCCTTATTGTATTATTTTTATTTTAATGACATTATACTACATATTTTCACAATATTCATCATAAAATTATTTATATAAATATTCTACTTATTTTAATAATTATGCAAAAAATCTTTTATTCAAATTTCATAAATTTTCAAAAAATTACCTCTAAAGTATTGAAATATCTATACGATATTAAAATATAGTATTATAAAAACAAATTTTAGGAAGGATTTTTATGAATATTAGGAGTAAATTGCGCAATACATTTCCAGCCTTATATCATAGAAATTTTCAATACTTCTGGTTTGGACAATGTATATCTTTAATTGGTACTTGGATGCAAAATACTGGTCAATCTTGGCTAGTGTTAACCTTAACAAATTCCCCATTTTTATTGGGACTAGTAAATGCACTACAATTTACACCAGTTTTAATATTTTCTTTATTTTCTGGAGTTATAATAGATAGATTTTCTAAAAAGAAAATTCTTTTATTTACTCAAAGTGCCTTTGCAATTTTAGCTTTAACCTTAACTTTATTGGTATGTACGGGTAAAACCAAATACTGGCATGTGCTTATATTGGCAACATTATTAGGATGTATAAGTACTATAGATATGCCTACGAGACAATCTTTTATGATAGAACTAGTAGGAAAAGAAGATTTAATGAATGCGATTTCACTAAACTCAGTTGTATTTAATGGTGCAAAAATAATAGGCCCAGCTGTTAGCGGTATATTCATTAATTATTTTGGTATGACATTATGTTTTCTTATAAATGCCCTAAGTTTTATACCTGTTATATATGGAATAACTAAAATACAAGTTATAGAAAAAAAGCCATCAAAAAAATCTGATCTTACTATATTATCAGACATCAAAGATGGTTTAATATATATAAAAAATAAAAAAATTTTAATCAACGTGGCTTTTTTGGCTGCAGTAGTAAGTGCCTTTTTGATGAATTTTAATGTAATGATTCCACTTCTTTCTAAAGATGTTTTACAAAAAGGATCTAAGGAATATGGATTTTTAATGTCTCTTATGGGATTAGGTTCCTTTATAGGTGCTTTAGTCCAAGTAATGAAAAGTAAAAAAGGACCCAAAAAAATATTACTTTACATAAGTAGTATTAGTGGAAGTTTAATCCTTATATTAGTCGGCCTTAATAAAAACATTATATTAGATGGAATTCTTCTTTTATTAGTTGGTTTCTTCAATATTTGTTTTTGTACTACAGCAAATTCAGAAATGCAACTTAATTCTAGTGATGAATATAGAGGAAGAGTTATGAGCGTATATAGTTTGGTATTTGGAGGACTTACCCCTATTGGAAGTCTCTTCTCTGGTATACTAAGCAATAATATAGGTGTCTTGCCAACCTTTATAACTAGTGGAGTAATTACCTTAGTATTCGTTTTCTTTATAAAATATAAAAATAGAGAAAAAGAATACTTACTTAAATAGATATAAATAGAAATATATTTTGTTTTTTATTACTCTCCCAAAGTATTTCAAAATATATTTCTATTTAATTATTTTAATATGTTTTTTTACTTTGTTTCATATTTTTTAATTTTTTCTTTTAATAATTTTATTTCGTCATCTTTAGATGCTATAACATCATCATATTTAATTTCACGTTCACACCATTCTTTATTAAGCAAATTTATAAATGAAGCCATCTCATCTACACTTCCTGACATACGATTAAATAAAAGAAGATTTTGTTTAATAACTTCTGGAATTTTTTTATGAGTATAACTCAGCTGATGATCTATTTCTCCGTAACCTTCCTCAAATATAGTCCTTACCTGAATTTCTGCAATGACTCTTTGACTTGTTGGAAAAAATTCTATAAGATAATGAACAGATCTATAACCAGATTTTCTTGATTTAATTTCTATGTTTAACTCTTCAAACCTTTTGGTATCATCTCCTTCTCTTACATTGGCAGTAATTTCAATAACTCTCCATGTATTTAAAATTGATTCATGTATGTATTCCCAGTCCTGCTTAAAAATATGAATTGCTCTTATACCTATTAAATCAGTAATCTCTTCTTTATAGTTAGAAACATTAAATTGAAAAGTTTCTCCATACTTTTTCTTTCTATCAGCTGTTTTTCTAATAATTTTTTCAACTAATCTTTCAGGATTTTTTACTCTAGCCTTAACCGTATGAACTTTACTATGTCGTCTTAATGTTCTGGCTATAAAATCTGCTTGTGTTTCATAGGTATCTCTATATTTTTTAAAATCATCATATATTTCTACTAAATCATCCCATTGTATCTTATTCTTATTAATATCCTCCTCAATTAAAGGATATTGCTTAAGAAATTTTTCTTTTACTAGTTTGCTCTTCATATATCATTACTCCAAAATTATAATTTTTTTAATATATCAAAATATTTTATTATACTTATTTTATTTCATAAAAATAATTTTACAAGTAAATATTTCTTAGATATATAAAATTTTTCTTATATCCTTGTTATATGCTATCCTTTAGTCCTTTCCTTTAGAAGTTTTATTTATGCCCTTTCCTTGCAAGCTATATATGAATTTATAATTTACCAATTACTGTAAATAATTGTATCATATATTATTTCTTCTTTCAACAAATCTTGTATTAATAATTTACTTATTTTACGAAATATTCTTACTTATCACTTTAGAAAGTAAGTAATTTATATATACTAGCATTTTTGCTTACTTAACAAGTTTTTATGTAAAATAAAATTATATTCTCTATTCTCTTTATCTAAGATCTGATTTTTATCAAAAATTCCTTTTTAGGTGAAATAAAGATATATTTTACTCTCCTATCCAAAGTTCCACTATAGCTCCCTTTTCAGGATGATTTCTTAAAATTAATTTTCCATTATGAAGTTTAGCAATAATTTCTGTTATATATAGTCCTAATCCGTAATGGCCATCTCTTTTGCGTGAATTATCACCTCTGTAAAATTGATTAGTACAATATTTTAAGTCCTTTTGTGAAAATCCCTCTCCATTATCATGCACTATAAATTTAAAACTTTTTTCTTCCTGTTGTACTAAAAATTCTATTTCATCATTTTCTTCCGAGAATTCTATTGCATTTTTAACTATATTAAGCAAAGCTCTTTCCACTAAATTTTTATTAATAGATATATATTTTTCTTTTATACATACGTTATTATCTTTATTTGTTTCAAATTTAAATTTAATATTACCTAATTCACACATCTCTTTGGCCTTTACATATATTTCTTCTAAAAAAGATTGCAACTTTATTTTTTCTCTAATAACATTCTTTCTGGCACTGGTTCTAGATGCTTCAAGCATTGTCTGCATTAATCCTTCTATTTGTTCACCTCCACTTAAAATACCTTGGATATGTTTTTCTTGTTCCAATGTTATTTCCGTTTCTAATAATAAATCTGCATGCCCATATATAACCATAAGGGGTGTTTTAACATCATGTGTTATAGCCGAAATCTGTGTTTTTCTCTCTTCTTCCATATCCCATTGTTCCTTTAACGAAATTTTTAAAGCATTTCTCATCTCAACAAATGCACTATCTACTAAATTAATTTCCCTAATCTTAGTATGCGAAAATTCAAAATCTAAATCTTGATTTGCTATCTTATTTGCCGCATCAATAAGTTCTTTAAATCCAATGTTAATTTTTCTAGAAATATTTCTAGCTACTAAATAAACTAATACAATAATAGTTCCTAGGTTTGTTATAGTAAAAAGATTTGATGGATTTATAAAAATTTTATTTAAAATGGGTTTAGTATATGTTGTAGAAATTTTATAATGAATAACTATCTTTTTATCTTTTGTTCTAACGCTATAAAATCTTTCTGAACTTATCATCATATCCTTAAAGGAAACACCTTTTT
Source organism: Hathewaya limosa (assembly GCF_030815255.1). NCBI lineage: Bacteria > Bacillati > Bacillota > Clostridia > Eubacteriales > Clostridiaceae > Hathewaya > Hathewaya limosa. Next base: position 42,779 of record NZ_JAUSWN010000022.1, read on the forward strand.
TTAAAGCTTCTTTTGCATATTTTAAGTCTTTACTTTTTATATTAAACTCTATTGGCTCTTCATGATTATTATATATAGCGTATTTATATCCTTCTGGTAATTCTTTTTTGTTAAATCCATTTTTTATTATATTTTGCTTAACTTCCGGAAACAATTTTTCAAAATAATTAGCAGGATTTACAATATGCATCTTTACTGAAAATATGAAAACAAACCAAAACAGTAATGTTATTAAAATTGATCCTATAACTGTTTTTATAGTACCTTTTAGAATCATCCTTTTAATACTTATTTCTTTACTTCCCATTTGTACCCTATCCCCCAAACTGTTTCAATGTTACTTTTAGACTTATATTCTTGAAATTTACGACGTATATTTCTTATATGTTCTGTTACTGTAGAACTAAATCCTTCACTATCAAACCCCCAAATCTTTTCATAAATTTGATCTTTAGAAAAAACTTGACCTTTATGAGTTGCTAAAAGTTCACTTATCTTATATTCACTAGGGGTAAGAGGTACCTTTTTATCTTCTATATAAATTTCTGAAGCTGTTATATCAAAAGCTACATTTTCAATAATAAGCCTGTGTAATTTTTCTCTTTTTTCTCTTCTTAAATGTGCTTCTACCCTTGCTCTTAATTCTACTATTCTAAAAGGTTTTATTATATAATCATCTCCACCCACTCCAAGTCCTAGTACAGTATCTTCTACACTAGATTTAGCCGTTATAAATAAAATTGGACAATCTACATTATCTCTAATTAATCTACATACCTGAAATCCATCCATTTCAGGCATCATTACATCCAATAAAATTAGTTCTGGTTGTTCTAACGCCATCCTTTTAGCTTCTGTTCCATTTGTAGCCGTATATATAATATGACCATCTTTTTCTAAAACCTGTTTTAATAAATCTAACAATTCGAGATCATCATCTGCTATTAAAATTTTTGCCATAAATATTCCTCCTTATTTAATAATAAAAAACTAGACTAAGTTTTAAACTATTCACTTCTTAATATAGTTTTATAATATTCCTTTATGATATAGCTTGTAAAATTACTCCTTTAATCTACATAGTCAAACCTATTCCATATTAATTTTAAAAACATGCCTATTACAATTATAATTAAACATTCAAAAATAATTATAGTAGGTGATTTATGTTTAGATAAAATATCATAAATATAATTTAAAGGAGATATTATATAATACCTAAAGGATGTAACTAAGTATGATGTTGACACTAAAATTGCTATTTGCACTATAAATGCAAGCACTGTATTCTTTATAAAGGTACCTACTATAGAAAATATATAGCTAATTAAGATTATCTCTACTAAATAAATTAGATATACCCTTATATTAAATATAAAACTCTCCCAAAAACTTATGTTACTAGAATTAAATAATAACTTTGTATAACTTATAGTAGGCATCATAAACATGGAAAATATATAACTTGAAATAAAGATTGTAGATAAATATAAAAAATCTATTATTATAAGAGTTATTAATTTGCTTAAAATAATCTGTCCCTTTTTATAAGGTCTTAACAGTATCATCCTTAAACTACCTAAATCTCTTTCTTCACCTATAATTGTATTTGTAATAAAAGGTATTATTATAAAAACTATTTCGATACACCTATTACATATCATTCCTTGAGGATTATTAAATCTATCTGCAAAAATCATTATAGCCCACTTGGATGTTCTATAATTAATTCCAGAAAATAATTTAATACTGAATAACTTAGTTATTATTCCTACTAAAATAAGAGAAAAAATAAAAATCAAATATATACTTTTTCTATGAAACAATCTATAAAGTTCACTTTTTAAAAGTTTTATCATTTCTTCACCCCATATAACTTATTTATTAATCTACATAATCATATTTTTTCGTATAAATTAAAGTTAATAAAGAAAAAATTATAAAATAAGCACTCAAAACCCCTAATATTATTTTTCTAGAATTATTCACATTTGCAATAAAAGATGGTACTCCAGTAACTTGAAGTTGATTTATGGTTATATATTGAAAGGTTTCAAACTTTATTTTTCCTAAAAAAGCTAACTTTTGTACTATATCTGTATAAAATATATCCATTATCACAATAGCTAGCCCTATTGAAATTGTAACTAGTTTATTTTTTGATATCACAGAAATAAATGTCATAAAAGTTACCATAGCCATAATTATTAAATATGATAATCCATAGAACTTTAAAGTATATAAAAACGCTGAGGTTCCTTTAATTTTCTTATAATTTAAAAATGTATATGCAAACTCAACCTTATTAAAAAATAAACTTCCTATTATTTTAGATAAAATAAAACAAACTACAAAATCAATAAAAATAATTAAGGAAATTATAATTGCTTTACTAAATACAATATTCCATAAACTATATCCTCTAGTTGATTGCATTCTAATTGCACCTGATTTTAATTCTTCCGTTATAAATATAGAAACATAAAAAATCACTAAAATACTCATTATAACCATAAACTCTTTGTAAATTATCAAATATGGTAGACTTATATTCGAAGCAAATTTAGGAATATTTTCTTTTGTATTGGAAATAACTATATTATTTTTAAGAAAATAATTGCACAATAATCCTATTAAAAGTGGTATAGATAAAAAGGATAAAATCATTACTTTACTATGAAAAAATTTATAGAATTCACCTTTTATTAATTCCTTCATATTAATTTCCACCACCTATAATTTTAATAAATGCTTCCTCTAAGCTTTCTTCTCCATATTCATTTAAGATTTGTTTTTTATTTCCTTGTTGTAAAATTTTGCCTTCTCTAATTATAATGTAATCTGTACTTATTTTTTGTAACTCATCTAAAAGATGACTTGATATAAAAAAAGTTATTCCATTTTCTATGTTTAACTTCAAAATAAGCTTTCTTAAATCTTTTATACCTATAGGATCAAGTCCATTAGTTGGTTCGTCTAAGATTAAAAACTTAGGTTTATTTAAAAGTGCTTGAGCAATTCCTAGACGTTGCTTCATACCTAATGAATAATTTTTTACCTTTTCATATTCTCTTCCTGTAAGCCCCACTATATCAATTACTTCTTCAATTCGTTCTTTATAATCACATTTTTTTAATTCTTTATCCAAAATAATCAAAGCCATTAAGTTTTCATATGCTGTCATGTAAGAAAAAAATATAGGATTTTCTACAATCGCTCCAACTTCTTTCATAGCTAAAATTCTATTTTTAATTAGGATTCCATTTATCTTGATCTCTCCTTTTACACCAATAAGTCCAGTTAGAGCCCTTATGGTTGTAGTTTTTCCTGCTCCATTAGGACCCAAGAATCCTACTATACTTCCTTTCTTAATATTAAAACTTATATTATCCAAAACCATCCTTCTTGATAAAGTTTTTGTAAGATTTTTAACTTCTACAATGTTACTCATTTTCATCCCTCCACAATTCAATTTTCAAGAACATCATATAAAATACTTTTCAAGAATTTATCAAGAAAATAAAAAAATAGACTTTATCTTCCTCATTATATTGAGTAAATAAAATCTATTTTTCTATTGCAATAATATCTTTATACTTTATGTTAAATTTAACGCTTTTTAATATCCTTTTTTATTTTATTATTAACTAAAATTTCATGTAGGTTTCCTTTTGGATTATATTCTCTACTTTCCTGAACTATAAATCCCCAAATCATACTAAATGATAATAAAAGTATAACCATAATCATACTAATAATATTTAAATATAGTCTATTTTCTCTCCAATGTCTTATTATTTGTATTACACCAGTACAACACATTAATATTGATAAAACTATACCTATTACAAAGATAATTTCCATATTAAAAGTATTAGTTACCATTAAAAAGGTTAACACCATAAACGAAATTATTGGATATAGATAAACTTTTCCTTCCATTATAATAACCCCCTAAAATTTTATCCTTCAGTTTAAATAAATCAATACTAAAATAATCCATACCCCATATATATTATATACTAAATAACATAATAATTATTATGATTACAACATATTTGTTTTACAAAATTTCTAAATTTTCCTTAAATAATTCTTATAAATTTCATAAATATAAAAAGAACTATAGATAATTTTTTATTATCTATAGTTCTTTAATTAATACTTTTAAACTATATACTTCACTTTCCACATCTTAATCCATTATAATTCTTTTTTTAAATTTTCTATTTTCTTGTCAATTTTTTCTATATATTCTTCTAAGGTTAAATGATTTTTCATTATATATGTAGCATTATCTACTCCTACATATCTATAATGCCAAGGTTCATATTGATATTTTGTTATATCTTCTTTATCTTTGGGATATCTTAAAATAAATCCGTACTTATAACAATTTTCCTGTAACCATTTAAAATCATCTGTCTTTTCAAAATTTTTATCTAAATTTACACGGTTTACACAAGTTAAATCTAAAGTATAACCTGTTTGGTGTTCTGATGATCCTGGAGGAGCTACTGCTTCTTCAGCCCTCTTTTTACTTCCTTTTACTTCTATTTCCTGCTCAAATACTTCTACTTGAACATTATATGCTCTATAGGCAGAAATACCCAAAAGATCTATTCTATCTTTTTTAGCTGCTTCAAACATTTTTTCTACAGCACTTGCAGCTACCTTTTCCATTTTTGTATTAGTAGCCCACTTATTAAACTTAATCTTTGGTACAACTAAATTATCTGGAATATCATTTTTGTTTAACTTATGAGTACTCTTATTGACCAAAATCATATATTTATCATTTTTAATTTTTTCTAATTTAGCTATATCTTTTTTTATATTTTCTTGTTTTATTTGCTTTTGTTCTTTCTTTTGTTCCTTCTTTATATCATTATGTTCATTAACTATCTTAGTCTTTTCTTTAGTATTATGCGAATCTATTTCTAACATTATGCCAGTTATTATTCCCATAATTATTATCCCTATCAATAGTATCTTCTTTTTCATATATTGTATTTTCTCCTTAAACTTCACTTTCAAGCAATTAATCTTATAAAAAATATATCCTACAAAAAATTATATAAAAGTTTTATAGTTTACTTACATTATATCACTTTAAACATTAATTAGCATATTTAAACAACTTTTTATTAAAAACGTAAATTTTGGCTTAATAATTTTAAAAGACTGCTCTCTAATTTACAAAACATTTGCCTTTCCACTTTCCACTTTTCCATCTAAAATACATGATTATTCCTCTAATCCATTCATCTAAAGCAAGCGCAATCCAAATTCCATTTAATCCTAAATTAAATGGAATAGCCAATATATATCCAGCTCCTGCACCTAATATCCACATAGATACAAGTCCAACACATACCGGAAATTTTACATCTCCTGCACCTCTTAAACAATTTATTATAACTAAATTAAAAGCTCGTCCTGGTTCTAATATAATATCAATCAGTAAAAGTTTTATTCCTAACGATATTATTTTTTCGTTAATTGTAAAAACACCTAATATATATCTTCCGCAACTTGCAATTATCATAGCAAGTAATAAGGATACTAAAATAGCCTTTTTTAAAGAGGATATACCTAAGCTATAAGCCGATTCTGTATCACCTTTCCCTATAAGTCTTCCAACCAATATACTTGAACCTTGACCAATGGAAACAGCAAATACATATACAAACATAATAATATTATTAGCATAATTATTAGTAGTCATAGCCTCTATACCAATTAAAGTCAAAATCATTGTAATTACAATTTGCATTAAACTATATGAAAGTTGTTCGCCTGCAGTTGGCAATCCTATAATAAGCATATTAATTAAATCTTTTTTAGGAAACTTCTTAAAATATCTTAATGAAAAATCTTTTATAACCTTTGTAAATAGAAAATATCCTAAAATAACACAACCAATTGTTTTACTTAGTACAGTAGCTATTGCCGCCCCCTTAACACCTAATATTGGTCCTCCACAGTTTCCAAAAATCAATATATAGTTACATATAATATTAAGCACATTCATAAAAAAAGTTACATACATACAAACTTTTGTATAACCATGTGCCCTTATAATAGCCGTAAATGTCATAGCCATGGACTGTATAAATAAAAAACCACCTACAATATTTATATAACTTGAGCTAATTAAGATTAAAGAATTATCTATATTCATATACTTTAAAAGAATTTCACCACTAAACACTAAAACTATACTTAAAATAGCTCCTATTAAACCATTAAATACTATGGAAACTCCCGAAAGTCGAATTATATTTTCCTTAGGATCTTTCGTTCCTAAATATTGTGAACACAAAATCATAGTTCCTGCAGTTATAATCCCAAAAATTAAATTTATCATGCTTATAATCTGGTTAACCGCTCCTACAGCTGCTACCGAATTATCAGAAAACCTTCCAAGCATAAAAACATCCATACTTCCTAAAAACATAAAAAGTAAAGTATCAATAAAAATAGGCCAAGTTATTTTAAATAATTGTTTTTCAACACATTCATTGCTCATCTTATCCCCCATGGTATTATATATCATCTTAATATTTTAGACTTAAATTGCTAAACCTAAACTACATTTTTATCACTTACATACCATAATTTATAATTTAACATAATATTATATTTTAAATCAATACCATTATTATCCCATTGTATACTTATCTTAGAAATGTTATTATCTTAGAATATAAAATAATAAGGAGTTTTTAACATATGCCATTTACTTTTTCACATATAGCAGCCGTTTTACCTATAAAAGAAAAATTTAATAAATATTTTAATTTTACTGGCTTAGTACTAGGTAGTCTAGCACCTGATTTTCAATATTTCTTAAATTTTAAACCTATGGGTAATCTTGGGCATACTCTTGTAGGTTTCATTGTATTAAATTTACCACTTTGTTTTTTAATAGCTTTTTTATTTCATAAGATAATAAAAAAATGTTTTATCTTACATATGCCTACTCCATTTGATAGGTGGTACATTCATTATGCATATACTCCTTGGAGTTTAAATTCCATAAAAGAAATTTTTATCTTTATTTATTCTACATTATTGGGAATGTTAACTCATATAGTATGGGATAGTTTTACTCACTCTACAGGTAAATTTGTACTTTTATTTCCACAATTACGATATAATATTTTTATTTTAAATTATGCAATACCAATCTACAAATTATTACAACATGGTAGTACTCTTATAGGAACCTTTTTACTTGTTATATATATGTATAAAAAAAGAAATCTTAAAAGAACTCCTAAGTTTATTTCTCTTAAAAATAAACTTAATTATTATATTATTATCATATTAAATATATTGTTATTTATTTTTATAGGATTTTTTACCCGTCACATTACTGTCCATTCAAAAAGTATTGGAAGTTTAATAATTACATTTTTAAATGGTTTATTTGTAGGTTGTATCCTTGCATCCATTAATACTAAACATTATTAATATATATAAATAAAAAAACAAATATTTATCTTAATAATAAATATTTGTTTTTTTATACGTTGCTTTGATTTATTACATTTTATACATATACATTGTATGTTTTTTTAATTCTTTCTTATTTATTATTATATCGCCCGTGCTATTGTAATTTTTCATTTTTTAAATCTACCCCCAAAAACTTCATCATTTTTTCATAATTATTTTCGGCATCTTCATATCCATTATTAAAAAGCTCTAATAAATTTTCAGAATGTGTTTCTAATCTACTAACCCTAATAGGTTTAGAAGGTCTTAAAACAAAAACTTTTCCTTCTTTCTCTAACTTCTCTATAAGTGCTAAAGTTTCATTATATTTTTTATATCTATTTTTTATTGATTTTACTAGATTGGGATATTTTTTGTACTTTAATTTTATTATTCTATAAAGCTTATTAGGCGACTTTCTATAATCTTTATTTCTTGTAAGAATTATTATATTCTTTTCAATACCATCTTCCATTGCTTTAAGTATTGGAATAGAATCTGATATGCCACCATCTAATAGTTCATAATTTTTATATTTCAATATAGGTGATATTAATGGTAATGAAGATGATGCTTTAATAACTTCCATATTCTCAGTTATATCATTTTTATTAAAATATATAGCTTCTCCAGTTTTACAATCTGTTGTTCCTATTAAAAATTTGCATGTTGAATTATCAAAAGTATCAAAGTCAAAGGGAATATATTTTTTGGGTATTTCATTAAAAATAAAATTCATACCAAAAATAGAACCTTCCTTAATATAATTTCTTAATCCTATATATCTTTTATCACCTATATAATCCATACTTACCTTAATATTTCTTCCTTTTTGTTTTGATATATATGACATAGCATTACATGCACCAGCTGAAACTCCTATAATATATTGAAAGTGTATATTTTTGTTTAAGAAAAAATCTAATACTCCAGCAGTATAACTCCCTCTCATTCCTCCGCCTTCTAATATCAATCCTACATTTTGAATATCCAATTTTTTCATCCTTTCATATGTAGCCTACTATTTTTTAAAACTAACTTTTATTATATGTGTAAAAACACTAATTATATAATATATTATTGCAATGTTGACCTCATTAGTAAATACATATACAAAAATGTTTACTAATTATAAACAAACTTAAATGTATAACACTTAATTTTTAGGTAAATAATAATTTTAACCTCACACCTTATTTTGAATAAAAATTCTTTGCTCATTTTATTAGTTCTTAAAAATGAAAAGGGGCTGTCGCATTAGCATAAAAATTTATACTAACGCGGCAGCGTTTTTTGTGTTTTATAGAAAATTTAATAATATTTTACCTTCTATAAGATTAATAATTTAAAAATGTCGCACTTTAATAAGCCTTTAGTATTAAGG
>NZ_JAUSWN010000023.1:0-48489 GCF_030815255.1 Hathewaya limosa
CTAATCTCCTTTCCGAGGGGGATAATGATTTTGTGGTGAAACTATTGTAACTCTAGGGATGAGATAGTTCAATGTTCATATAACTTAACAGAACGACGAAGGAAAACGGGGGAGAAATTATATGAAAAAAAAAGTATTAGGAAGCCTTGTCGCTTTTACACTAAGTATCAATTTATTTAGCATTTCAACTTTTGCTGCCACAAAAGACATAAATACCCTTTATAAAGAGGCGTATGATGCAACAAATACATGTCTAAAGGTCAGAACTCAACAATCAGTTAAAAATGCTAGACAAGCTATAAGTAAATTACCTAAAAATATCACATGGGCTATAGGTGAATTTTCAAAACAAGTTGATTCAGTACAACAACCAATTTTCGTAAAACTACTTAATTGCTTAAGCAAAGCTAAAAATACTAAAAAACAAGCAGATATTAATGTAACAAAGAAAATGATCAATGATGTAATAGAAACACAGTATAAAAGAACTTGGTCCTCAGAACTAGATAAAGTTCAACAGGAAAAAATAAATAAGTTAGTTACTTTAGTAAATAGTAATAAAAAGGATGATAATACTGTTAATGCTATTAAAAACGAATTTAATGATATAAAAACAGTTCAATACAATGATGCAGTAGCAAATTGGATAAAAAACTATTCTAAAGATGTAGAAAAGGCTCTTAAAGTTAAGGAAAGTTGGGATATGCCAAGTAGAAATCCTAATAATTTAAAAGGAATAGATGTTTCTAACTGGCAAAGTAATATAGACTTTAAGAAAGTTAAAGAAAATGGGGTACAAGTAGTTTATATGAAAGCTACAGAAGGCTGTACTTATAAAGATAAGTATATGGAGCAAAACTATAGACAAGCTAAAGAAAATGGATTAAACGTAGGATTTTACCACTTCTTTAGAGGAAAAGGAATAGAAGAAGCAAGATATTTTTATAATACAATTAAAAATAAGTCATATAATTGTAAACTAGCTTTAGATGTAGAATCAGCTAATGGAATGAGTAAAAATGAATTAACAAATCAATGTTTAATTTTTATGCAAGAATTAAATAGACTTTCAGGTAATGATGGAGTAGTATATACTTATACAAACTTTGCATTAAATAACTTAGATTCTCGTCTTTCAAAATATTCATTATGGATAGCTCATTATGGAGTACAAGCACCTGGTAGAAATAATATATGGAGGGATTGGGCTGGTTTCCAATATTCCTCTAAGGGAACAGTACCTGGGATTAACGGAAATTGTGATTTAGATGAATTCACACCTGATATTTTCGTTAATTAAGAAGTTAATTTTTATAATAAAATAAGTTTTAGTAGGGATTATAAGATTAAAACCTCTTTAAGTTAATGAATAACAAATAAAGACATTGTTATTCTGCTTAAAAGAGGTTTTTATATTTTAAAGTATAATATTTTTTATGACTAAATTATATCCATTCTACTATATCATTCATAGATTGTCTTGTTTTGGCATGTTTAGGATCATCTTTTCTATATCCTAAAGCAACCATACAAGAAACTCCAAAATGCTTTGTATCTAAAATTCCCTTATCTATTAAAAGTTTTTCTACTTTTGTTTTGTCGAAACCCTCTATAGCACATGAATCTATTCCTATTTCTGCAGCGGCAGTCATCATATTTCCAAGAACAATATAAGTTTGTTTACAAGCCCAATCAAACATAGCTCTATCACTTTCTAGTAAGTTTAGATCATTTTCTTGAAAATTCTTATAAAATTTGCTCTTTATAGAAATGATTTTATCAGGAAGTTTTTGAACTGATTTCATAAAGTCTAATACAAATTCAGAATCGTATTTCATGTCATTTATAGTTCTAGCAAGTATTATTACATAATGACTACATGTAGATAGTTGTTTTTGAGCTCCCCAGCATAAAGGTTGAAGTTCTTCTTTTAACATTTCATTTTCAACAACTAGGAATTTCCAAGGCTCAAAGCCGAAAGATGCAGGAGACAACCTAGCTACTTCTAAAATAAAGTTAAAATCTTCCTTAGAGATTTTTTTAGAAGAATCAAATTCCTTACAAGCATATCTAAAGTTATGTGCATTTAAAATTGAAGTTTTTAAGTTAGCATTATCCATTATATTTACCATCCTTTATGTTTTCTATATTCATATTTACCCTATATTTTATATAGTAAGATTAAATCGGACTTTTTACAACTAAGTATTTTAGAAAAACTTTAAAAAAATTTTAAAATTTCTTGTTCAATTGCATATATACAGGTAGGAGATAAAATAATTAGTTAAATTAGGAGGAATTTAAAATGAAAAATTCTATTTTAGGGTTTAATCAAAGAAAATTAGTAGAATTAGGACTTTCTTTACATGATGCACTTATACTAAGATATTTTGTGGATTTTAAGGATACTGGAAAGATGAAAAAGGAAGAAGTAAAAGGGGAAAATTATTACTGGATTAAATATGAGGGCTTAAAGGAAAGTTTGCCTATTTTAAATATAAGTAAAGATAGGATTTATAGAAAACTTAGAAATTTGGTTGATTGTGGAATTTTAAAACATAAGACTATTAGAAAAAAAGGTACTTATTCATTTTATACTTTAGGAGAGAGATATGCAGAATTAATAGAAGAAAATGTAGATGATAATAATATTGAAGGTAAAGAAGAAACAGTGTCATATGAAGAACAGGATAATAGTGATGAAAATGTGGGTATAAATGATAATATTAAATGTAAAGAAATCCGTACTGAAGATGAAGAAAAGACAAGTTGTAGTATAGAGAATATTCAAGACGGATTAAATGATCATATGGTAAAAATACCTGAGGGGTCCGTTGAAAATACCGTAGCCCCTAAGGTAAAAACACCATACCCTTATGGTGAAAATAACGGAGCAAAGAATTACTCTTTAAAAGACTCATCTTTAAGAGATAATAATCTACTAAAAGATATAATAATAAATATTGTGGATTATCTAAATAAAATGGCAGGAACTAAGTATAAAGTAAGCACTAAAAATACTCAAGTTTTGATTAAAAAAAGGTTAGAAGAGGGATTTAGTGAAGAGGATTTTAAAGTTGTTATAGATAAAAAAGTTGGGGAGTGGGAGAATAATGCCCATATGGTTAAATACTTAAGACCAGAAACTCTTTTTGGACATAAGTTTGAATCTTATCTAAATCAAAAAGAAATAAATATGGAATTAAATGATTATATAAGTAATTCTTTATATACAAGAAAAGCTAATTTTAATAATTATCCTCAAAGGACCTATGATGGAAGTGATGGAGGATATACCTTATCTGAAATAGAAAATAGGTTGTTAGGATGGCAATAAACATTTCTTTGTAAATAAAAGGATAGGTCTAAATAAAAATAATTTATTCTTATATTTAGAATATAATGTTATAATTGAAATATAACTTAGTTACTATGATTACACATTATAAATTGACGATTAAATATTGATAAACGCGGCGGTTTAAGCAGAAAAATTTTTATACATAAAACAAAAATATATGGGGGATTGTCTAATGCAAAAGTATATGAAGAAATATTTGATTGTTTTTTTAGGCATAGTATTTATCCGTTTTATTTATAGTTTAGTAACAAAAGCTCCTTTTTTCGATATGGTATTTTTCTTAGGAATAGTAGGGCTTTTTATAGGAATAAGCATAGTAGATTTTATAGTGTACAAAACTGGTAAGGACAGAGAAGAGTAAGGGTAATTTTATATAATATTTATTTTAGAAAGTAATATAAATATAGTTTTATAAGTATTAAAACAATTTATTGTAATTAGAATAAGTTATATAATGAAAATCATTAACTTAAATTGAATAATATGTAAAAAAAGAAATCATTTATTGTGATTTCTTTTTTTTATGAATTTTATAGGTAATATTCCTCAAATTTCTATAAAGTAAAAGTAGAAAGGAGGGATATTATGTTAAAAGAACAGATATTATTAGATAAAATAGAACAAACTAGAAGTAAATTAAACAAGTTAATAAATGAAGAAAATCAACTTGTAAATGAAGAAGTTGTTTCATTAAGTCAAGAATTAGATCAATTACTTAATGAATACGATGAACTTCTAAAACAAAATAAGTAATTTGATCTAAGGTAAAAGTAGAAGACATCCTGTTTTTTTAGGATGTCTTTTATGAAAGTGATGAAATAAAAATAATTATAAGGTAGAGATGAGTGAAAAATAAATAATGAAAATGTTGGCTCTACAAAATATAATTATGTTTAAGAATTAATTATTATGGTATACTTTTAACAGGAAATTATATTAACTAAGTGGTATGTAAATTTAATTATTTAAATGCAAAAAAAATAAAGAAACTTTTTTATATTAACTATGTGGAAAAATGAGAAAAAGCTAGATATAAAGAAAAAACATATAATATTATCTTTAGTCAAAGTTTATCAAAAGTAATTAAAAGTTGATAAAACTATATAAGATGATATTATTGTATTATATAGTACCATTAATAATTTAAATGCAAAAGGATGATATATAATGCCTAAAAAAATAAGTGATGAAAAAAGAAAACAAATTTTAAATTATGCCTTAAAGTGTGATAATTTTTCTTATGTAGCTAGAAAATTTGGAGTAAGTCCTAGTTATGTTAGTAAAATAGTTAAGGAATACAGAAATAATTTGTTAAAATAAAGTAACTTAAGGATTTAAGTTACTTTATAAAGTTATTATTAGACAGAAAGGAGAATAGTTTTTATGAGTAAAGTTTCTAATGCTATAAATATGCTTATTTTACTTAACAGTAGGGGTAAAATGAAGATTAGAGAACTTGCAGATCTTTTAGAAGTAGATGAGAGAAGTATAAGAACTTACAGAGAGGAATTAGAAAAAGCTCGTATTTTTATAGAATCTACTAAAGGTAAATATGGTGGTTATAAGTTGCTTTCTAAGGAGTATTTATTAGGTTTAGATTTAAATGAGCAAGAATATAAAATTTTATTTATGGCAAGGGAATGTTTAAAAAAGAATAATTTTGTATTCAATAAAGAATATGAATTAATATTAGATAAAATTAGAGTAGCTAAGAAAGAATATGAAAAATCAGATACTGAAAACACTTATTTTGTTAAAGGCAATACATTGAATTATGATTTTATGAAAGAAAAGAATTTATGTATAAATTTAAATTCTGCTATAGTTTCTAAAAATAAAATTAAGATAAAATATATTAATGCGAATAATATTGCAAAAGAAAGAGTTATACGACCATATGAAATTTTTCAATATGAAGGGGCTACTTATATTTTAGCCTATTGTGAATATAGAAAAGAAATTAGGCAATTTAAGTTATCAAGGGTAGAAGAATACGAAATTTTAAAAGAAAAGTTTGATGAAGATAAAGAATTTGATTATAAAAAATATATGAGTAATAGATTTGGAATTTTTAGTGATAAAGAGATGGAAATTAAGATAAAGATAAAATATCCAATAGCTAAAGCAGTTCAAGAAAGAAAGTGGGTTGATAACCAAATAATAGAGAAGGTGAACGAGAAAAATAATTCTTATATAATTTTTAAAGCTAAAGTTAAAGGAATAACAGAAGTAAGAAGTTGGATTCTATCAATGGGTAGTAGTGCTTATGTTATAGAGCCTAAAGAATTAAGAGAATGGATACAAGAGGAAATTGAAAATACACAAAAATTATACAAATAATTTTTAAATGTGACAACATACTTCCACATTAGAGGGTATAATTATAAATATAAGGAGGTGAAAGCAATGAGATTGAGTTGTATATATAGAACAAAACAAATTCCAGAAGCGTATCAAATGATGTTTGTAAGTCTTATTAAGGAATGCTTAAATAAAACAGATAAAGAATATTATGAGAAAGTATATAAATATAATAATGAAAAAAATAATAAAAAGCCTAAAAATTTTTGCTTTTCAGTCTACATGAAAGGTTTTGAAAAAGAAGGAAGTATCTTTAAAATACAAGATAAAGTTATTTTAAATATAAGTTCGCCAGATTATGAATTTATACTTAAAGTATATAATGGATTACTAAGTTTAAAAGAATTTAAGTATAAAGATTTTTCTATTAATAAAGTGAAAATAAATTTAATTAAGGAAAAGAATATTAATAAAAATAGAGTAGTTTTTAATACTTTATCACCTATGTATATAAAAGATAAAAATAATAATCCAGTGTCTATTGAAGACGAAAACTATGAAAAAGAATTAAATTATATAACAAATGAAAGTTTAAAGGGGTATAGAGGTACTGGATTAAAAGAGTCTCTTAAATTTAAGCCTATAAAGATGAAAAAGAAGGTTGTTAAGGAGAATATAAGAGGATTTAGAGAAAAAACAAATAAAATTTATTGTTACGTTAATAGTTACTCAGGAATATTTGAACTATGTGGAGATGTGAGTGATTTACAAGATATTTATATGCTTGGAATTGGATTTAAGCGTGGACAAGGATTTGGTATGCTTGAATTTATAGAGTAGGGAGGTGAAAAATAAATATGAGCAGCATAAAATTAGAATTATCAGATTGGCTTTATAATGCTGGTATAGTAGGACTAGTTAATATTATTCAGCATAGTGATGGGGAGTTTCAAAAAATTAATAATCAGTGTATAGAAATTGACTCTAGCCAGTTAGAAAATTTTGAAGAAAAATATTTTAACTATTTTATAGATAAGTATTTAAAATTTACATCTTGGTATAAAATAGTAGAATTTCAGGGTTATATAGAAAATTTAGATATAGAAAATTTGTCTAAAGAACAGATAGAGAAGATAAATAAATATATAGAGTATATAAAATATAAATTAAAGCTTAATAGTTATAAAAGTGCATATAAATTGTCAGAAGATGATTCACTAGATGTTTTAAAGATGGAAAAAGAATTAAAGAAAATTAACTTAACTAAAAAGCAAACTTTAGAGGATACTGAAGTTAATGAAAAAGTAAAACTAACAATTAATGTAATAAAAGATATAATAGAATATTTAGAAAGAGACAAAGTAAAACGATATATATTAACAAAAAACGTTATATATGATATTATAGATAATTTTTGGGAAGGGGTAAGTTTCTTACATACTTCTAAAAGTAATAGCGATATGTATTGCGAATATAAAGAATATTTCATTAATAGTGTAATGAATTACTTAAATTTAGATAAAAGTAAGGATAAATATCATTGTTTTACTTGTGAAAATACACTTTCTAAGTTATCTAAACCAATTGCATATGAACTTGCTTGGATAAATAAAATGGGAGTGGATATGTCAAGAAAGTCTTCTCACTTTTGGAACTTTAATGGAGATTCTTATATATGTCCCATTTGTAATTTAGTATACTCTTGTATTCCAGCTGGATTTACAGTTTTAAAGGGAAAAGGTTTATTTATTAATGAAAATTCAGGTGTAAATACTTTAATAAACATAAACAATCAATCTTTAGATAATGTTTCTACCATAGAACAATTAGAGGATATTAGCTATTTTTCATTAGTTGATAATATGGAGCAAGGGGCCATAGAGCAAACGAAAAAAGAGGTAGATAATATTCAGGTTGTTAAATTAGATTCACAAAATGAAAGAAGACCATATACTTTTAATATTTTATCAAAAGATAAGTTAAAGGTTATAAACAAACATAAAGAAAAATTAAAATCTATGATAAAAGTTCATATAAAAATTTCTAAAGATGAATATTTAAATTTATATACTGAGGTTTTAAATAGATTATATAATGGACATAACTTATTTGATCTTATATATAAGTTAAGTTATTTAAATTTAAATGGTAGTTTTAAAAATATGAGATATGTAGATATGATTCTTAAAATGAATAAAGATTTATTAAGAGGAGGAGGAGAAATGAGTAATATTAAAATTGAAGATAAATTAATAGATAATTGTAGAAGTTATGGATATTATCTAAGAAAAGCTTATGAAGAAAAGAAAGCTGAAAATAAATTAGGTGGTATTTCTTATAGATTATTGAATGCATTAAAAACTAAAAATGTAGCTAGATTTATGGATACTTTATTTAATTCCTATATGTATTTGAATAAATCAATCCCTTCAACTTTTGTAGAAGCTTTAAAGGATAAAGAAGATTTTCAAACTATAGGGTATGCATTTTTATTGGGAATTCAAAGTGGAGATGGAAAGAGTAAAAATGAAAATAAGGAGGATATTATAGGTGAATAGAAAAGGATTAACAGCAAGTTTTATTTTTGAAGCAGAAAGTGGAAACTACGGAGAAGGAGTAGGGAATGTTACAGCTCTAAAAAAAGTTTCAAGAGGTAGTGGGGAAAGTTATTCTTATATATCAAGGCAAGCTATTAGATATAACATAATAGAGCAAATGGGAACTAATAATACTCCATTAGATGTTGATGGCTCAGTTATTCAATTCGC
Organism: Hathewaya limosa; assembly: GCF_030815255.1. Lineage (NCBI taxonomy): Bacteria > Bacillati > Bacillota > Clostridia > Eubacteriales > Clostridiaceae > Hathewaya > Hathewaya limosa. Next base: position 8,431 of record NZ_JAUSWN010000023.1, read on the forward strand.
ACCAGAAGCTACAATTAAAGATTATGCAGAAGTTGATTTATTTGGCTATATGAAAACAAAAAAACCTGCTAAAACACGTTCAGCTGTAGTTAGGTTGTCTAATGCAATTTCTCTTGAAAGCTTTAATGCTGATTTGGATTTTTTAACTAATAAAGGACTTTTAGATAGATATAATGAACAAGGTAAAGATATTAAAGATGGTGGTAATATAGCACAAAGTGAAATTCATAAATCTTATTATGCATATACAATAGCTATAGATTTGGACAAAGTTGGAATTGATAAAAATGATAATATAGAAATTTCAAATGAAGAAAAAACAGAAAGAATAAAAAATTTTCTTAAGACCTTAAAATTCTTGTATAGAGATATAAAAGGAAGACGTGAAAATTTATCACCTATTTTTGCAATAGGTGGGGTATATGATATTAAAAATCCTTTCTTTGAAAATAAATTAAAAGTAAAAGACAATAAAATAGTTGTAGAAACAATAAAGAATGTATTAGAACTTGATGAATCTATTAAAGAAAATACATTTTGTGGTTTAATAGAAGGTATTTTTCAAAATGATACTAAGATTAAGGAAGAATTAGAGTCTTGTACTATGAGTGATTTCTTTAAAAAGCTTGAAGATAAAGTAGAAGAATATTATAAGCAAAATAAGTAGGTGATAAAATGAAGGCTATAATGCTTAAATTAACTCAAAATTTAGTTAATTACAAAAAACCTACAAGCTTTCAACTTAAAGAAACATATCCTTTACCACCATATTCTACAGTTATAGGAATGATACATTCGGCATGTGGATTTGAGGAATACAAAGAAATGGATATTAGTATTCAAGGAAAGCATCATTCAAGGATAAATGATCTATATACAAGATATGAATTTGCAGGAGCTAGTTTTGAAAATGGAAGACATAATATTAAATTAAGAGACGATGAAAAAAAAGACAAATTTTATGGGGCTATGAGGGGAGTTTCTACTTGTGAACTTTTAGTAGATGTAGAACTATTGCTGCATATAAGACCTAAAGATGAAAGTTTAATACCTATTATATATGAAAATTTAAAAAATCCACAAGAATATATATCTTTAGGGAGAAGAGAGGATATCGCAAGGATTGAGAAAGTAAAGATTGTTGAAATTAGACAAGATGAATTAAAGATAGATACATCTTTAAAGTATGATGCATATATACCAATTACATGTTTTGATGAAGAAGATTTTGAATCTAAAGCTACTATTTATAATTTAAATAAAAAGTATACTAAGATTACAATAAAAAAAGGTACGGAAATAAGAGATTGGGAAAAGGTCAAGGTTATTCATGGTATAGCTAATAGAGATTCGATTTATAAAGGAACAAATACATTTATAGATGAATTTAACAATATTTTATTTCTTGCTTAGCTTACAAAGGATAGGGGATTATGCCTCTATCTTTTATTTTAAAATTTTAGGGGTGATTTTTTGAAAAATTTGTTTTTAGCTAAAACTAAGAATAGAGAAACTATAATAGAACATACAGATAAACTTCATAAGAATTTTAAAAAATTAAAGAATCTATATGGAGATATTCAAAATTTGGATTGGGACATACTTGAAACAGCTTGTCTCTATCATGACCTAGGAAAAATTAATACTAAATTTCAAAATAAAATAATAAAAAGACTTAATGAAGAAGAAATGAAAAAAGAAGAGAAAGATAGAGAGTTTTTAGAAGAATTGCAAGATGAATTCAGTGAAATAGAAGAAATACCACACGGATATTTAAGTCCAGCTTTTTTAGATGAGGATAAACTAAGAAAAAAGTATTCCAAAGATGAAATGAAAATTTTGTATCAAAGTATATATTTTCATCATAATAGAGAAAAGTTAGATAATCATGATGAATTGCAAGTTATAGTAGATAAAGATTTATCTAAGTATCTTAATGATTTTGAATATGAAGATATAGGAAAAATAGAAAATTTAAATGATTCTTTTATTAGATATATTAAAAGACGAATACCAGATGTTGATAAAGATTCAGAAGAAACTATTAAAAAATATATTATGACAAAAGGATTGCTAAATAAAATTGATTATTCAGCTAGTGCAGATATTGATATAGAACTAAAAAATGAAGATTTATTTGAAAAAACAGAGCAATTTTTTAAAAATAAAGGTTTTAAACCTAATAAGTTACAGGAGTATATGATTAACCATCAAGATGATAATAATATAATTAGAGCATCTACTGGAATAGGAAAAACAGAAGCAGCTTTATTTTGGATAGGTAATAATAAAGGTTTTTTTACACTACCATTAAGAGTATCTATAAATGCTATTTTTGATAGAATTATAGAAAAAATTCAATTTTCTAAGGAAAAAACAGGAATGCTTCATTCGGATACTTCTTCAGAATATTTGAAAAGGAATAATAATGAGATTGATCGAGACCATTTAGATAGAACAAAACAATTATCGCTTCCTATTACAGTATGCACTTTAGATCAACTAGTAGACTTTATATTTAAGTATGAAGGATATGAATTAAAATTAGCAACTCTTTCTTATTCAAAACTTGTTATTGATGAGATACAAATGTATTCCCCAGAAATGGTAGCCTTTCTAATAGTAGCATTAAAACATATTACTGATATGGGAGGAAAATTTACTATAGTAACAGCTACACTTCCACCAGTATTTCTATATTTTTTGGATATGTTAAAAATTAAATATAATAAACCAGAACCATTCTATAAAGAGAATAAAGAAAAGAGTCAATTAAGACATAAGATGCAAGTAATAGAAGAGGATATTAATACTAACCACATTTTAGAAAATTACAAAAATAAAAAAGTTCTTGTAATTGTAAATACAGTGAAACAAGCACAAAGAATTTATAATGAACTTAAACAAAATATTAAAGATGGTACAAATATAAATTTATTTCATAGTAGATTTATAAAAATGCATAGAATGGATAAAGAAGAAGAAATTTTAAGAATAGGTAATTTAGAAACAAAGGATACAGGAATTTGGGTTACAACTCAAGTAGTAGAGGCTAGCTTAGATATTGATTTCGATGTTTTGTATACAGAGCTTTCTGATATATCTGGCCTTTTACAAAGGATGGGAAGAGTTTATAGAAATCGTGAGCTAATTAAAAATTATACTAATATTTATGTATATACTGGAAAAAATAAATATCCTTCAGGTATAAGTAATAGTGATAATTCAATTATAGATAAAGATATATTTGATTTATCTAAAAATGCGCTTTTAAAATATGTGGATCATAACTGCAATGGCAAAGAAATAGATGAAGAAGATAAAATGAAACTAGTAGAACATGTTTATTCCGTAGAAAATTTAAAAGATAAAAATTATTTTAATAAAATAAAAGAAGTTATTAATAAAACCAAAAATGTGTTAGCTTATGAAACCGATAAAAAGAATATTAGTTTAAGAGACATACAAAATACTGATATTATACCATACTGTATTTATGAAGAATATAGAAATGAGATTGAAGAGCAATTAAATATAGTAAAGGAGTCTAAGGATTTTAACGAAAGATTACTAGCTAAAAATGAAATCAGAAATTTTATGGTAAGTATACCAACTTATGAATTTGAAATTGCAAATAAAAATGCATGTGTATTAAGGAATATAGAAGTAAATAAATATTTACAAATTCCACTTATAGATTATGATTATACTTTTGAAAGTGGTCTTAAAAGACCGGATTTTAATGAGAAAATAGATAACCAATTTCTTTAAAATTATAAGGTGATAATTATGGAATTTAAGTTAGAAAGATTTAAAACACAAGGTGTTAAAGTAAATTATTATTATGTGTGTAAGAGAAAACTTTGGTTATATTCAAAAGGAATTTCTCTTGAAGATAATAATGATAGAGTAATGAGTGGGAAAATCATTCATGAAAATTCTTATATGAGAAAGAAGAATAAGGAAGTTTTAATAGATGACATTTTAAGAATAGATATTTTGGATAAGGATTATGTAAGAGAAGTTAAAATAACTAGTAAAATGCCAGTACCAGATAAAATGCAACTTATGTATTATATTTTTTACTTAAAGGAAATAGGTATAAACAAAAAAGGTTGCATTAATTATGTAAAAGAGAAGAGGACAGAAGAGATAGAATTAAATTATGAAATGGAAAAAGAAATAAAGAATACACTAATAGATATAGATAGAATAATTAATGATAGCAAACCTCCTAAGTTAAAAAAATTACCATACTGCACTAAATGTGCTTATTATGAATTTTGTTTTGCAGGGGAGGAGGAAGAATAATGAGTAAAGATTATTATATTTTTAATAATGGAAGATTAAAAAGAAAAGATAATACTATTTATTTTATAACTGATGAAGGGATAAAAAGGCCGTTACCCATAGAACAAGTAGATAAACTTCATATATTTGGAGAAGTTGATTTAAATACAAAATTGCTTAATTATTTAGCTCAATATGGATTAATGCTTAATTTTTATAATTATTATGGATATTATTCAGGAACATATTATCCAAGAAAGAAAAATGTATCAGGATTTACTGTAGTAAATCAAGCAATGTATTATAATTTATATGATAAAAGGTTATATATGGCTAAATGTTTTATTGATAGTGCGGCACATCATATTTTAAGAAATTTAAGGAAATATAAGGAAGATACAAAAGAGTATGTTATGAGAATAGAAACGGAAAGAGGAAATATATTAAATGCAAATACTATCCAAGAATTAATGGGTGCTGAAGGTAGAATGAGAAAAATATATTATGAAGCTTTTAATGCTATACTAAAAAATGGATTTCAATTTGAAAGAAGAGAAAAAAGACCTCCTACAACACCGATAAATGCTGTAATTTCTTTTGGTAACAGTCTTATGTATACAGCAGTTTTAGGTGAATTATATAAGACACAATTGGATCCTACAATAAGTTTTCTACATGAACCTTCTAGCAAAAGATTCTCTTTAAGTTTAGATATAGCAGAAATTTTTAAACCATTAATAATAGATCCTATTATTTTTAGTCTAATAAATAATAGAAGGATAACTAATAAAGATTTTGAAATTGAAGAGGGAATTTGTTTTTTAAATGAAGAGGGAAAGAAAAAATTTGTTTCAGAATTAGAAAAAAAGTTTAATACAACAATAAAGCATAGAAAATTAAATAGAAAAGTATCCTATAGAATGTTTATAAGACTAGAATGTTATAAACTTATAAAACACTTTATTGGGGATGAAACATATAAACCTTTGAAAGCTTGGTGGTAATTCAATGTTTATTATTTTAACATATGATATAGAAGAAAAGAGGATAAATAGAGTAAGAAAAATTCTAAAAAAATATTTAACTTGGACTCAAAATTCTGTTTTTGAAGGTGAAATTACAGAAGGAAAACTTCATAAGTGTCTATCAGAAATAGGAAAATGTATAAATAAAAAAACAGATTCAGTCTATATTTATAGGGTTAAGAATAGCAGAAATATAACGAAAAATGTATTAGGTGTAGAAAAAAGTTTTGATGACTTATTTTTGTGATTTGCAGTAAAGCTAAAAAAATTAAAACTATATTCTATACGTTGATATATCAAGCGTAGAGAAGAATTATTTTAAAGTACAAAAAACACTATTGAAGGTTTACTGCAAAATTGCTTATTTAAGTAAAATCAATTATACTTAAAAAGTACGGTATATCAATGGGTTAAGTACTTTCTAATTTTAGGGTTTTATATTAACTATGTGGAATGTAAATATAAATTCCAATAATTTACCACTTTTGGTAAATATGGTTTTATATTAACTATGTGGAATGTAAATCTGGAATGTTGGAGAATAACAGGGTTTACAGATGAAGGTTTTATATTAACTATGTGGAATGTAAATTTGCTCATGTAGCAATGCTTAAGCCTTTAGAGGAGAGTTTTATATTAACTATGTGGAATGTAAATTTGTAGACCCACATAGGTTTGCTATGCACTACACTTGTTTTATATTAACTATGTGGAATGTAAATTATTTTTGGCATATTTTGTCAAATGTTGATGGTCTAGTTTTATATTAACTATGTGGAATGTAAATCAAGTTCATATTGCTAGCAAGAAATCGCAGACTATCGTTTTATATTAACTATGTGGAATGTAAATTTCAATGGACGGGGGATATCAACCAAGATAACGACCCGTTTTATATTAACTATGTGGAATGTAAATGTTAGAATATATTATTACGGATTAAATGAATTTTCTGTTTTATATTAACTATGTGGAATGTAAATTTGGTTATTGGAAAGCCTACAATTCTGTCAGCTTGTTTTATATTAACTATGTGGAATGTAAATAGAGTTCAAGGAGTTGGGGGCATACATGCTCATTACAGTTTTATATTAACTATGTGGAATGTAAATCAATCTTCATAGAACTCTCTGACAGTTTCCTCAATAGTTTTATATTAACTATGTGGAATGTAAATCTTTTTTGGACTTGATATCTACACGAATTGTACTACAGTTTTATATTAACTATGTGGAATGTAAATAGATATGAAGAAATAAAAAATTCACTAATAGCAGTAGTTTTATATTAACTATGTGGAATGTAAATCGGTTTTCGTTTTCTAATTTATCTACAACGTCTATACGTTTTATATTAACTATGTGGAATGTAAATTGTCGACTTGACAGTTAGAGTAGACTGGTTTACAGTGTTTTATATTAACTATGTGGAATGTAAATTTAGGAATATCGCAAATACCGCTATTTTTATAGTCTGGTTTTATATTAACTATGTGGAATGTAAATAATAATCTTCGTAGATTCTCCTTGTTACTTTTTAGATACGTTTTATATTAACTATGTGGAATGTAAATTAACCCAAAATTTATTGCAAAAATCAATTCTATCCAGTTTTATATTAACTATGTGGAATGTAAATATCGTTGTTATAATCTTTATATAATTTCTTAACATATGTTTTATATTAACTATGTGGAATGTAAATTATAGTTAAGTGCTTTTATTTTGTATGGCATCAATTAGTTTTATATTAACTATGTGGAATGTAAATATAACTGAATTAGTTGACTGGGACGTTGTGCATGTGCGTTTTATATTAACTATGTGGAATGTAAATCTTTTTGGTACATGGTAATGATTACATCTTTAGTAGGTTTTATATTAACTATGTGGAATGTAAATCTGTGTACTGCTTCATGCCGTTTATTGTTACGTTATACGTTTTATATTAACTATGTGGAATGTAAATTTTTCCCTTGCTGTTTGTATGGCAGTTACGGACGGTGTTTTATATTAACTATGTGGAATGTAAATTATTTTTGGCATATTTTGTCAAATGTTGACGGTCTAGTTTTATATTAACTATGTGGAATGTAAATCATATTTTTTGTCACTATTTGTCATTTAGTTCATCTACGTTTTATATTAACTATGTGGAATGTAAATATAAGAACAGGTGGGGAGAAATCATGTTGGTACGACAGTTTTATATTAACTATGTGGAATGTAAATTTGGAATGTTGGAGAATAACAGGGTTTACGGATGAAGGTTTTATATTAACTATGTGGAATGTAAATTTAGAATAAAAATATGTAGCAATAAAAAAATATTCCCGTTTTATATTAACTATGTGGAATGTAAATTTTTTTAATACTAAATAACATTTTAAAGTGTTGACAGTTTTATATTAACTATGTGGAATGTAAATAGGAAAAAGGCTTAGTAGATGAAATAATGTTTCAAAGTTTTATATTAACTATGTGGAATGTAAATGGGAATGAAGATATTATAAATTCAGCTAAATTTAAAAGTTTTATATTAACTATGTGGAATGTAAATAGAAGCTTTTGATAAAGCACAAGCACTATTGGAGAAGGTTTTATATTAACTATGTGGAATGTAAATTTTTGTAGAACTTCTATTTCAGTAATAGTTATTAACCGTTTTATATTAACTATGTGGAATGTAAATATTAATAAGAGTTCCCACATACCTCTTTATATAGTATGTTTTATATTAACTATGTGGAATGTAAATCCATCTTTAGGAGGAATTATGGCAGTTATTATAATCCGTTTTATATTAACTATGTGGAATGTAAATCTTTCTTAAAGGGGATGTGATTGTCGACAAATGGTTAGTTTTATATTAACTATGTGGAATGTAAATCATTATTCAAAATGCCAAGTCAATATAAACTTAAGTGTTTTATATTAACTATGTGGAATGTAAATTATTCCATTCTTTTACAGTTAGGCTACTGTTATATACGTTTTATATTAACTATGTGGAATGTAAATCTTGTATTTTGACAACGTTGAAATATATCATAATCGTGTTTTATATTAACTATGTGGAATGTAAATTATGTAGAACAAACCATATTATTTGCAGTAACTACTGTTTTATATTAACTATGTGGAATGTAAATTCTATTTCCATCTCTAACATCTCTATTTGAGTTTTGGTTTTATATTAACTATGTGGAATGTAAATTGAGGTGGGGGCAACACAAGGTATTAGTCATGTAGCGTTTTATATTAACTATGTGGAATGTAAATTCTATATAAGCACCACCCAAGCCCCATTTATCCAAAGTTTTATATTAACTATGTGGAATGTAAATGTAGATATAGTATGTAATATAGAGTCATTGGAGTATGTTTTATATTAACTATGTGGAATGTAAATGAATATGTAGGAAATCGAAGATATATTTAGTTAATCGTTTTATATTAACTATGTGGAATGTAAATACGTATGTCAAGTGTGCCAAGTTGCTCATTCAACGCTAGTTTTATATTAACTATGTGGAATGTAAATTTATAAAATTCCAACTTAATTATCTGTTTTTTGATATGTTTTATATTAACTATGTGGAATGTAAATTGACACTACACTTTATTAGTTATTGTTTGTATTCAAGGTTTTATATTAACTATGTGGAATGTAAATACATCATAATTAACCCACTAAATTGGGATAATTTTGGTTTTATATTAACTATGTGGAATGTAAATTTGCTCATGTAGCAATGCTTAAGCCTTTAGAGGAGAGTTTTATATTAACTATGTGGAATGTAAATCTCTTTTGGAGGTGGGATTTTACTATATATGATACCCGTTTTATATTAACTATGTGGAATGTAAATCTATTACATCATAGTAGTATGTATCTTCATTGCATACTGTTTTATATTAACTATGTGGAATGTAAATCTTAGGTAGACTACTACCAGTTATTTCCAACAATATTGTTTTATATTAACTATGTGGAATGTAAATAAAAGGTACAGAATGGATATCCCTTTAGTGCCGGATAGTTTTATATTAACTATGTGGAATGTAAATCATGTTGAGTATGACGCAGTAATTCACCTACATTATAGTTTTATATTAACTATGTGGAATGTAAATCTAAAGAATCCTTTTATAGATGTATTAAACTGTTTTCGTTTTATATTAACTATGTGGAATGTAAATCCAAATGCGACAAGTCTACGATTTTTCAAAGCATAATGTTTTATATTAACTATGTGGAATGTAAATTCTTTTTTGTTTGCTTTCTTTTTTACTTTTTTCTTAGTTTTATATTAACTATGTGGAATGTAAATACAGATAAATAAAGAAAAACAATTTTATATCATGTCAGTTTTATATTAACTATGTGGAATGTAAATAACAAACAAAATATGCATCTAGTAGTATAAAAAAAACGTTTTATATTAACTATGTGGAATGTAAATCCAACACACCTCCCTTCTTCCTTATTGTGCATTGGTTTTATATTAACTATGTGGAATGTAAATGTGGTATATGTATATAGTAGTTGGGGTATGGGGACTTGGTTTTATATTAACTATGTGGAATGTAAATTGTTTATACTTATTACTACCTTTACATACTTTTATAGTTTTATATTAACTATGTGGAATGTAAATATTTTGTAATTGTAAAACTTACATAAAACATAATACCGTTTTATATTAACTATGTGGAATGTAAATGTATTAATAATAATTGCTTTCTCTGCATCAAACATTGTTTTATATTAACTATGTGGAATGTAAATATGAAATTTTCAGTTAGTAGAAATAAGATTTACACGTTTTATATTAACTATGTGGAATGTAAATCGTATTACAATAGGTGGTCTATCTGTGTATTCTATGGTTTTATATTAACTATGTGGAATGTAAATGCTAGTATTGTTAGCTATTAACTTCTCTTGGTACTCGTTTTATATTAACTATGTGGAATGTAAATAATTTAGAGAAACTATCTAGCGTACATGGACGTCTCGTTTTATATTAACTATGTGGAATGTAAATAATAAGAATAGTAGAATAGCAATTTCAAAAGCATTTCGTTTTATATTAACTATGTGGAATGTAAATTTACAAACATTGAATAACCAATCCAATCTACAAATATGTTTTATATTAACTATGTGGAATGTAAATATAATAAGATACTTCTTTAATTTATTAATTTAAGTAAGTTTTATATTAACTATGTGGAATGTAAATTCTAAATTATATATTTCTGAAACAACTAATTCTTCTGTTTTATATTAACTATGTGGAATGTAAATTGCTTAATGTTATATCTTTGTCTATATTAAATTGTTCGTTTTATATTAACTATGTGGAATGTAAATATTCACAGAGCAACTGCTTATAGAATAATAAGAAAAGTTTTATATTAACTATGTGGAATGTAAATTTAATAACAATTAAAAAATTTTAAACTTCTTCATCTTGTTTTATATTAACTATGTGGAATGTAAATTTAGAAGGCACATGAAATTTTAAAGCAATATTTTCTAGTTTTATATTAACTATGTGGAATGTAAATATATTAAAAATTAGTTCTCTTTATCTTATATTTAGTAGTTTTATATTAACTATGTGGAATGTAAATATTTTTTAATTTGATAACTGTATGGTACTATTTTTCGTTTTATATTAACTATGTGGAATGTAAATTTTTAAAAATAAATATAAAAAAATAAACTCTTAAAAAGTTTTATATTAACTATGTGGAATGTAAATTAGCATATTTGGTAACTCTATCTATCACATAGAATCACGTTTTATATTAACTATGTGGAATGTAAATTAATTTTTCAAGCAAATCTGTTAATTTTTAAAAATTGTTTTATATTAACTATGTGGAATGTAAATTTGTAACATTCCTTCAAAAGAAGAAGCAGAAGATATTGTTTTATATTAACTATGTGGAATGTAAATATTGATTTTAAATGATTTTATATATTAAAAACAATAAGTTTTATATTAACTATGTGGAATGTAAATTTGTATAATGAGTAATTCTAAGTTGCATAAACCTATCGTTTTATATTAACTATGTGGAATGTAAATATTAAATGGATAAGATGTATAAAAAATTCTATTATTGTTTTATATTAACTATGTGGAATGTAAATTTTTCTTTAAGTTCTGAAATATATCTTTGAATTGTTCGTTTTATATTAACTATGTGGAATGTAAATGGAAGTAATATTAAATTTACTAAGTCTTTAAAAGAAGGGTTTTATATTAACTATGTGGAATGTAAATATCCCCTTCTTTTCTATAAAGACCTACCTTATCACCTGTTTTATATTAACTATGTGGAATGTAAATTTACGTTTACAAATCCTTGGGTTTTAGGTTTTGGAAAGGTTTTATATTAACTATGTGGAATGTAAATACGTATGTGGGTAAGAGGAACAGGCTATGTAGATTAGGTTTTATATTAACTATGTGGAATGTAAATTTGTGCTTCTTCATCTTCTGATGTAAAATGTGGTACTCGTTTTATATTAACTATGTGGAATGTAAATAAGCTAAAAGTATGTTAATCGAAGTATGTTTTGTAGGTTTTATATTAACTATGTGGAATGTAAATATTAAACAAGATTAGAAGGGAGAATAAGAAATGCCAAGTTTTATATTAACTATGTGGAATGTAAATATGCAACAGGAAGTAAAGGAAGTTTTAAATAACTCTGTTTTATATTAACTATGTGGAATGTAAATTATTTTTTCTTTCTAATCTTACTTTATTTGTTGAAATGTTTTATATTAACTATGTGGAATGTAAATTTTTTCATAATATTCATTACAATATTCAGTTAACTTGTTTTATATTAACTATGTGGAATGTAAATCTTGCTGCTAAAGCATCTATAGTTATTGTTACGTTTTGTTTTATATTAACTATGTGGAATGTAAATCAAAATTGATATTAAGACTATATTATATAAAAATAGGTTTTATATTAACTATGTGGAATGTAAATCATAACAATTACCCTAAATCAATCGTTTTACATCATGTTTTATATTAACTATGTGGAATGTAAATCTGCATGAGTCGAAAAATATTCTTGATTATTAGGTAAGTTTTATATTAACTATGTGGAATGTAAATTTTACACTCTGTAATGATTTTTGAATTTTTCTTCTTCTGTTTTATATTAACTATGTGGAATGTAAATTCTTCTTCTATACTTGCATTTATAACGCTTTCTATAGTTTTATATTAACTATGTGGAATGTAAATTTAGATAACAGATACTCTTGTAAAGTAGGATATTCTAGTTTTATATTAACTATGTGGAATGTAAATTAGTATCTTTCTACTCTATTATGAAATTCTTCAACGTTTTATATTAACTATGTGGAATGTAAATGTATTTAAAAGTAAAATTATAATACATTTATTTCTTAGTTTTATATTAACTATGTGGAATGTAAATTGGTTTAAATTTATCTGGGTAAATTGCATTTATTAAAGTTTTATATTAACTATGTGGAATGTAAATAGCTTATGAACTAATAGTTGGAGAATATGCTATTAAGGTTTTATATTAACTATGTGGAATGTAAATAAAGATAATCCAAGAGTAGATTTATTACTAGATTTGCGTTTTATATTAACTATGTGGAATGTAAATATGGAAAGTCCTAATTCTCTAAGTTATTTAGAACCAAGTTTTATATTAACTATGTGGAATGTAAATTATTTATAAAAATAGGCAATAAAAAAAGACTTATAAGTTTTATATTAACTATGTGGAATGTAAATCTAATAAATAATGATCTTGAAATAAATAATGATTTAGGTTTTATATTAACTATGTGGAATGTAAATTTACAAGAAGTAAGAAGTGGACCTATAACTCATGCGTTTTATATTAACTATGTGGAATGTAAATTTTTTTTGTGCATATTCAAGCAATCTTTCTTTTACTAGTTTTATATTAACTATGTGGAATGTAAATTACTGTTGGACAGGAAACACCTGGTATGCTGCAGATTGTTTTATATTAACTATGTGGAATGTAAATATAATAATTGTTTCTCCATCTGTGACTACAGGTACTGGTTTTATATTAACTATGTGGAATGTAAATTTAAATCTTGAAGTTGCAACTCTACTCTCGGATAATCGTTTTATATTAACTATGTGGAATGTAAATAGTTTCTATTAATTGTATGTCGAATACTGTCTTATGTGTTTTATATTAACTATGTGGAATGTAAATTTTATTATCTTGATATAGTTCTCTATTGTTCAGGGCGGGTTTTATATTAACTATGTGGAATGTAAATATAGAAGAATAGTTCTTGCTTATATATGAGTTATCTAGTTTTATATTAACTATGTGGAATGTAAATTGAAGCTATGAGTGCGTTTGAGGGATATAAATTTAAGTTTTATATTAACTGTGTGGAATGTAAATTAATCAACTACAACATCACCATCATCAGTTATTATTGTTTTATATTAACTATGTGGAATGTAAATTTAAATTTAAATTCTATATCACTCATTCTCTTCACCGTTTTATATTAACTATGTGGAATGTAAATTCATAGCTTTTGCTATAGCAGTATAAAGCAATATTCTGTTTTATATTAACTATGTGGAATGTAAATACGAAATGGATATTCATACTTATATGTTAGAGCATAAGTTTTATATTAAATATGAGGAATATAAATATACAAATAGAGAAATAATAAAAAATAAAAAATAAGTTAAAAGCTTTTATATTATAACTATGTGGAATGTAAATGTTGAATATTAACAAGATATGTATTTAAATAAATATCCTTTTATATTAACTATGTGGAATATAAATTTTAAATACCAACAAGAGTTTATTTAAATCTAATATTTTTATAAATTTCTTTGCTGAACATTACTTCAATATTAACTTAAATGAAATAATATGCTGTTTACAAAATATGATATTATTGAGTTAATTTTAAAATAAAACATGTAGTTAACAGGAGGTAAATATTCAATGAAAAAGATTCAAGATCTACTTATATGTTTTTTATGTAAATAAAAATTATGAGAAAATTTACAATGTAATAAATGTAAAAATAAAGCTTCTTATGGGCACGGTGTTTTTAATGTTATTTCTGAAAAATTATTAGGTAATCAAGAAATATTTTGGAATATAACAGATGATATGATTGAAAACTATACAGATGTTGTAAAATACAAAAATAAGCAAAATAAATAAATTAAAGAGTATGATACATATAAAAAATAAATAAGAAAAAATGTGTATGTATAAGTGTAAAAATACAATTAATCGATTTTTATAGTAAAAAAGAGTTGTGTCAAAATATTTTTCTTTTGTCACAGCTCTTTTATTATTTATAAATATAAAAAAGTTAACATAATTCCATTTTACTTTTATCTAGTTCAATAGTTATTTTTTTACTATTTAGCTCTTGAATTTGTTTCTGATATTTTTTCTTAAATAAACTTGTTTCACTTTTTTTATCTAAATCCGTAATAATTTTAGCAATAACCATATTCTTTAATTCTTCATCAGATAAGTTACATAGGTATTTTAATTTATTTTTTGCGTTGTTAATATCGTAGTTAAAGTTTATAAACATTAAGGTAATAGTATGATATATAGGATTAAGCTTTGAGTATTTACGATAAATAATTTCATAGTCTAAGCAATCTATATTTAATGATTTGTCATTTACTTTTAATTTGCAATATAGTTTCATAAGTATGTTCCTTTCCGCTTATTTATTTTTTCTACATTTTTAATAACATAACTAAGTTATATATTATATCGGAAGTTTTACTTGTTAGTATAAATAAAATATCACAAAAATTTATCGGAAATTAAAACCATTAAGTTAAAGTGAATATAGCATAAACCAATAATTAACCAAAAATGTATTTATTTTTTCAATTAGACTTTTTGAGGAAATAGTAATATAATAATAAATGTTCCAAATAATAAAAAATATGGCTCCTTGGTCAAGCGGTTAAGACATTACCCTCTCACGGTAGTATCAGGGGTTCGAATCCCCTAGGAGTCACCAAAACTTTTAAAACGTTGCAATCACTTAGGTTGTAGCGTTTTTTTGTTGTGAAAATAGTATTAATTTATTTCAAACTATTCTTAATATTAAAAACATCGTATTATTCAAAAGAATATACGGTGTTTTTTTACGATAATTAGAGAGTCGTTAGGTAATTAAAGTTAATATGGATTTTTTAAGATTAACGAATGTGCTATATAATGATTTATTTATATTTGATAAGATCTTAAAAAAGCTATAATAAACCATTCAATGATAGATAAGTATATATATGTATGGTTATATTTAGAAAATATGATATAATCAGTTTATAATAGTAACAAATTTACAAAAAAGGTCATTATCAATATTAAAGGGGAGAATATAGAGGTGGAAGGGAAACATACTAAGGGTTTAGATTTTCTATATCTAGGACTATATGCCTTTGCGGGATTAGGCTTAGAATTGGTATTATATAATTTTATTGAACCAGTATTATATGGAAAAAACATAACTCAATTTACAACTTTACAAAATATATTACATTGGATAATTACCTGTGCTATATGGGGCATCATGGCAAAAGTCCTAGTTTGTATATCAAAGACGAAATATGAATTTGATATTTTTACAAATAAAGATAAAATAGAAAAAATAAATTGGGTTATTGCTTTAATTATTTTGGGCATTTCTATAATAGTTAGTAATTGGGAGTGGAATGGATTTAAGATTTTAATTGAATTTAGAAATAATAGTTGGTTGAAATTTATATTTCAATATATTTATTATTTTTTTGAAGCTATGCTTGTTTTGTTGATTATAGTATTTGGACAAAGAGCAGGAGAATTACAATTTAAAAATAGCAAACTTCCTTGGGGTGGTTTTCTTTTAGGCTTAACATGGGGTTTAGTGCATATGTTAACAAAAGGTAATTTAATGATCGGTTTAATGTTATGCATAATGAGTGTATTATATGGTATTGCATATATTACTATGAAGAAGAATATTTATAGTGCTTATGTATTGATATTTTTAATGTTTGTGTTATAACAATGAAAGTAGTATTAAGAGGGGGAATATATGAAAGAAAATAAAGATATTTTTAAAGAAAACTCAAAAAAATATTTTGATAAAGAAGCCTCATATTATGATAACAGTCATGATGGAAAGTTTGTAAAAGTTATGTACGATGAAATTCTTAATAGGATAAATAATATTAATCCAAAATCTTTATTAGATCTTGGTTGTGGCACAGGTAATATACTATTAAAATTATCTCAAAATAAAAATATGAAGTTATATGGATTAGATATTTCAGAAAAAATGATTAAGGTGGCTAATGATAATCTTAATGGTAAAGCAGAATTAAAAGTTGGTGATTCAGAATTTATACCATGGGAAAGTAATAGTTTTGAGGTTGTTGTATGTAATGCATCATTCCATCATTATCCTAATCCAGAGAAAGTGTTATTAGAAATAAAAAGGGTATTAAAACAAAATGGAATATTAATTCTTGGTGACCCTACTGTACCATTAGTTTTAAGACAAATATTAAATTTATTTTGCAAAATAAGCAATGGCGGGGATTATAGAGTGTATTCGGAACAAGAAATTAAAGATCTTTTAATAACATGTGGATTTAAGCCTCTTAATTTTAAAAAAATAAATTATAAAAGTTTTGCTATTGATGCAAAGGTTACAAAAATGTTGTAAATAATTATATGTAAATTTAGAAAATGTAATAAGTTCGAAGAATTAAGTGAAAGTGACTGGAGATCAGCTATGAAATGGTTAGAAAAGAGATAATAAGAATTATGACAGAAATAAAAGGTAGTTACATTTATATATAGCTACCTTTTATTTTTTTATTTATTAAGCTATTTATTTGTAGTTAATTCAGATTTAACTGTACTTATTTGAGTTTGAGTTGCTGCTTCTGCAGGTTTATAGAATCCTTTTTGTTTAGCCATTTGATAAATTTTATATTGTCTATTTTCATCTTGATCTCTCATTAATTGAAATTGTTGACGAAGTTCTTGATTATCAGTTTGTGCTATAACACTAGCATAACCTGATAAACTACTATTAATAGTACTTAAATAGTCGTTTAACATACTTTTTTCTTGCATTATAATACCTCCTATTTTAAGAAATTCATTAATTTTTCTTTACTATTTCTTGCTTCTTGAGCATCACATTTAAAAACATTACATAATTCTGTATCAGTACATTGTTTTGCATAATCGTCTAATTTATTAGCTATTGTTTCATGTGAGCCAATAAGATGACGAAGATTTTGTAATTCTAATTGACTTAAGTTTGTCATATTAAACCTCCTAAAATTATATTTACTATTATTATTTCAATTAAAAATAAAGTTATACAAACTAATATATAGACTAATTTCTATATTTAAGTAATTTAGAATTAAAATAGAATAATTTATAAAGAACTGTATTATTTAGAAATTAATAAGCAGTATTTTTAAGGTCTAATTATTAAGAACAAAATAGTCAATTGCGACATGAATTTAATTAAAACTAGGTTTTAAACATACTTTTACATGGATTTACAAAATATAAAGAAAAGTTAACATATAATACGAATAATAATGTAGACAAAAAAGTTAAATACAAATATACTAGGTTTATGTGAAATTTTTTTTGGAAATTTTGCTTAAAAAAAGGTAGGTGCTTAGATTTGGACAAAAAAGTAATAATTATTGGTGGTGGACCAGCTGGAATGATGGCTGCTATTGCTGCTAGTAAAAGCAATTCTGTAATTTTAATTGAAAAGAATGAAAAACTAGGTAAAAAATTATTTATTACAGGAAAAGGTAGATGTAATGTAACAAATAATAAAGATATATCAGAGTTTTTTGATTATATACCTTGTAACCCTAATTTCTTATATAGCTCATTTTATACTTTTACTAATGAGAATGTTAAGGAATTCTTTGAGGGGTGTGGAGTTAAACTAAAGGTTGAAAGAGGAGATAGAATTTTCCCAGAAAGTGATAAATCTTCCGACATCATAAAAGCTCTACAAAATAAATTATACGAAAACAAAGTAAAGGTCATGTTAAACACTAAAGTAAGTGACATTATAAGAGAAGGCGATGTAATTACAGGATTAAAATTAGAGGATGGTTCCATAATTAAAGGAGATCATTATATTATTTGTACAGGAGGAGCTTCATATCCTCAAACAGGTTCTACAGGTGATGGTTATGATTTTTCAAAGGAACTTGGGCATACTGTAACTAATATTAAACCTTCCTTAGTACCTATGGTTGCTAAAGAAGAATGGATAAAAGAATTACAAGGCTTATCTCTTAAAAACATAGAGATTAAATTTATGCAAAATAAGAAAGTGGTTTATAAAGAATTTGGAGAAATGCTCTTTACTCACTTTGGAATTTCAGGTCCTGTAGTTTTAAGTGCCAGTGCTAAGATACCAGAAGGAAAGATTAAGGACATGAAAGCCTTTATAAATTTAAAACCTGCTTTAAGTGAGGAAGAATTAGATAAACGTCTTCAAAAAGACTTTAAAAAATACACTAATAAGGATTTTAAAAATTGTTTAGGAGATTTACTGCCAAGTAAACTTATAGACATTATAATTGAATTATCTAATATAGATTCACATAAAAAAGTAAACCTAATTACAAAAGAAGAGAGAAAAAGATTAGGAGAATTAATTAGTAATTTTGAATTAAATATTACAGGGTATAGACCTATTGCAGAAGCTATTATAACTTCAGGAGGAGTAAAAACAAAAGAAATAGATCCTTCTACTATGAAGTCAAAAGTAATAGAAAACTTATCTTTTGCAGGAGAACTAATTGATATACATGGTTTTACTGGGGGATATAATCTTCAAATAGCATTTTCAACAGGATATGTAGCAGGTAGCAGTATATAATTTATATTGGAGGAATTTTATTAATAATATAGAATATAAATATATACTATAAGGAAAGGCGTGAAAAATATTGAAATATAATGTTGCAATAGATGGACCAGCAGGAGCAGGAAAGAGCACCATTGCTAAACTTTTAGGTAAAAGATTAGATTTAATGTATATAAACACAGGAGCTATGTATAGAGCTATAGCTATGAGAGCATTAGAAAATAATATTAGTGAAACTGATGATGAAAACTTAAAAGAATTAATAGATAAGACCGATATTAGTTTTGAAGGCGATCATTTAATATTAAATGGGGAAAATGTTCAAGATAAAATAACAACACCATACATAAGTAATAATGTATCAAAGTATGCTGCTAATAAATGTGTTCGTGAAAGATTGGTTAAGTTACAACAAAAAATTGCTGAAAATTATAATGTAATAATGGATGGAAGAGACATTGGTACTGTAGTTTTAAAGGATGCTCCTTATAAATTCTTCTTAACAGCATCTGCAGAAGAAAGAGCTAATAGAAGATATAAAGAGTTTCTAAGTAAAAATATAGAAGTTTCTTTCGATGAAATCCTAAAAGATATAATTGAAAGAGACAATTATGATACTACAAGAGAAGTTGATCCATTGAGAATGGCAGAAGATGCTATAGAAATTAATTCTACTGGAAAAACTATAGAAGAAGTAATTAATGAAATGGAACAACATATAGCAAAGGAGGCTTAAAATGAGGGAAATAAAACTTGCTGATAAGGCAGGATTTTGTTTTGGCGTAAAAAGGGCTGTAGATACTGCTATTACATCCAAAGAACAAAGTGTTAATAAAAATATCTATACTTTTGGACCATTAATTCATAATAATGATGTAGTTGAAAATTTAAAAGAAAACAATATATATTCCATTGAATTAGAAGAAATAGAAAATTTAACAGAAGGAGATACCATAATTATAAGATCTCATGGTATAAAACCTTCAATAATGAATACATTAAAAAATAGGAACTTAAATGTTATAGATGCTACTTGTCCATATGTAGCGACAATACATAGAAAAGTAGCTAAATATTACGCCGAGGGCTATAAAATAGTAATCGTTGGGGATAAACAACATCCAGAGGTTATAGGTATAAATGGATGGTGTAATGATGAAGCTATTATTTCAAAAGATGGTACCGAGTTAAAAGGTATAAAGGGAAAGGTATGTATAGTATCTCAAACCACAGAAAAACAATCTAACTGGAAGAAGGTTTTAAATGTTTTAGTAGATAATTGCAAGGAATTTGTTGCTATGAATACTATATGTAGTGCTACTGAAACAAGACAAAAATCAGCTGAAGAACTATCAAAAGAGGTAGATCTTATGATTGTAATTGGTGGAAAAAATAGCTCTAATACAGCTAAATTATATGAGATTTGTAAGAAAAATTGTAAAAATACCTATCATATTGAAAATTCTTCTGAAATACCAGATGAATTAATAAAAAATAAAGACTTGAAAAAAATAGGTGTTACAGCAGGAGCATCAACACCTAATTGGATAATAGAGGAGGCAATGAAGAAAATGTCTAATATAGATAACAATGAAGTAAATATGAATGAACAATTAGAATTTATGGAACAAAATGAAACTGAAATTTATATAGGCAAAATTGTTAAAGGGGAAATTGTTTCTTTAAATGAAAAAGAAGCGTTTATAGATTTAAATTATAAAAGTGATGCAGTTTTACCTTTAGACGAAGTAACAACTGAAAACAATGTGACAATGAATGATTTATTTAAGGTAGGGGACATTGTAGAAGGAAAAGTTATAAAAGTTAAAAATTCTGATGGAAATGTAGTACTATCTAGGATTGAAGTAGAAAGAGCTGAAGCATATAAGATCCTAAAAGAATCTTTTGAAGATAAAAAGATTCTTACAGTTAAAGTTAAACAAGAAGTAAAAGGCGGATTTATTTGTAACTTCAAAGGTATAAAAGTATTTTTACCAGGTTCCTTAGTTAAATTTGATAATTCAGAAGATGTAAGTAATATTCTTAATACAGAAATTGAAGTTAGAGTAATTGAATTCAATAAACAAAAAAACAATACTAAAATAGTAGTTTCAAGACGTGCTATTTTAGCAGAAGAAAAAATAAAAAATGAAGAAATTGCTTGGAATAACATAAAAAAAGGTGAAGTTGTAGAAGGCATAGTAAGAAGAATAAATGATTTTGGTGCTTTTGTTGATGTACAAGGTGTAGATGGATTACTACATATTTCAGAAATTTCTTGGGGTAAAGTTGAATCAATAAAAGATGAATTAAAAATCGGTGAAAAAATAAAAGTATGTGTATTAGAGGCAGATAAGGAAAATAAGAAATTATCTTTAAGTATTAAGAAATTATCAGAAAATCCATGGAATAATATAGAGGAAAAATATCCTGTTGGAAGTATAGTTCTTGGTAAAGTGGTAAGATTCTCACAGTTCGGAGCTTTCGTAGAATTAGAACCAGGAGTAGATGCATTACTTCATATATCTCAAATAAGTCATGATAGAGTAGAAAACTTAAATGATGTATTAAAAATTAATCAAAGCATAAAAGCTAGAATAATAGAAGTTCAAGGTGAAAAAAGAAGAATTTCACTTAGTACTAAAGATTTAATGGATATGTAAAACGCGAGTATATCGCGTTTTATCTTTTTATAAGGAATAAATTTAAAAATAACTAATATAATTTAATAGCACTATTATTGGAGGAATTCATTTGGATACTGAAAATAGGCTATTAATGGAAATTATAAATAAAAAAGAACTTGAACAGTTAGAAAGCGTATGTAAAAAATTTGATATTACTATAAAAAGAGTTTATAAAGTTAGAAGTGCCTATAAGGTTATAGATTATTCTAATAAAAGTTATTGTGTAAAGAGAAGTAAAAATGGTAGAAGAAAAGTATTAAATTCTTATAGGTTAACAGAAGATTTATATTTTGAAGGTTTTTTAAACACGCCTAGATATCTTAAAACAACTAAGGGTAATGTATATGTTAAACATAAGAATGACATATTTTCAGTTACAGAGTGGGTAAATGGTAGAGAGTGTGATTTTAAAAATTTTAATGAGGCTATTGAAAGTGTAAAACTTTTAGCTAAGTTTCATGTAGCCACTTCTAGAATGGATCATAGGAATTATAAGATTACCAATAACTTAAAAAATTGGCCTAGATTATATAAAGAATCCATAAAAGACTTAGAAGTTTTTAAACATAAAATAAATAAAAAAATTTTAAAGACAGAGTTTGATTATAGATATTATAATGAAATAGATAAATTTGTTGGTATAGCTTTAACTTCTCTTAATCTTTTAAACATTACCCCATATTATAAAATCAGTAAAGATGCAGAAAATAATAAGACCATATGTCATGATAGTTTTTATTACCAAAATATTTTAAAAACCTTTGATGATTATTATTTAATAGATTTAAATAGTGTTATTATAGATTTAAGAGTAAATGACCTAGGTAAATTTATACGAAGATTAATGTATAAAACGGAATACGCTTGGGATTTTAAAAAGGCACAGAAGTTAATAGAGGAATATAGTGTATATAATCCATTAAGTAAAGAGGAACTTCAAATAATGCTATCTCTTATTTATTTTCCTTATAAGTTTTGGAAAATTGGAAAGAAAAGATATATTAAACATAAAAATTGGACTGAAGAAAAGTATAATAGAAGATTGGATAAAATATTATTATATAAAGAAAGTAAAATATGTTTTTTTAAAGAGTATATAAATTATTTAGAACAAATTAATGACACAATGAGGTAATATAGAGATGTTAACTTGGGAAAATTTAAATGAGGATAATGAAAAAGAATTAGAGAATTATAATATCTATAGTAAAAATTTTAATGTTTTAAATAGGGATTTTCTTACAGAATATTATTATAGTAATTTTTTAAAAAAGTTTTTTTTAAGAAAAAAGTGTAAGATTTTAAGAATGTCCAATTCTTTAGTAGGTTTTTTATGGGGTGATTCATTAAAAAGTGATAGATGTTTTATAAATGAATTTTATATGTTGCCTAATTTAGAGTTAGATAAAATGGATTTAAATGTTTTTGAAGAGATTTTTCCATCTGAATGTAGAATTGCTTATATATGTGAAGATAACCCTCTAAATCAAAGTGTATTAACACAGTTAAAGTTTAAAAGAAAAAATAGTATTATTGAAATGAAGTTAGATATTAAGGATTATAGGTTTATGGATGATGCACAAGTCAATGAATATTTATCTTTTGAAACAATACAAGAGGGATTACATGAGAAAATAAGATGTTCAGTTCAAAATAATATTTTTCAAAGTAATAGTAGAGTTCCTTTAACTCATGCAGATATAATAGAAGATGAAAAGCAAAGTTATTATATTAAGGGTGGAGGAATCTTTTTAAAGTATAAGGGTGAATATATAGGATATACTCAAGTGATTAGAGAAAGTGGATTTTTAACAATTGTGAATTTCGGAATCATACCGCAGCATAGAAGAAAGGGATATGGAAAAATTCTAATAGATAGGATAATTAAACTCTGTAATAAGTCATATCCAAAGGAAACTATAATTAAAATAAAGGTATATGATAACAATGATGCTGCTATAAATTTATATAAATCTATGGGCTTTATAGAGAATAAAAAAATAAGTACTTGGATTTTAACAAAGAGTAAACTTTTAATGGATAAAATATAGTAAAAAACCCTGTTCAAAATTGCACAGGGTTTTTCTTTTAAAAAAGATGTTCATAAGGAACATGAGAAGATTTGCAATTAAAAAGATCATTTCTTTTAGCTTGAGATACAAAATAAGACTTTTCGCAAATACAACTATATTTTAAGTTGTTTTCATTAGTTTTATCCTTATATTCTAGATCTTTAGCATCATACATGAAATATCACCTCTTTTATGAAATAGTTTTTCCATAAAAGAAGATAAAATTCTAGTATTTATTAAAATCTTTTTAACACTTCTCCTAGTTTTTTCATTCCTTCTTCAGCTTTTGCTTCATCCATACAAGAATAATTTAATCTAAGATGTCTAAAATCTCCACCTAAAGCATAGAAAGGATCACCAGGTACAAAGGCTATTCCGTTTTCTAAGGCAACTTTAAAAATTTCTCTAGAGTTTAAATGCTCAGGTAATTCTAGCCAAATAAATAATCCACCTATAGGAGTTGTGTATTTAATATTACTTGGAAAATATTTCTTTATACATTCTATCATATTTTCTTTTCTACTTTTGTAAACATTCCTTAGTTTTTCTATATGTGAATCTATATCATAATTATTTAAATATTCATATGTAATAAGCTGATTAAATGTACTTACTTGTAAATCCGCACCTTGTTTGCAAAGTAGGAATTTATTTAATATAGCTTCATCTGCACATATCCATCCAATTCTAAGTCCTGGGCAGAAGATTTTTGAGAAAGTACCTAAATAAATAACGTATCCTGCCTTATCAAAACTTTTTATACTTGGTAGACATTTTCCTTCATATATAAGTTCACCATAAGGACTATCTTCTAAAATAATAACCTTATATTTTTCACTTAAAATGCAAAGTTGTTTTCTTTTTTCAAGAGACATTGTAATTCCACTAGGGTTTTGGAAATCTGGAATAGTGTAAATAAATTTGATATCCTTATTATTTTTTAAAACTTCTTCTAATTGAACAACATTCATTCCATCTTCTTCAGTATCAACCTCTACAAATTCAGGTTCATAAGCTTTAAATGCAGTAACAGCACCTAAATACGTAGGTCTTTCTACTACGATTTTATCACCCTTATTTATAAATATTTTTGCAGTAAAATCTAGCCCTTGTTGAGATCCACTAGTTATTAGTATATTATCTCCACTACAATCTACATTTACTTTAGACATTCTTTCTTTAGCAATAACTTGTCTAAGAGGTGTGTAACCTTCTGATGCTCCGTATTGTAGTGAAACACTTGAATATTTATCTAAAACTAAATTAGTAATTTTTTTCAATTCTTCTGTTGGGAAAAACTCTGGGGCAGGAAAACCACCAGAAAAAGAAATTATATTTGGGTTTTCAGCTAGTTTCAAAAGCTCTCTTATTTCAGAAGCTTTCATAGATTCTGTTCTTGTTGCAAAATTTAACTCCATTAAGTAAAGTCCTCCTCTTAAATGATTTGTATTATGTTATTATAACTTATTTATATTATTTGATTCAACTTACATAAAAAATAAAAAGTAATAAATGTAATATATATAGCTATATACTAAAATTTTAAAAGTTATTAATCAGATTTTTCGAAAAATTACTGTGTATTATTCATAAATAAAAGAATATAGTATAAAATACTTTAAAAAAAGTGGCTTTTTATATATAATTAAGTATTAGTATAAATATTTTATTAAAAGGAGAGCAATAATGGAGAAAATTCTTAAATATTATATAGAAACTTGGGGCTGTCAGATGAATGAAGAGGATTCAGAAAAAATTTCTGGTATGCTTAAATTAAAAAAATATGAAATAGTTAAAGATAGAGAAGAAGCAGATTTAATTGTATTTAATACTTGTTGTGTAAGAGAAAATGCAGAGCAAAAAGTATTTGGTCATTTAGGAATACTAAAAAAGCTTAAAGAGAAAAAGCCATCACTTGTAATTGCAGTTTGTGGATGTATGGTTCAACAAAAAGGAATGGCTCAAGAAATTGCAAAGAAATTTCCTTTTGTAGATATACTTATAGGTACTCATAATTCATATAAATTCTCTGAATACCTAAATAGGGTATTAGGTGGAGAAAGACCTATTATAGATGTTTGGGATAAAGAGGGAGACATAGTTGAAGATGTACCAGTAGATAGATTAAGCAGCATAAAAGCTTTTGTAACTATAATGTATGGTTGCAATAATTTCTGTACATATTGTATTGTTCCACATGTTAGAGGAAGAGAAAGAAGCAGAACTCCAGAAGATATTGAAAAGGAAGTTAAGTGCTTAGTTGAAAGTGGATATAAAGAGGTAACTCTTTTAGGTCAAAATGTTAATTCATATGGTAAAGGTTTAGAGCCTAATATAACTTTTGCAGATCTTTTAAGAAGATTAAATAATATAGAAGGTTTAGAAAGAATTAGATTTATGACTTCTCATCCTAAGGATTTATCAGATGATGTTATAGATGTTATAGCTGAATGTGATAAAGTATGTGACCATATCCATCTTCCAGTTCAATCAGGTTCTAGTAACATTCTAAAGAAAATGAATAGACATTACACAAAGGAACAATATTTAGAATTAGTTAAAAAGATAAAAGAAAGAATTCCAAGTGCATCATTAACTACAGATATTATAGTTGGATTCCCTGGTGAAACTGAAGATGACTTTAATGACACATTAGAATTAATTAAAGAAGTTAGATATGATTCTGCATTTACTTTCCTATATTCAAAGAGAAAAGGAACTCCTGCATATGAGTATGAAGAGCAAATTACTGAAAAAGTTAAGCATGAAAGATTTGATAGATTAGTTGCAGAAGTTAATGAAATATGTGAAGAGCTTAATAAAGAGTATTTAGGAAGAGAAGTAAAAGTTCTTGTGGAAGGTGTAAGTAAAACAGATGATTCTAAACTTATGGGAAGAACTTCAACTTCTAAACTTGTAAACTTTACTGGAAGCAAAGATAGCATTGGTAAAGTAGTAAATGTAAAAATTACAGAAGCTAGATCTTTCTCACTTTTAGGAGAAGAGATTTAATAGTAAATCTAGTAATTAACAGTTAAAAAGTACAAAGGAGGGTTTAATTTGGCTTTAACTCCCATGATGAAACAATATAAAGAGATTAAAGATAAATGTAAAGATTGTATCCTTTTCTTTAGATTAGGTGACTTTTATGAAATGTTTTTTGAAGATGCTATTAAAGCTTCAAAGGAACTAGAGCTTGTTTTAACTGGTAGAGATTGTGGTCTTGAAGAGAGAGCCCCTATGTGTGGTATCCCATATCATGCTGCAAATAACTATATAAGCAGGCTTATATCAAGAGGACATAAGGTAGCTATTTGTGAGCAAGTAGAAGATCCAGCTAAAGCTAAAGGAATAGTCAAAAGAGATATTATAAAGATTATAACTCCTGGTACTTATACTGATCCTTCATTTTTAGAGGAAGGAAAAAATAACTTTTTAATGAGTCTGTATAAAGATACAGACTCATTAAATATTAGTATAAGTGCAACGGACATATCCACTGGTGAATTTTATTGTACCTTTGGTGAACTAGGAGTGTCTCAAGTTTTAGATGAAATATCTAAATTCAAACCATCAGAAATATTATTACCAGATTATATAGATGAAGAGCTTGTAAAAAATATAAAAGAAAGATATTCTTCAACTATTACATTATTTGATAAGGAATATTTGGAAGATGCTTTAAGTACTGATATAAATCAAAATATAGAAAACTACCAAGGAGAGTTAAACTATACTTTAACGACTTCTATAAAATGTTTATTAAAATATATAAACTATACTCAAAAAACTTTACTTTCTAATATAAACTCTATTCAGTTTTATGAGATTGTAGATTTTCTATTAATAGATAATAATTCAAGAAGAAACTTAGAATTAACTGAAAATATGAAGGAAGGTCATAAAAAAGGCACTCTTTTATGGGTTTTAGATAAAACTGCTACGGCTATGGGTGCTAGAAGACTTAGAAAGTGGATTGAACAGCCATTAATAAGTAAAGATCTTATTTTAAAAAGACAAGAGGGAATTGAAGCATTAATTAATGATATGTTCTCTCATGAGGATTTAAAAGAAGCTCTTACAGGAATATATGATATAGAAAGATTAGTAGGTAAAATAAGCTCTAAAAGCGTAAATCCTAAGGAACTTATTTCGCTTAAAAACTCTATAGGTAAACTTCCTAATATAAAAGAATTACTTAAAAACTTTAATTCTAAGGTTTTAAATACTTTAGGTAATAATTTAGACACTTTAGATGATGTATATTCATTAATAGATAAGTCTATAAATGAAGATGCCCCTATGGTTTTAAAAGATGGTAATATTATTAAAGATGGATATAATGAGAATGTTGATAAATTAAAATATGCAAGATCACATGGTAAAGAATGGATTGCAAACTTAGAAGCAGAAGAAAAAATTAAAACCGGAATAAAATCTCTTAAGGTAGGATATAACAAGGTCTTTGGGTATTATATAGAGGTTACAAGAACTAATTTAAACTTAGTTCCAGAAGATAGATATATAAGAAAACAAACTTTAAGTAACGGAGAAAGATATATAACTCCAGAACTTAAGGAAATGGAAGCACAGGTATTAGGTGCAGAAGAAAAATTAACAGCTATTGAGTATGATTTATTTATAGAAATAAGAGATGCTATTGAAGAAAACATAAGCAGAATGAAAGAAACAGCTTTAATTATATCTGAATTAGATTGCCTAAGTTCACTTGCAATAGTAGCAAAGGAAAACTCTTATATTAAACCAGAAATTAATGAAGATGGAGCTATTGATATAAAAGAGGGAAGACACCCTGTAGTTGAAAGAACTATAAAGGAAACTTCTTTTGTGGAGAACGATACTTTCTTAAATGAGGATGATAATAGAGTACTTTTAATTACAGGTCCTAATATGGCAGGTAAATCTACTTATATGAGACAGGTTGCTTTAATTACTTTAATGGCCCAAGTAGGTAGTTTTGTTCCAGCTAAAAGTGCTAATATTTCAGTTTGTGATAGAATATTTACTAGAATTGGTGCATCTGATGATTTAGCCTCTGGTAAAAGTACCTTCATGGTGGAAATGTGGGAAGTATCTAATATACTAAAAAATGCTACTCATAGAAGTTTAGTTATTTTAGATGAGGTAGGAAGAGGAACTAGTACCCATGATGGTTTAAGCATTGCTTGGGCTGTAATAGAATATATAAGTTCTAATAGAGCATTAAAGTGTAAAACTTTATTTGCAACTCACTATCATGAATTGATACAATTAGAAGGTAAAATACCTGGGGTTAAGAATTATTCTATAGCAGTTAAAAAGGTTAATAATGAAGTAGTATTTTTAAGAAAGATAATTAAAGGTGGCACAGATGAATCTTATGGTATAGAAGTTGCTAAACTTGCAGGTATACCACTAGAGGTTATTAATAGAGCTAATGATATATTAGATAGTTTAAAAGGAGAACAACCTACTATAGTAATAGAAGAGGTAACTTCTTTTGAAAAAGAACAATCAGCTGTAGAGCCTGAAAAAATAGAAGAGATAAAAGTAGAAGAAAAAATAGCACATGAAATAGAAAAAGTAGAAATTGTAGCTGAAGCCAAAGAAGAATATGTGGAAGTGAAAAAAGAAACTAAACAAAGTTATGATGTAATTGAACAAATAAGTTTAGATACTTTAGAAGACGAGAACTTTATAAAAGAAATTTCTTCAATTGATATTTTAAATTTAAATCCAATGGAAGGATTTAATAAGCTTTATGAACTTGTAAAAAAGGCTAAAAATATAAGTGAAAGATAGGTGACAAAGGCTTTTAAAAGCTAATTATGAAAAGAATAAATTTACTATCTGAGGACACTTCAAATAAAATAGCTGCAGGGGAAGTTGTAGAACGTCCTTCCTCTGTAGTTAAAGAAATAGTAGAAAATTGTATAGATGCTGAAGCAAAAAATATAACTATTAGTATAGAAGATGGTGGACAAAAATCCATTTTAGTAAAGGATGATGGAATAGGCATACATAAAGAAGATATAAAACTTGCCTTTATGCCTCATGCTACTAGTAAAATAAGTGCTATAGATGATATTTATAACATAACCACTTTAGGATTTAGGGGAGAAGCTCTACCCAGTATAGCATCTATTTCTAAAGTTAATTTAAAAAGTCGTACAGAAGACAATATTGAAGGAACAGAAATTATATTAGAAGGTGGAAATGTAGTTTCATTTAAGGAAACCGGGTGTTCTAAAGGAACTACCATAGAAGTTAAAGATTTATTTTATAATGTTCCAGCAAGACAGAAGTTTTTAAAATCAACACAAAGAGAAGGGGCTATAATATCAGATTTAATGATGAGAATGGCTCTATCCCATGATAATATAAATTTTAAGTATATAAATAATGGAAGACAGGTTTTTAATACTTCTGGTAATGGAGATTTATTAGAATGTATTAGAACTTTATATGGAAAAGAAGTATTTAAAAATGTTACTATGTTTGAAGGACATAGTGATGTAGCAACAGTGTATGGATATATAGGAAATCAGGAGATAAGTAGAGGAAGTAGAAATAGGCAAAGTATCTTTATAAATAAAAGGCTTATAAAAAGTAAGCTTATAACTACAGCAGTTGAAAATGCTTTTAAATCATTTTTAACCATTAATAAGTATCCTTTCTTTGTGCTATTTTTAGAGATTTATCCTGAATTAATTGATGTAAATGTGCATCCTTCCAAGGCAGAAATTAAGTTTAAAGATGATAGATTTATTTTTAAATTTATATTTGATTCAGTACATCATGCCTTAAGAGAAAGTTTAAAGGATAGTTTCCAAATTACCTTTGATAATGAGGAAGATAAAAATAACTCTCCTTTTATAGATAAAAATAATGATGAAAAACCAAAAGAAGACCTTAATGAGAATAAAAAATTCTTAGTTCAAAGCTTTGATTTAGAAACTATGTCTAATGTAGCTAAGGAAGAGGAATTATTAAATAAAATTTTGGAACAGAAGAAAAATGAAAATTTAGATCATGTTCCAAATAGGAATGAAGTAAAAGTTACTAATGATTTAGCTTATAAAGAGCAATTTGAAGAAAATAATAAAAACATAGATTTTTCCATAGAGAATAAATTTAAAGAGCCTAAAGCTATGGAATCACAGGATAATTATAAAGTTGAAAATATGATGCCTATAAAACTAAAGGAAGCCAAATTTCCAGAACTAAGAATTATAGGACAGTTTGATAATACGTATATACTGGCAGAAGCTTTTTCCACTTTATATTTAATAGATCAGCATGCAGCACATGAAAAGATTTTATTTGAAAAGTATATGAAAGAAATTAGTGAAAAGGACGTAGTTAGTCAAATTCTAGCTATCCCTGTAATAAAGGAATTAACTCCTAAGGATTTTTGTGCCTATGAGGAAAATAAAGAAATTTTCAAAGATGCAGGTTTCAATATAGAATATTTTGGAGAAAATACTATAAATATAAGGGAAATACCTCTTTTATTAGGAGAATTAGATCCGAATAATTTATTTGTAGATATGATAGAGGATTTAAAAAACATGGGGGAAGGCAATACTACTAAAGTAAGATATAATAAAATAGCAACTTTGGCATGTAAGGCTGCGGTTAAAGCTAAAAATAATCTTACATTAGAGGAAATGAGATATCTTTTAGATGAACTTAGATTTATAGATGAACCATTTACTTGTCCTCATGGTAGACCAACTATTTTAAAATATACTTTAAAAGAAATAGAGAAAAAATTTAAGAGAATTCAATAGAAAAGATAAGAAACAGTAGAGGGGTTATTATGAAAAAAGATTTATTTATTCTTTCAGGACCAACAGCAGTAGGAAAAACTGATATTTCAATTAAACTAGCTAAGCTATTAAATGGAGAGATAATATCAGCAGATTCCATGCAAATATATAAACATATGGATATAGGTTCTGCTAAAATAACTGAAAAAGAAATGCAAGGCGTAAAACATCATTTAATTGACTTTGTGGAGCCTACAGATGAATTTTCTGTGTCAGAATTTTCTACTTTAGCCAAAGAACTTATTGAGGATATTACAAGTAGAGGAAAGACTCCTATGATTGTTGGAGGTACTGGACTTTATATAGATTCTTTAATTTTTAATTATAATTTTGCTGAAAGTAATAGAGATGAAGAATATAGAGAGTATTTAAAGAGTCTTGCAGAAGAAAAAGGAAAAGAATATGTACATTCGCTTTTAAAGGATAGAGATCCAGAGTCTTATGAACGTCTTAGTATTAAAGATTTAAAAAGGGTTATAAGAGCCTTAGAAGTTTTTAAAACTACAGGAAAAACCATAAGAGAAGTTAATGAAGAAATTGATATTTATGATGTACCTTATAATGTTCATTATTATGTTTTAACTATGGATAGAGAAAAATTGTATAATAGAATAAATAAAAGAGTAGATATAATGATGGAAAAGGGCCTTATAAAAGAAGTAGAATCTTTAATTCAAATGGGTCTTACAGATGATATGCAATCCATGAAAGGTATAGGATATAAGGAACTAATAAAGTATCTAAATGGAGAAATTACTTTAGAAGATGCTATATATCTAATTAAAAAAGGAAGTCGTAATTATGCTAAAAGACAATTAACTTGGTTTAGAAAAGATAAAAGAGTTAATTGGATAGATAAAGACAAGTTTGTATGTGAAGAAGAAATAATTAAATACATACAAGAGGACTTTCTTAAAAATAAAAATAATTAAAAAAATAGAGGATTTTAGTTAATTCTATAGAATATTTAATTTAGGGTATAAATGTACAAAGATGGAGGTTATAGAATGAATAAAGTAAACAATAACTTACAAGATATTTTTTTAAACAATGCAAGAAAAAGTAAGATACCAGTTAATGTTCGTCTTTTTAACGGGCACCAATTAAAAGGTCTTGTTACGGGATTTGATAGTTTTTCAGTTATATTAGATTATAATGGGGAACAGATTTTAATTTATAAACATTCAATATCTACTATTACTCCACAAAAACCTATATTATATAATAATGTAAAATAGTAAATTCTAAAGAATAGGATAAATCCTATTCTTTATTATTGATAAAAATAAATATAAATACTAAGTAAAATTTTATGGATAAGAAGGAGTTTTTTATGTTACAGAATACAGTAAAAACATTAAATCAATTTTATGGAATTGATAAAGAAGTTATTGATGTATATGATAAGGCTATAGAAGATACAAAAGATATTTTTAAGTCTTTAGATGAAATTAGAGAATTTAATCAATTAAAAGTGTTAAAGGCTTTCCAAGAAGAGAGAATAAGCGAAATGCACTTTACTAATTCCACAGGTTATGGATATGGGGATATTGGAAGAGATACTTTAGATGTAGTATTCGCAAAGATATTTAACTGTGAAAGTGCATTAGTAAGACCTCATTTTGTTAATGGAACTCATGCTATAGGAGCAGCTTTATTTGGAAACTTAAGACCTGGAAATACAATGTTATCAGTATGTGGTCTTCCATATGATACACTTCATGGAATAATCGGTATAACAGGTTCTAATATGGGTTCTTTAAAGGAATACGGAGTTAATTATAAATTAGTAGAACTTAAAGACAATAAAGTTGATATAGACAAAATGATTGAAGTTTTAAAAGAAGATGAAACAATCAAATTAGTACATATTCAACGTTCTACAGGTTATGGATGGAGACATTCTCTTCAAGTAGATGAAATAGGTGAAATCATAAAGAATGTTAAGTCTGTAAGAAAAGATATAATTTGTTTCGTAGATAACTGCTATGGAGAATTCATTCAAACTATAGAACCAACAGAAGTTGGAGCAGATTTAGTTGCAGGTTCTTTAATTAAGAACATAGGTGGTGGTATAGCACCAACTGGTGGATACATAGCTGGTACTAAGGAATGTGTAGAACAAGCATCTTATAGATTAACTATTCCAGGAATAGGTGGAGAATGTGGATCAACTTTCGGTGTTATGAGAAGTTTATTCCAAGGATTATTCTTAGCACCTCATGTTGCTATGGAAGCTGTTAAAGGTGCTATTTTATGTGCTAGAATTATGGAACTATTAGGCTTTGAAGTATTACCTAAATACAATGAAAGAAGAAGTGATATAATTCAAGCTATTAAATTTAATGATAAAGAAAAATTAGTTCAATTCTGTAAAGGAATTCAACAAGGTTCACCAATTGATTCTTTTGTGGAATGTGAACCATGGGAAATGCCAGGATATGAAGATCAAGTAATTATGGCAGCTGGAGCATTTATTCAAGGATCATCTATAGAACTTTCTGCTGATGCACCTATAAGAGCTCCTTATATAGGATACCTACAAGGTGGCTTAACTTTTGATCATGCTAAACTAGGTATACTTATAGCTATTCAAAGAATCTTAAAAATAAAATAGTTAATTTCACACTAAAAAGGATTTAGTAAATTACTAAGTCCTTTTTTATTTTTATTAAGTTTTATAATAACCTTGTTAATGAGTTTGAAAAATATTTTCGCTTAACATCAGTATAACTTTAATTAAAATATAAACAATCAATTGATAATTAAAATTGAGTTATTAATCAAAATATAGTATAATTTAATAGAAGGGAGTCATAATACAGACCTTTTAAGTAATTACTGGATTAAAATATAAAGAAGGTGATTAATATGATTCTAAAAGAAAATGAAATTTATTATGATTGTCCTTTTTGTGATGAGGAACATGTAATACAAATAAAAACAGAAAAATCAAAAGTAATAATTAAAGATAAACAGATTGAATATGAAAAAACAATTTATTATTGTCCAATTGAAGATGAATCCTTTGTTTCAAGCAAGTTAATGGATGAAAATTTATTAAAGGCTAGGGATCAATATAAGAGAAGTGAGGGATTATTAACATCAGAAGAAATTAAGAAAATCAGAGAACTTTATGAGTTAACACAAAAAGAATTTTCTAATTTATTGGGGTGGGGAGATGTAACTGTCCAAAGATATGAAAAAAAGTTAATTCAAGATTCTACCTATGATGATATGTTAAGATTGACTTTAGTTGATCCAGCATATTGTTTATCAATGTTGGAAAAGCATAAAGACAAATTTTCTAATGATCGATTTATACAAATTAAAAATAAAATTAAACAAGTAATAAAATCAAAAGGAAATTTATATTTAAAAACAAAGGAAATAAAGAATTGTTATATTGATTTTGATGAACAATCAGATTTAAATGGATATAAAATGCTAGATCTTAAAAAAGTTAATTCAGTAATGGGGTATTTTGCAAATTATATAAAGCCATTATATAAGGTTAAATTAATGAAATTGTTATGGTATACAGATGCACTTTTTTATAAAAAACATGGAAGAGCTATGACAGGACTTGTTTATCAGCATTTACCATTAGGAGCTGTACCAATTGCGTATAATGAAATATTAACATTACCTTCAATAAAAGTAGTAGAAGAATTTTTTGAAGATTATGTAGCATATAAAATTTGTTCTAAAGAACAAATTGCTATTTCAGATTTTACTTTAGAAGAATTGTCTGTACTAGAAAAAGTAACTTTATTTTTTAAAGACTTTAAGACAAAGGAAATAGTAGAATATATGCATGATGAGGTAGCATATGTTAAGACAAATGCAGATGATATAATCCCTTATTCTTTATCAAAACAAATTAAGGAATTTAAAGAAAACTAAATATTATTAGACAAAAAAGATCTATCTCAATATAGAAAATTTCTATTTGAGATAGATCTTTTAAAAATTCTAAATTTAATATTTTCTATAAAGGCCGACTAATTTACCAACTATAGAACATGAATCTACTATAATTGGTTCCATGTTAGGATTTTCAGGTTGCAATCTATAATGATCACTTTCTTTAAAAAATCTCTTTAAAGTAGCTTCATTATCTATTAAGGCTACTATAATATCACCATTTTGGGCAGTGCTAGATTTTTCTATAATAGCAAAGTCACCATCAAGTATACCAGCATTAATCATGCTTTCACCTGAAACTTTAAGCATAAACAGCTCGTTATTACTTTTTACAAAGTTAATAGGTATAGTAAAGGTTTCTTCAAGATTTTCTACTGCAAGAATTGGCTCTCCAGCAGTGATTTTTCCTACTACAGGAATATCTATCATTTCCTTTTTTATCAAGGAATCCTTTAATAATTCTATAGCTCTAGGTTTAGTAGGGTCTCTTCTTATGTAACCTTTTTTTTCTAACCTAGAAAGATGTCCATGAACTGTAGATGTAGAACTTAAGCCTACAGCTGCACAAATTTCCCTAACAGAAGGTGGATAACCTTTTTCCTGTATTTGAGCCTTTATATATTCATAAATTTGCATTTGCTTGTCACCTTGTTTAGTAGTCATGAAATTTCACCTCACTATTATGGTAAATTATATCACAGTGTATTTAAAAAATCAAACTGATGTTTGCAATGTATAAAATTTATTCAAAAATATGATATTTCAATATATAAAATATATTTTGTAAATTTATTGGGTTAATTGTTTAATTATGATAAAATAGAAGTGAATTATTTCATGTGTTATATGTAGGTAAGTTAGGTAAAAAATAGTTAAATAATATTTTTAAAATAGATAAAGGCCTAGGAGATTAATGATTTAATTAAAAGTATTTTTTTCTTTTATTAATTTTATAGCTAATTATTATTATAGGATAACGTCAATAGTGTATATCTTGTGATTAGTATATCTTCTATGTTTTGTGGTGAAAAATCTTTTTCATAAAAATTAAAAGTTTTTCCATCCTAACAGATTTAGGTATTTTCTAAGCGGCTACTGTTATATAAATAGGGGGATTTATATGTTTAAAAATAGAAAATTATATTCTAGTTTATTATTTTTAACATTAATGTGTGGAGGTTTAGTAGGTTGTGGTCATAAACCAAAAATAAGTAAACCAGCAATAAAAACAGAAGTAACTAAAAAGGAGGTAAAAAATGAAACTGCAGAAGAAAAAGTAAAGAGAATAGCAAAAGAATATATAAACTTATATGTAAATGTAGATTATAAAACTTATTCTAAAGAAGATTATAATAAAAAAATTGAAATTTGTAGTGAACAAATAAAAAGAGAGGCGCAAATAAAACACGAGAATTATGATTATTATAAAAAATATTATACAAAAGATAAAACTCAAGAAAAACTAAAAGAAATAAAAAATATAAAAGTTGAAAAAATAACTGATAAAGTTTATTCTTTCGAAAGTATAATTATAGTTGAAAATTATAAAAAGGTTAAACTTGAAGCAATGTTTGATGTACAAGTAGATATTTCAACTAATAAAATAACTTATTTTAATATTAGGTTAAAATAGTTTTATATGTAAATTTAAAATTTAGTATGATAAAACAAGGGAGAACTTATGAAAAGAAAAATTTTAAGTATAATAATTAGTTGTAGTTTAGTTTTAAATTTGGCTACTACCAGTGTATTTGCACAAAATAAACATAACTTATTTGAGAATAAGTTAAAACATAAAATAGATAGTACTGGAGAGTATATATCAAGTAAGGTAATGGATGAAAATTATATAGCTTCCAATATTGAAGTAAAAGATGAAAAAGATATTAACAATTACAATTGGAATTTTAAAACTAAAGAAGATAAATTTATAGTACCTAAAAACAATACATATTGTGATAAAACTCAAAGTAATGTAGATGAACTTTATAAAATTGCTTATAAGGCTACTATGAATTGTCTAAAAAATAAAGATCAAAA
The DNA here is from genome assembly GCF_030815255.1 of Hathewaya limosa. Classification (NCBI taxonomy): domain Bacteria; kingdom Bacillati; phylum Bacillota; class Clostridia; order Eubacteriales; family Clostridiaceae; genus Hathewaya; species Hathewaya limosa. Next base: position 46,287 of record NZ_JAUSWN010000023.1, read on the forward strand.
ATCCATAGAAAATGCAAGAAAAGCTGTAAGTAAACTTCCATCAAGTTTAAATTGGGCAATTGGAGAGTTTTCTAAGCAAATAGATACTACTCAACAAGTGATTTTTGTAAAAATATTAAACTCTTTAAAAGAAAGTAATAAGTATTATAGACAAGAAGATATTAATGAATGTAGAGTCATGATTAATGATGTTATAGAAGATGAATATAGATTAACATGGTCTAGTGAATTAGATAAAGCACAACAGAAAAAAATTAATATGCTTGTTAGTGATGTAGAGCATTGTGAATTTATAAGTTATTCAGAATTAGATTTAAAACAGGTTTACAAAGATTTTGAAGATATTTTTAAAGTTAAATATAATAAGGGTATTATAAATTGGGTTAAAAATTATAATAATGAAATTGTTAAAGATGTTTATGGATTGCAAATCTTGAATACTAAATATAGAAATGAAATATCAAAATACTTAAATAAAAATGATATTGAGAATCTTAATGGTTGTGAAAGTGAAGATAGAGTTATTGGGTATTTAAAAAATATAAAAGCTGATAAAGATAAATCCTACAATGCTGGTAGGTATTGGGCAACAAAAACTTTCTCAGTTCCTGCTTTAGGCATAAATCCAGATATAGTACCTAAAAATACACTTAATAGCACAAAACATATAAATAATACTACTAAAAAGCCTACAAATACTGTTAAGAAACCTTCAAATAGTAGTAAACCCAAAACTACTACTGATGAGGAATATGTTCTTGATGTAATTTTAATAGGTTCTCCATGTATACCATATAGATTAACACGTTCACAATATAACACTTTACAAGATCAATGTGGCACATTTTCTAATGTTGCATTCGTAAATTATGTTAATGGACATTATAATTTAACTCATAATTCACAACTAGATAATGGAGCGAGAATGGCTTACAATGGTAATCTGTCTAGTGATTATAGATATATACCAGAAGGTGCATCAAAAGTTCGAGGTATAGAATTTCAAGTTCCATATCATCCGAATATGAATATTAATAAATTTATAGCAGAAAATATACCAAGAAGAATTAATAAAGTTTTACCAGGTAAACAATATGGTGTTTACTGTAATTTAAAATTTCAAGATGGAATATTTAAAGTAACGGGATTTCTGTTAATAGTAGATTAATAAAAAAATACACAATTATATAATATGTTAGAGTTTATATTCATCAAAACAAATGCATCCGTATAATATATTTTTTCTAGTATACGGATGCATTTTAAGTTTCTTTAAATAGATAAAGTAAACTTGCTTATTGATTCTAATTTTCCATTAGGAGATATTAATAGTAAAAGATAAATTGATGCCTAATAGAAAAGCATTAACATTTAATTATTATTGCATTAAAGCCCTTAAAGAATTTAAAAACTTGGAATTAAAAATTTTTATCACAGATAAATCAAAATAATTTGCTAGGTATTTAGCTTTAGAAAAGTCTTTAGCTGTGTTTTTGGATGATCTTTATAGTTAGTGGCAATAAGGAACTAATGAAAATACCGATGGATTAATTAGAAAAAGTTCATAAAATTTTTAATTTTTAAACAATTACACGAGAAGAAGTTGATATTATAGAAAATTTATTAAATAAGAGACCTAGGAAATGTCTGGAATGTAAACACTATTATAAGTTTTTAATCAAGAAAAAGGGGCTGTCGCACTAAAAAATAGTGCGACAGCTTTTTGCGTAAAAAATAAATCTCCCACTCGAAAGAGTGAAAGATTTATAGTAAAATTAATATATGCCAAAACATATTAATTTACATAAAAATTATACTTCAAATCGTGGAAATTATCAATTAAAACTTCCACTAAATATTGAATACATGATTCCAAATAATGATTCGGTGCGTTTGCTAAGTCAATTTGTAGAGGAGATGGATTTAACAGATTTATATTCGACTTATTCCCGATTAAGGGAAAATCAGGCTACGCCTCGTCAGATGCTGAAGATTGTATTTTATTCTTATATGAACCGTAGGTATTCTTCTAGAGAAATGGAAAACTCTTGCAAAAGGGATGTTAATTTTATGTATCTCCTAGAAGGATCGCCGGTACCAGATCATTCTACATTTGCAAGATTTCGTAGTCTTCACCTTGCTCCCTGTTCGGAAATAATTATGGCTGAAATGACAAATTTTTTTTATGAGATTGGAGAAATAT
>NZ_JAUSWN010000024.1:0-48028 GCF_030815255.1 Hathewaya limosa
GCTTATAGGCGGTGAACTATCATTAAATTTTCTATAAAACACAAAAAAACGCTGCCGCGTTAGTATAAATTTTTATGCTAATGCGACAGCCCCTTATATTTTAGAATTTTTTAAATTTAAAGTTACTTACCATTAAATATGCGAGAGATAATAGTACTATAATAGTTATTAACATATTAGTTGGTGTCCTATAAGTAAGAAGTGCATAAAGAGCTGCTATAGCTCCAGCTATAGTTATTGGAATTCCAGTATATACATTTTTAAAATCCATGATGTTAAATTTAGCCAATCTATATGCACCTGCAATAGGAAAAATTATTACTATTATATAACCTATAAATCCTAAAGATGTAAAATTATATAATAAACATAATAACATACTTGGAGCAACTCCAAAAGAAACTAAGTCTGCAAGAGAATCTAATTCTTTTCCTATTTCACTAGAACAACCAAAAAATCTAGCAACTTTCCCATCATATCTATCTATTAGTCCAGCACATAAAATTAAAATCGAGGCAATTAAATAGTTTTTGCTAAAGGACATTAAAAGAGAAAATATTCCTAAAGACAAATTAATAAAAGTAAACAAATTTGGTAAAAAACTTTTTGGCATTTGCATTTTAGACATTAATACCACTCCTAAAAAATATTATTACAATTTTATATTATAAGTACTATGTAAGTTATTATAACATCTTTTTAAATTAATTAAATAATAATTGACTAAAGTTCATTAAAAACTTTGATTTTCTATAGATAGTATGCAACAGATTATGAAAAAAAATCCACAAATATTATATGGCACAATGGTAAAAATATTATTGGAGGTGTTTTATCATGAAAATTAAAGATATAATGTCAAGAGAAGTCGTTAGTTTGAACGCCAATGATTCTGTAGAACATGCAGCAGAGATGATGAGAAATTATAATATTGGTTCAGTTCCAGTATGTGATGGGGAAAAAGTAATAGGAATAATAACTGATAGGGATATAGCTATTAGAAGTGTAGCTGATGGACAAAATTTTAAAAATCAAAAAGTCAGAGAAATTATGACTTCAAATCCTGTTTGTGCAAGTTCTCAAATGGGTATAGATGAAGCTGGAAGAATTATGAGTGAAAGACAAATTAGAAGATTACCTATAGTAGATAAAGAAAATTTAGTAGGTATGGTTTCATTAGGAGATTTAGCTGTAGATCCTAAATTAAGTAGTGAGGCAGGAGATGTATTAACAGAAGTATCAGAACCAAGTTCGCAAGAGTTTTAATATATGTATGTAAATCCACAAGAAAGGTATAAATCTTGTGGATTTACATTAACAATAAAAGCTTATAATAAATAAGTATTAAGTATAGTTGTCTTTAATAGATATGAACGGTATAATGATAGGTGAAATTATATGGAAATATTGGGAGATAGGGATATGAAAAAAATAAAATTTATATACAATCCATTTTCGGGTGAAAATCATATAGTGGGACAATTAGATAATGTTATTAGGATACATCAAAAGTATGGATATACAGTAGTTCCATTTAGAATATCTCGTGAAACAAATCTAGAAGATGCATTTAATAATATAGATAGTGATTATAGATATATATTAGTGGCTGGCGGAGATGGTACTGTAGATACAGTGGTTAATGTAATGAAGAGAAAAAACATAGACATACCAATAGCTATTTTACCTAGTGGAACAGCGAATGATTTTGCAAAGTTTATAGGAATGCCTACAAATGTTTCAAAAGCTTGTGAGCAAATTTTAAATAGTCAACCTAAAAAAGTTGATTTAGGTAAAATAAATGATAAGTATTTTGTAAATGTGGCTAGTACTGGTTTGTTTACGGATATATCACAAAAAACAGATGTAAACTTAAAAAATACTATTGGAAAGTTAGCGTATTATATTAAAGGTTTAGAGCAAGTTCCTAATTTAAGAAAATTAAAGGTGAGAATAGAAAGTGAAGATTTTCTATTTGATGATTATATGTATTTAGTTTTGATATTTAATGGAAGAACAGCAGGGAATTTTAATTTAGCGTATAATTCAGATGTAGATGATGGATTGCTAGATGTAATTATTTTTGAAGGAGTAAAGATGGCTAATATAATTAATATTTTTATAAAGATATTAAAAGGAGAACATCTAGAAAATGTAAAAGGGGTGACCTATTACAAAACTAAAAATGTAAAAATTTATAGTGATGAGAATATAGTAACAGATATAGATGGAGAAAAAGGTCCAGATTTTCCTATTGAAATACAATGCTTAAAAGATGGATTAACAGTTTTGGGATATACCAGATAAATTATATGATTATTAGTAATAAATCCCCTAATGTTTTAGTAAAATTAAGTAGGAATAATTAAAAGGGGAAGGATAAAGATGACATATATATATTTAATTGAATTGATATGTATATTTCTAGGAATATATTTAGGCATATTAAAAAATAAAAAATTTACATCATCTAAATTGAAATTTTGGTATTCTTTAAGTTTTTCATTTATATTTATTAGTTTTTTAATGAGATTATATATGTTTTTAGTACCTAAAATTCAATATTTATATTTATTTAAACATATATATTATTTAAATTATATAGGGTTTTTCATGGGATCATTAATAAGTACTTTTATTTTTTTAAGAAGTAATAAGTTAAAATTTAATTATATAAAATACATTTTATTGATAGGATGTATAGCTTATGCTATGTATATATTTGTTAATTCTATAGATATTATATTGTGTGGAAGTTATGGCTATTTTATGATGTTTGAAAATAAATATTATTTTATGATTTTTGAATTTATTTTTAATGCTATTATGTTATTTTTAGGCATATACATAATTAGTAATAGATTCAAGGATAAATTAGGAGGAGTATTAGTACTTTTCACTACAACATTAGGTATAATAAGTTTAATATTACAGAAAGACAATTTAAGTATTATTATGAATACAATAACACAACTAATGTGGATTGTTACTATGAATTATAGTATTATTACTTTTAAAAAAAATTAAAAATTAAAGGTCTTGCCATAAAAAGTAATGGACAAGACCTTCTTTTATTTTCTTCTAGTTGATTTTCTAGAAGATTTTTTTCTGTTTTTTTGATTGTGTAAAGTTTCTTTACTGTTATTATTTTTAAGGTGTAAATTATGATTTTCGTCAGCTTTATTTCTTGTAGTAGTTCTTTTATTAGCCGAATTATTTTTTTGATGATGAGAAGAATTATTGATATGTTTTGAATTTCTTGGCTTTGTTTCAGGTATTATACAATCTCTACCATTACCTATTAGATCTTCTCTGTGAGCTAATATTAAAGCTTTTTTTACTAAATCATAATTTTTAGAATCTCTAAATTGGAGTAAAGCTCTCTGCATATTTTTTTCTTCTTGTTTCTTAGGAACATAAACTTTTTCTTTAGTGAAAGGATTGAATCCAGTATAATAAATAGTCGTAGATAAACTGCCTGGAGTAGGATAAAAATCTTGAACTTGTTCAGGATTATATCCCATATCTTTGATGTAAAGAGAAAGTTTAATAGCTTCTTTTAAAGTACTTCCAGGATGACTTGACATTAAATAAGGAACTAAATATTGTTTTAATCCTAATCTTTCATTCATCTTAGAATACTTCTTGCAGAATTCATCATAAACCTTTCTAGTAGGTTTACCCATTTGATTTAATACTTGATCACTAACATGTTCAGGAGCGACTTTTAATTGACCACTTACATGATATTTACAAAGTTCTTCTAAAAATTTTGGATTTTTATCATATGTCAAATAATCATATCTTATTCCAGAACGAATAAATACCTTTTTTATGTTTGGAAGTTTTCTTACTTTTCTAAGAAGATTTAAATACTCTGAATGATCTATAATTAAGTTTTTACAAGGAGAAGGGAAAAGACATTGTCTATGTTTACAAACACCAACTTTCCCTTGAACGTTACAAGCTTTATTTCTAAAGTTTGCTGTAGGCCCTCCTATATCATGAATATAACCTTTAAAATCAGGCATATGAGTTAGGAGTTTAGCTTCTTCTATTATGGAATGTTCAGAACGTTTTTGTATTACCCTTCCTTGATGAAAAGTTAATGCACAAAATGAACAGGAACCAAAACAACCCCTATGACTAGTTATGGAAAAACTAACTTCTTTTATTGCCGGAATTCCACCATCTTTTTCATATATAGGATGATAAGTTCTCACATAAGGTAAATTATAACTCTCATCCATCTCTTCAACAGTTAAGGGATAAGAAGGAGGATTTTGTATTATATATGAATTACCATGTTTTTGTACTATAATTTTTCCGCGGACTGCATCTTGCTCTTCAGCTTGAAGTTTAAAACTTTCACCATAGGCCTCTTTACTTTCTATAACTTCTTCGAAGGAAGGAACTTCTATGTAATTATCTAAATTATCCAAAGAAGATCCCTGATAAACAGTTCCTCGTATAGATTTAATTTCTTTAACATCCATTCCATAATGAACAAGATTAGCTATTTCTTTAATGGGTTTTTCACCCATACCATAAATAAGTAGGTCAGCTTTTGAATCTAATAGAACACTTCTTCTAATTTTATCACTCCAATAATCATAATGAGCAAATCTTCTTAAACTAGCCTCTATTCCTCCTAAAATAATAGGAACATCTTTATAAGCCTCTTTTGCTCTATTAGAGTATACGATTACAGCCCTATCAGGTCTATAGCCAGACTTACCTCCTGGAGAATAAAGATCATCATGACGTCTTTTTTTAGCTGAAGTATAATGATTAACCATAGAATCTATATTACCTGAATTTATTAAAAATGCATGTTTGGGTTTGCCTAATTTTTTAAAATCATCAACACTATGCCAGTCTGGTTGAGCTATTATACCAACAGAAAAGCCTTCCTTTTCTAAAAGTCTACCTATTATGGCAGTACCAAAGGAGGGATGGTCAACATAAGCATCACCAGTTATTATAATGAAGTCTAATTGTTTTATACCTCTTTTAGCCATATCTTCTTTTGAGATTGGCAAGAATTCCTTATTTAAATTCATATTTATTTCCCTCGCTATATAGTATTACTTAAAATTATACATAGTAAATATATTAACACAGGGCAATTTAAATATAAAGTGTAAAAATACAGTAACTTTCATATTATAGATAGCTATAGAGAGATTTAATTAAAAAGTATACGTAAATGGAAAAGTAAACAAAAAGTTTTATAATGCTTGAAAAGATTAAGACTTTAACATATAATTATAAGATAATGTAGTAAAAAATAAAATTAAAAGAGGTGAATTGTTTAAATGGACGCAGGGCCTAGTTGTAAACAAATTTTATTACAATTAAATATGGAGATATAGAGGTAAAGCGTTATTTAGCAATTTAAATTTAAGCATTAAAAACAATATTAAGCTTAGTAAGTTTTTCCTCTATATCATTAGGAGGAATTGTTATGCAAAAGCTTACTAAATTTTCTTTTAAGGATCTTTTTAGAAAAAGAGTTTATAATAAAGATGGAGAGTTTATAGGAATTCTTTTAGACTTTTATATTAGTGATGAAGGAAAGAAATCTAGAGTCATAGGATATAAGATAAAAAAAGATATGCACATCTTTAATTGTGAATTTAAAGATTTAGAAGTTTATAAGGATGGTAATGATATTTATATTTTAGGTATTGAGCAAAGAGAAATGATACTTATTAATTATTCATACCTTCTTAAAGATAGACTTTTTAACAAAGTAATTATGAAACCTCAAACTGGAGAGGTTATTAAGATAAGAAACTTAAAATTAGAAAAATACTGTGGTGAAATAGTAATTTCAACTTTAATATATAATAAAAGAGAAAATAATAATTCTATTTTGAAAAAAATATTAAAAAAGTTTAATACATCTGAAATTGAGTTTGATAGAATAAACCAATTTAGTGTACAGTAGAATTTTAATAAAAAATAAATAACATTATACAATATGGAACACAAGATTTATTTATTAAATCTTGTGTTTTTATATATTTATTTAAAAAAAATGAATTTTTTTATGCTTTTAACACAAAATATTCTTAAAGGAATTTGTGTTGGGAGGTTTAAATTTTGGAAAATAATAATAGCAGATTAAATATGTCTTTGTTTTTAATTATGATTTTTATAGTTATGTCTGTTTTTGGAATTGTATTTATGCAAAATATACATACAAAACAAACTGCAGCTGTACCCTATAGTTATGGATCTACCTCTGATACGGTAAAGGAAATTCAAAGTAAATTAAAAAGTTGGGGTTATTATAGTGGGGAGGCGGATGGAATATATGGGTACAAAACCTATGAAGCTGTAAAGTATTTTCAACAAAAAAATGGATTAAGCATAGATGGTGTAGTGGGAAGCAGAACATTGGCAGCGTTGGGGATAAATGAAACAAGTAATACTAGTGGGAATTATAGAGTATATAATGCTACTAACTCAGAAGTAACACTGTTGGCTAGGGCTATAAATGGAGAAGCTAGAGGAGAGCCTTATGAAGGTCAAGTGGCTGTTGGAGCCGTAATTTTAAATAGAACTAGAGATCCACAATTTCCTTCAACTATAGCAGGTGTTATATATCAACCAGGAGCATTTACAGCTACAGTAGATGGTCAAATAGATGCACAAGTAGAACAAAGTTCCATAAATGCAGCAAGAGATGCTTTGAACGGATGGGATCCTTCGGGTGGAGCTATATATTACTTTAATCCTGAGAAGACAACAAATAAATGGATTTGGTCTCGTCCTTTAATAAAAATAATTGGTAAACATAGATTTTGTAAATAAAAAAGTCCTTTATAGGACTTTTTTATTTACTAATAGGAAATGTAATAACTATAGTTGAGAATATTTTACTACTAAATCTAAAGTAGCTAAAATTGAATCCATATGAGTTCTTTCATAACCATGTGAAGCAAATATACCAGCTCCAATTAATCCAGCCTTTATATCATTACCAGATCTTAATGCAGAAGATGCATCAGAACCATAATGAGGATAAGTATCTACCTTATATGGAATATTTTCTTTTCTGCAAAGTTCAACTAATCTTTTTCTAAGTTCAAAATCATAAGGACCAGATGAATCTTTGGCACATATGCAGACATCGTATTCAGTAGAATTTTGATCAAGTCCTGGACAACCCATATCAACAGCTATAAATTCCTTAGTATGTTCAGGGATAGCAGCTGAAGCACCATGTCCAACTTCTTCATAGTTACTTATAAAGAAATTTAAAGTATGAGGTAAAGTTATATTATTTTCTACTAAATATCTCATAGTATATAAAAGTATGCTTACGCTTGCCTTGTCATCTAAGTGTCTTGATTTTACGAAGCCACTTTCAGTGAATCTAGTTCTAGAATCAAAGGATATGAAGTCTCCAACATCTATACCAAGTTTTTGAACATCTTCCTTAGAAAAAACTTTTTCATCTATGATTACTTCCATGTTGTCTAAAGATCTTTTTAATTCATCGGCTTCATTTCCACTTATATGAGTAGAAGGTTTTATAGTTTGGATAGTTCCACTATATCTTGTATTATCCATAGTATGAATAATACAATTTTCACCTTCTATAGAATTCCCCATATATCCACCTACAGAAGTTAACTGTAAGGCACCAGTTGATTTAATACCTTTTACTATAGCACCAAGGGTATCTACATGAGCTGAGAAAGTTTTTGCATAAGTTTCATCTTTACCCTTTAAAGTTGCAATTAAAGCACCTTTGTTAGTGGATATATATGGCACTTTTAAAGCGTCTAATTCTTTTTTTACATAATCCATAACTTCTTCAGTATAACCGGATGGACTAGGTATTGTTAAAATATCATGTAAGTATTTTTTTAATATGTTTAAATCATATGACATAAAATCACCCCGTAAAATAAAAATTTAATTGGAAATAAAATTTAATATATTAATATTTTAACATATACTCCTACTAAATCAAACTAAAAAAGTAGGTAAGAATATATGAATAGAAAAATTTTTATAGTATAATAGAGATGTGGGCAGAAGGGAGTTAAAAAAATGAAAAAAAACAAAACTAATGCTATTATTATAAGTACTATTGTAGGAATTATATTTTTAATTGGGGCATTAGGTATATACATATCAGTTACTGTTAATAAATGGTCAAATAATATTTATCCAGGTGTAGTGGTAGATGATACAAAATTAGCAGGTAAATCTAAAGAAGAGGCATTAAAAATATTAAAAGATAGGTATGAACACAGAATACTTAAGAAAAAAATTATAATTGTAGCTAAAGATAAAGAGTATTCTATAGGCTATAGTGATTTAGAGCCAAAATACAATTTAAAAGAAATTGTAGATCAAGCTATGAGCTTTGGAAAAGATGTTAGTGCAATTGAAAAATTCAAATCTATTTATATGAAAACACCATGTAACATAAAGATAAAATTTGATTATAAAGTCGATGTTATTAACAATGTTATACAGAAAATAAAAAGGGATGTAGATAGGAAACCTATAAATTCTAAATTAAAAAATGTAGGTAATAGTTTTGAATTTACACAAGAATCTAATGGATATAAACTACAGGAAGATAAGTTAAAAAAAGAAATATTATCACAAATAAATGGTAGGATAGATAAAGAAGTAATAAAAATAAATGCACCTATTGAGGAAACAAAACCTAAGATAACAAAACAAGAATTAAGTAAAATAGATGCAAAAATAAGTTCTTATACTACTTCATTTAATTCTTCACAGGGAAGAGTAACTAATATTCAACTTGCAACAAATAGTATAAATGGTACTGTACTTATGCCTGGAGAAACTTTTAGTTTTAATGATACTGTAGGTCAAAGAACAGAAGCAAGAGGATATCAGAAAGCTCATGTTATTGTAAATAATGAATATGTAGATGATTTTGGGGGAGGAATTTGTCAGGTTTCTAGTACTCTATATAATGCCATAGTAAGAGCTAATATAGATCCAACAGAAAGATATAGTCATACTATTGCATCTTCTTATGTTGATATAGGACAAGATGCTACAGTAAGTTGGGGAGGACCAGACTATAAATTTAAAAATACTTTAAAATATCCTATATATATAGAAGGATATGCTTCAAATTCAAGTGTTTCATTTAATGTATACTCAAATAATGAATTAAATAAGTATAGCTATAAAATTTACTCAGCTGATAAAAAAACAGTTGAACCAACAGTTAGTATAATAGAGGATTCTAGTTTACCAGAAGGTCAAGAGACATATGTTAAATCTCCATATACAGGTCATTCAGCAACTGTTTATAGGGAAATTTATGAAAATGGTAAATTTGTAAAAAAAGAGGTTTTATATAAAGCTAATATAGCACCAGTTAATGGTATACTTAAAAAAGGAACTAAGAAACCAGAAGTAAAAAAAGATGATGCTAAAGACAATTCAACTACCAATAAAGATATAAAAAATAGTAATGAAAAAAATAATGGTAAAGTTGATCAAAAAATAGATAATAATACTAATAAAAAACCAAATAATAATGATGATAAGAAAAACGAACATAATAAAGATGTAGAACCAAATAAGAATGTACAAAATAATAATGATGTAAAAAAACCTTAATCATATGATTAAGGTTTTTTATTTGAAACTTTATAGAATTAAATTATAAATAATAAGTTGATAATATTACTTAATTTTATTTATTATATATTGAACAAGGTCAACTACTCTAGTAGCATATCCCCATTCATTATCATACCATGCTGCTACTTTAATCATATTTTCTCCAATAACCATAGTTGATAAAGCATCTACTATAGATGAATGAGGATCACCAGTATAATCAACGGAAACTAATGGCTCTTCTGAATAGCCTAAAATACCTTTCATAGTTTCTTTAGAAGCTTTCTTTAGAACTGCATTTATTTCTTCAGCAGTAGTTTTTTTAGAAACTTCACAAACTAAATCTGTAATAGAAACTGTAGGGGTTGGAACTCTTAGTGCATATCCATTTAACTTACCTTTAAGTTCTGGAATTACAATACCAACAGCTTTGGCTGCACCAGTTGTAGTAGGAATAATAGATTCGGCAGCTGCTCTAGCTCTTCTTAAATCTTTATGAGTTTTATCAAGTATATTTTGATCATTTGTATATGAATGAACAGTTGTTATGAAGCCTTTTTCTATGCCAAATGCATCATTTAAAACTTTTGCTACAGGTGCTAAGCAGTTAGTAGTACAAGAAGCATTAGAAATTATAGTATGCTTGTCCAAATCTAAGGTATCTTCATTAACTCCTAAAACTATTGTAGCATCTACATTTTTACCAGGAGCAGTTAAAACAACTTTTTTAACACCCTTTTCTACATGTCCCATTAATTCTTCTTGTTTTTTAAATTTACCTGTAGATTCTATTACTATATCTACATCAACTTCATTCCAAGGAATTTCTTTAGGTGTACTGTTTCTAAAGATTTTTATAACATGTCCATCTATTATAAGTTCATCATCTTTATATTGAACATCTCCTCTATATCTTCCAAAACAAGAATCATATTTAAATAAATGACTTAAAGTTTCTGAATTAGCTCTAGCGTTAATAGCTACAACTTCTAAGTCCTTGTAGTTGTTCTCCATAATTATTCTAAGAACACATCTTCCGATTCTTCCAAAGCCGTTAATTCCTATTTTCATTTAAAATAAGCCTCCCATGATATTGATTTATAATATGATATATTAAAAAATATGTATTTAAAGTTATATGATGTACAACAATTAACGTATTGTATATATTATATATATTAAAAAACTATACTATTTGTCAATAGTGTAACTCATATATAATATTAGGATACTCTTAATAAAAATGAATTAGCTTAAAATAGCTTTTAAATTTTAGGTTTTTCGTAATTTTCTATTTTTTCTATTATATATATTTTTTTAGGGTAAAATAATAAAAATGAAATATTTATTATTTAAAAAGTATAGGGAGGAACTATGTTTATACCTGAAAAAGTAATAATAGAAAAAAAGGCTTTAGAATATGAGTTAGGAAATACGCTTCTAAAATATTTTAAAGAAAACAATATAGAAGTTGTTATAAATAGTAGTAATAGAATTACCGGTATAGGAGGAAAAACACCTTTAGAAATGTATAGTAAAGGGAAGAATACTTTAGTAGTAGGTATAAGAAAAGATTTAAAATTTCAAAGTTGTAAACCTTCAGCACATTATCAATTACCGTTAGTTACAGGGTGTATGGGCATGTGTGAATATTGTTATTTAAATACTCAATTAGGTAAAAGACCGTATATAAAAATTAATGTTAATATAGATGAAATATTAAATAGAGCAAAACAATATGCAGATGATAGGTTACCAGAGAATACTATATTTGAAGGCGCTGCTACATCAGATCCAATACCTGTAGAACCATATACGCATGCATTAAGAAAAAGCATAGAATTTTTTTCAAAATCAAATAACATGAAATTCAGATTTGTAAGCAAATATGATGATATAGAAGGATTAATTGGAATTAAACACAATAACAAAACAGAAGTTAGATTTAGTATAAACACAAATTATATTATTAAAAAATTTGAACATAAAACACCTCTATTAGAAAAACGTATAGCTGCAGCTAAAAAACTTTTTGATGATGGATATAAAATAGGATTTCTTATTGCACCAGTTTTTATATATGACAATTGGAAAAAAGAATATGGTGATTTAATAGAGCGTGTAGGAACAGAGTTTAAAGGGAAAAATATTACATTTGAAATTATTAGTCATAGATTTACAAGTAGGGCTAAAACTAATATTTTAGATGTATTTCCTCAAACCAAACTTCCAATGAATGAAGAAGAACGAAAATTTAAATATGGTCAATTTGGTTATGGAAAATTTGTGTATGAAAATGCAATTATGAATGATATAAAAACATTCTTCACAAGTCAATTAAATCAATATTTTGATCATAATAATTTAATTTACATTATTTAAAAATTATTAAAAAATTAAGGTTAATTTAAGTAAAATTTTATTATATAATATACAATAGATGTTGTGGTATAATATACAAGTATTATAATAAAATAATTTAGGAGAGTAAGAGGGGGAAAAACAGTGAATCTTAATATAGTATTATTTCAACCAGAAATTCCTCAAAATACAGGTAATATAGGAAGAACTTGTGTACTTACAAATAGTAAATTACACTTAATAAAACCTTTGGGTTTCGATATAGATGGTAAAAGTGTAAAAAGAGCAGGTTTAGATTATTGGAGTCAATTAGATTTGGAAATTCATGAATCTTACGAGGCTTTACGTGAAAAATATAAAGATAGTACTTTTTATTTTTGTACAACAAAAGGTAGTAAACCATATTCAGAGGCTAAATTTAAAGAAGGAGATTTTTTAGTTTTTGGAAGAGAATCTTCGGGATTACCAGATTATATAAGGGAAAATAATAAGGAAACTTGTATTAGGGTACCTATGATAAATACAACGACTAGATCTTTAAATTTATCAAATACAGTTGCCGTAATAGCATATGAAGCTTTAAGACAGATTAATTTTCCTAATATGAAATAGGAGGAATTAATGTGAATAAAATAAAAGTTATAACAGATAGTACGGCAGATATACCTAAAAGTGTTTTAGAGGCTAATGGGGTTGAAGTTCTGCCTTTAATAATTGATTTTGAAGGAAAAGACTATGTAGATGGTGTTGACATAAATTTCACTAAGTTAGCACAAATGATGGAGTATTCAGATGAGTTTCCTAAAACAGCAGGAATTAATCCACAAAGATTTATGGAATGTTATAAAAAGTACTTAGATGAAGGGTATAAAATTATATCTATACATTTGTCATCAAAAATGAGTGGAACTTGTCAAGCGGCTTTTATGGCAAAAGAAATGCTAGAAACAGAGGATATAGTAGTTATAGATAGTTTGAATGTAACTAGTGGATTAGGATTATTAGTGTTGAAGGCTTGTAAGTTAAGAGATCAAGGAATAGAGTTAAAAGACATAGAGAATTCCATAAAACAAACAATTCCACATGTAAAGAGTTCCTTAGTATTTGGATCTTTAGATAATTTAGTAAAGGGTGGAAGATTATCTAAAGCAGCAGGAATAGTTGGTAACCTTCTTGGCATAAAATTAATATTAGAAGTTAGTGATGGAGAAATGAAGGTTAGAGAAAAGGTTAGAGGAACTAAAAAAGCAGTGAAAAATGCTATGAGTTACATTGAACAAAAGGGAATAAAAGAAGATGAATATACTGTATTACTAACATCTGGTGATGAGGAATTAAAAAATTTATTTAAGAATTCTTACGATAAGATGAAAACAGATTACATAGAAGCAGAAGTAGGGTGTACTGTAGGAGTTCATGCTGGTA
Source organism: Hathewaya limosa (assembly GCF_030815255.1). Lineage (NCBI taxonomy): Bacteria > Bacillati > Bacillota > Clostridia > Eubacteriales > Clostridiaceae > Hathewaya > Hathewaya limosa. The sequence goes on from NZ_JAUSWN010000024.1 coordinate 13,423, forward strand.
CATCTGCTTCTGGAATATTTTTTATAGAAAAATATTAATTAAATGCTATATATATACAAATAAAAGGAATAAAAAGTAAAATGAAAAAAATGTAAAAACGGCTGAAAGCAAGCAATTGTGTGATAATTTTAACTATTATAGGAATTTCAAATAATACTATTGATAAAATAAATAAATAAATTTAGAAAATTTATAGAAATTTGTTTTATTATATTGTATAATTAAATCATCAAGTGAAACAAACAATAAATACATTAAAAAAATATAAAAAAATGTTTCTGGATGAAGTTTTCGAGAGATGATTTTAAGACTGTTTATTGCTAATCAGAAATGACCTAAATAATTGTTAAACAGTATGCACTTAATGCACTTAAAATAGCCGAAGGAACAAGTATTTTATCTAGCCGATAAGATATGAAATTCTCAGGCAAAAGTATCGGGAATGGACAGGACTCTGGAAAGCGAAAAAGCACCGACGGAGTAATTCTCTCAGGTACCAAGACAGAGTTAAAGGCTAACAAGCTTTTAATTCTGTCTTTTTGTATATAATTTTATAAAGTGTTTTATGGAGGAAAAAGTGGTAGAACAATTATTTATTATAACTAATAATCCATTAAGTAAAAAGAATTTTTCTTCACAATACGAGGTTATATTTATAGAGGGTCCAGTAGAAAAGGTTTATACAATGGTAAGAGATAAAATACATCTTGGGCATAAATTACTTACACACCCATTGATGAGTAGTATAAAACCTAATGAAACACCTTACAGAACAATTTGTTTATCTGTAAAAAGGGTAAAAGGAACTGATATGGATTCAGTACTATTAATAGAAAATAGTATTATGACATTGAAAAAGTTTTTGAACATATCACCACTTCCTAAATATACTGAAAGCGTTTTAAATGATTTTCAACTTATAGATTATGATTTAATAAATCATGCTTTAAATTAAAGGAGGCAAAATCATGTCAAAAATATATGATACTATAATAATTGGTGGTGGCCCATCAGGACTAGCAGCAGGCTTATATGGCGGAAGAGCTAGAATGAACACATTATTAATTGAAAGAGCTAAATTTGGTGGACAAGCAGCAACTACTGAAGAATTAGAAAATTATCCAGGTTCAGTAGAAGATAAGACAGCATCATTAATAACTAGAATGAAAACTCAAGCTGAAAGATTCGGAACAGAAATCGTTAAAGATGAAATAGTAGAAATTTCTTTAGAAGGCGATATAAAAGTATTAAAAGGAAGAAATACAGAATATCAAGGAAAAACAGTTATAATTGCAACAGGAGCTAATCCAAGATTATCTGGTTTCAAAAATGAAGTTGAATTAAGAGGTAAAGGAGTTTCCTATTGTGCAACATGTGACGCAGATTTCTTCACTGATTTAGATGTTGCAGTTGTAGGTGGTGGAGATTCAGCTTTAGATGAAGCTTTATATTTAACTAAGTTTGCAGAACATGTTACTATCATTCATAGAAGAGATGCTTTCAGAGCAAACAAAGCAGTTCAAGAAAAAGTTTTAAATCATCCAAAAATCAAAGTTATATGGAATGCAATAGTTGAAGAAGCTATAGATGATGATGGTATTTTAGGTGGATTAAAACTTAAAGATAAAGTAACTGGTGAACAAAGTACTTTAGAAGTTGACGGATGTTTCGTATTCGTAGGATATAATCCAAATTCAGATTTATTTAAAGGCGTAATTAACATGACTGAAAGAGGAGATATCATTACAGATGCAGACATGCATACAAATATAGAAGGTGTATTTGCAGCTGGAGACGTTAGAGAAAAGAGTTTAAGACAAGTTATAACAGCAGCTGCTGATGGAGCTATAGCAGCAACTCAAGCTGAACATTATGTAGAGGATCATAAATAATTTTAAATCAGAAATGATTAAAATTTTTTAAATAAAATTTTCAGACTATAAATAAAATTAATTATTTATAAAATAATACTACACTCTTAGGATGTGTAAAATTTATAGGAGGGTATTAAAATGATAGAATTAAGTAAAGAGAACTGGGAACAAGAAGTTGAAAAAGCAGACAAACCTGTATTTGTAGATTTCTGGGGAGATAAATGTGAAATTTGTAAACAATTAATGCCAGGAGTACATGGTTTAGAAGAAAAATATGTTGATAAAATTAAATTCTGTAGTTTTAATATATCAGGAGCAAGAAGACTTGCAATAAAACAAAAAGTTTTAGGACTACCAACAATGAAAATATACAAAGATGGAGTTGCTGTTGAAACAATTACTCCAGATAAAATCGCTACATTAGATGACATTGAAAACTTTATAAAAGCATATTACGAAACTCTATAATTCGTAATTCACAGTGAATTTCTATAATTGTGATATTAATGTAGGGGGAGTAATCCTCTCCCTATATGAAATATAAATTGTAAATTAGACGTATTTACTCAATATTTTCCGGGAGGTGAACCTTATGCGTCTTGAATTAGGTAAAATATTTATAAAAGATCTTCAATTCGGCAATGAAACAAAAGTTGAAAATGGAGTACTATATGTTAACAAAGAGGAATTATTAAAAGAAATTGGTGGAGATGACAGAATCGCTAGTATCGATTTCGAAATTGCTAAACCAGGTGAAAATGTTAGAATAATTCCAGTTAAGGACGTTGTAGAACCAAGAGTTAAGGTTGAAGGTAAGGGAGGAATATTCCCTGGCTTCATAAACAAAGTTGATACAGTTGGTTCAGGAAGAACTCACGTATTAAAGGGAGCTGCAGTTGTTACAACTGGTAGAGTTGTTGGTTTCCAAGAAGGTATCATTGATATGTCAGGAGAAGGAGCTAAATATACTCCATTCTCAAAAACTAACAATTTAGTTATCATAGCAGAACCAAAAGAAGGAATCGATCAACACAGTCACGAAGAAGCAATCAGAATGATAGGTTTCAAAGCTGCAACTTATCTTGGAAAAGCTGGTAAAGATGTTGAGCCAGATGAAGTTAAAACATATGAAACATTACCATTGTTACAACAATTACAACAATACCCAGAATTACCAAAGGTAGTATATGTTTATATGTTACAAAGCCAAGGATTACTTCACGATACTTATGTATACGGCGTAGATGCTAAGAAGATAATTCCTACATTAATGTACCCAACAGAAGCATTTGATGGTGCTATAGTAAGTGGTAACTGTGTTTCCGCTTGTGACAAAAACCCATCATATGTTCATATGAACCATCCAATTATCGAAGATTTATATGAAAGACACGGAAAAGATATTAACTTCATAGGTGTAATTTTAACTAACGAAAACGTATACCTTGCAGATAAAGAAAGATCATCTAACTGGGTTGCTAAATTAGTTGAATACCTAGGAGTAGATGCAGCTATAGTTTCAGAAGAAGGATTCGGAAACCCAGATGCAGACTTAGTTATGAACTGTAACAAAATCACTGAAAAAGGTGTTAAAACAGTATTATTAACTGATGAATATGCTGGACAAGATGGTAAATCTCAATCATTAGCAGACTCAACTCCAAAAGGAGATGCTGTTGTAACAAACGGTAATGCTAATCAATTTATCGTACTTCCACCAATGGAAAAAGTAATAGGACATCCAGAAGCTGCTAAGATGATTGCTGGTGCAAACAATGAAAGTTTAAGACCAGATGGATCAATCGAAGCTGAAATTCAAGTTATTACTGGAGCAACTAGTGAAGTTGGATTTAACTATTTAACAGCAAGAGGATACTAATACTTGAAATTAATTGAACATTTAAAATGTTATAGGTATATAGATATAATGAAATACTCAAAATTTTAAGGGTTTATAGAAAATTAAAAAAAAGAAAGGAAGATCGATTATGTTAAAAGACAAAAAAGTTATAGCAATCGGTGATAGAGACGGTATACCAGGACCAGCTATCGAAGCTTGTGTGAAATCAGCAGGAGCAGAAGTATTATTCGCATCAACAGAGTGTTTCGTGTGAACAGCTGCAGGTGCTATGGATCTGGAGATCCAACAAAGAGTTAAAGATCTAACTGAAAAACACGGAGCAGAAAATGTAGTAGTTGTTATCGGTGGTTCAGAAGCAGAAGCTTCAGGATTATCAGCAGAAACAGTTGCAGCAGGAGATCCAACATTTGCAGGACCACTTGCTGGTGTTGAATTAGGATTAGGTGTTTATCATGTAGTAGAACCAGAAATCAAAGATCAATGTGACGCAGCAGTTTATGATGAACAATGTGGAATGATGGAAATGGTTCTTGATGTAGATTCAATCATTGAAGAAGTTAAATCAGTAAGAGACGAGTTCTCAAAATTTGCACTATAATTTGTAAAAAAGCAGTTAAAATAATCAATCCTAAAAAATAAGAAAACTTGAGGGTTTTAATAGTAACTCCAGTTGAAGGGGGGAAATTACTTTGATTAAAGTAGTACACTATATAAATCAATTCTTCGCTAACATAGGTGGGGAAGAAAAGGCTGATATTAAGCCAGAAGTAAGAGACGGATTTGTAGGGCCAGGTATGGCAATAAATAAGGCATTTAAGGGTGAAGCTGAAATAGTTAAAACTATTATTTGTGGTGACTCTTATTTCAATGAAAACATGGAAGAAGCAGTTCCAGAAATTTTAAAAATGGTTAAAGAATCAGGAGCAGAGCTATTTATAGCAGGTCCAGCATTTAACGCAGGTAGATACGGGGTTGCTTGTGGTGCTATATGTAAAGCTGTTGCTGAAGAATTACACATTCCAGTATTAACTGGTATGTATGAAGAAAACCCAGGGGCTGATATGTACAAAAAAGATGTATATATCATAGCTACTAAAAATAGTGCAGCTGGTATGAGATCAGCAGTTGGCCCAATGGCTAAATTAGCATTAAAATTAAGCAAAGGCGAAACTATAGGAACTCCAGCTGAAGAAGGATATCATGCAAGAGGAATTAGACAAAACTTCTTTGCAACAGAAAGAGGATCTAAGAGAGCAGTTGATATGCTTGTTAAAAAGTTAAAAGGTGAAGAATTTGTAACAGAATTCCCAATGCCAAACTTTGATAGAGTTGATCCACAACCTGCAATTAAGGATATAACAAAAGCTAAAATAGCTATAGTTACATCTGGTGGTATCGTTCCAAAGGGAAACCCAGATCATATAGAATCTTCAAGTGCTTCTAAAATTGGTAAGTACGACATTGAAGGTATAAATGATTTAACATCAGAAAACTTTGAAACAGCTCACGGTGGACATGACCCTGTATATGCTAATGAAGATCCAGACAGAGTTATTCCAGTTGATGTTTTAAGAAACTTTGAAAAAGAAGGAAAAATCGGTTCATTACACAGATATTTCTATTCAACAGTTGGTAATGGTACAGCAGTTGCTTCATCTAAAAAATATGGTGAATTTGCAGCTCAAGAACTTATTGCTGATGGTGTAGATGCAGTTATATTAACTTCTACATGAGGAACTTGTACACGTTGCGGTGCAACATTAGTTAAAGCAATTGAAAAAGCAGGTTTACCTGTAGTTCATATGTGTACAATTACTCCAGTTTCTATGACAGTTGGTGCTAACAGAATAGTTCCTACAATAGCTATTCCTCACCCACTAGGAAACCCAGCATTAGGAAAAGAAGAAGAATATAAGTTAAGAGCTCACTTAGTTGAAAAAGCATTAAAGGCTTTAGAAACTGAAGTTGATGGACAAACTATATTTGAAGATTAATTTATATAATTGAATAATTAGGGAACTTTGTGTTCCCTAATTATTTATACAATGTACTTTATACAATTTAATAATAATTTTCATAAAAGCCTATAGAAGGTAATATTATGTAAAGTAGATTGTATATATAAAAAAATTTATATAATTGAAAATAAATGAGTTTTTTATCTATGAGGAGGTTAACAATATGAGTTTTCCAGTTATTAAAAAAGCTGCTTATGTATTAGCACACACTCCAAATATGGTAATACATAACGGTACTACACAAACAGTTGAAAGAAAGACAAATCCAAATTCTGATTATCTAAAAGGATTAAATTCACATCTAAGAAGTTACGAATCAACAGTAGGATATGCTCCAAACCAAGTTTACATTGGTAACATGACTCCAGAAGAATTACAAGCAATGCCAAAACCATGGTATGATAAAAATGCTGAAAATTCTAATAGATTTGGTAAATTCGGTGAAATTATGCCAGAAGATGAATTCTATGGATTAATGAAAATAGTAGACGTTTTTGAATTAGTAATCTTAGAAAAAGAATTCACAAAAGTAGTTAAAGAAAAATTAGCTAGCCACAAATTATTAGCTGAAAAAGCAGCTGCTATCGAAGATGGTGACGAAGTATCAGTTATAGAAGAGCTAGTAAATAATAAAGGTGCTGAAGGATTATACCAAGGTGAGAAGCTTGTTGGTTGTGTTAAAAGAGCACATGAAGTTGATGAAAACTTATCTGCTGAATATATGTTAGAAAACTTAGCTGGTAAAGCTACTTCAGTTTTATCTTTAGCTTACTTAGTTGATGGATTAGATGTACCAGTTGAAGAAATTGGATACATTGTTGAATGTTCAGAAGAAGCTATTGGTGATATGAACCAAAGAGGTGGCGGTAACCTTGCTAAAGCTATTGGTGAAGTTGTTGGTTTAACTGGTGCAACAGGAATAGATATGAGAGGATTCTGTGCAGGACCATCTCATTCATTAGTAAATGCTGCTTCATTAGTTAAAGCTGGTACTTACAAACATGTAGTTGTTGTTGCAGGTGGATGTACTGCTAAATTAGGTATGAATGGTAAATCTCATGTTGGTAAAGAAATGCCAGTATTAGAGGATTGTTTAGGTGGATTTGCTATATTAATTTCTGAAAATGATGGTGTAAGTCCAGTTATTAGAACTGATATAATCGGAAGACATACAATTGGACACGGTGCTGCTCCACAAGCTGTACTACAAGCACTTGTTTTAGATCCATTAACAAACAATGATTTAAAAATTACTGATATAGATAAATTTGCTCCAGAATTACAAATTCCAGAAATGACTGAACCAGCAGGAGCTGGAGATGTTCCAACTCAAAACTACAAAATGATAGGAGCATTAGCTGTTAAGACTGGTCAATTAGATAGAAAAGAATTACCAGGATTCATTACATCTCATGGATATCCAGGATTTGCTCCAACACAAGGACATATTCCATCAGGAGTACCTATCGTAGGACATGGAATAGAAAAAATCAAAAATGGTGAATTAAATAACTTCATGATAATTGGTAAAGGAAGTTTATTCCTAGGAAGAATGACTAACCTATTTGATGGTATTTCTATGGTTATAGAAAAAAATAGTGGAGTAGTTGAAGAAAACAACGGATTAGATAAAGAAGAAGTTAAATCAATGGTTGCAGATGCAATGAAAGATTTTGCTCAATTCTTAATGAAAGAAGAAAATTAATAATCCTTAAATAGAGAAGAGGTGGAATTCATGAGCCAAGAAGCTGCAAAGAAAATGATAGCTGGTGTTTTTAATGACATAGCTGAAGGAATAAAAAGCGGAAGTTTTGGCAAGAGAGTAAGAATAGGTTTAACTATTTTAGGTTCTGAACATGGTGTAGAAGAGATGGTTAAAGCTGCTGAACTTGCTAAATCTAAATATAATGATTTTGATATAGTTTTAATTGGTAGCAAAGTAGATGCTGACTTCGAGGTTGTAGAAGTTGCAACTCCAGAAGAAGGACATGAAAAAATGGTAGAATTACTTGAAAGTGGAGCAATAGATGGTTGTGTAACTCAACACTTTGACTTTCCAATCGGTGTTTCTACAGTAGGTAAAGTAACAACTCCAGGTAAAGGTAGAGAAATGATTTTAGCTACAACTACTGGTACAACTTCAACTAATAGAGTTGAAGGAATGACTATGAATGCTATATCTGGTATAGCAGTAGCTAAAGCACTTGGAATCAAGAATCCTAAAGTAGGTCTTTTAAATGTTGAAGGTGTTAGACAAACTGAAAGAATTCTTAAAGAAGTAAAAGAAAATGGATATGAATTTGAGTTTGCAGATTCATTAAGAGCAGATGGTGGGGCTGTAATGAGAGGTAATGACCTACTTGCAGGTACTCCAGATGTTATGGTTTGTGACTCATTAACAGGAAACTTACTTGTCAAAATGTTTGCATCATTCACAACAGGTGGGGGATACGAAACAGTAGGTGCTGGATATGGTCCAGGAATTGGTTCAAGCTATGATAAATTAGTTAACATAGTTTCAAGAGCATCAGGTGCTCCTCTAATTGCAGAGGCTTTAAGATATTGTGCAAGCTGTGCTAAAAACAATGTTTTAGGTATTGCAAAAGATGAGTTCAAAAAAGCTAAAAAAGCTGGATTACAAGCTTCAATTGATAAAGTAACTAAGAAAAAAGCTCCAGCTGCTGAAGAAGAAATAAAAATGCCACCTAAAAAAGTTGTAACTTATGCTATTCCAGGAATAGATATTCTTGAGCTTGAAAATGCTTGTAAAGCATTATGGAAAGAAGGAATTTATTCTGAAAGTGGAATGGGATGTACAGGACCTGTAATCCTAGTTGCAGATGATGAAGGTGAAAAAGCTGCAGAAGTATTAAAGAAAGCAGAATTCATGTAATATCTTATATAAAAAGATTGCCATAAAGTATGGCAGTCTTTTTTTTATTTATTCAAAAATAAAAATATGTATATTAAATTATACACAAAAATAAATTACTTTTTTCTATATATATCCTATATAATAATTAATGATATAATTTATACATAAAACAATCAAAATAGGGGGAAGTTTTTTATGTTTAAAAAAAGTAATAAAATTTTGAGTCTATTTTTAGCAGGAAGTTTGGCAACTATAAGTGCTTTATCAACTATAGAAACAGTAAAAGCGGATGAAATAGATTGGAATGTTGTTTATAGAAATGCTTATGATTCAGTAATCAATGTTAAAAAATATAAAAATCAAGTTTCAATTAATGAAGCTAGAGAAAATATAGCAAAGTTGACTCCAGGATGGATGAAAGCATATAGGGAAGAATTTTCTAAACAAGTAGATACAGCACAACAATATTTATTCGAACAATTTTATAGTTTGATTTGTTATAGAGGAGAATTGTTTAAGAGTATATCACAAGAAAATATTAATAAAGCAAGACAGTATATAAATGAGTTTAAAACTTATGGTGGTAATACTCCGTACATAAGTACGTGGTCTTCGGTATTAGATGTTTTTCAACAAACAAATATGAAGAAAGCTAATGAATCTATAGAATTGGCAAAACAATATAGAGATTACGCTAATATAGAAAATGCTAAACAAAAGGTAAGTAATCTTTTAAAAGTTGAAGCTAATGAGTGTGTTAAGGTATATGCGCAAGAACTAGAAAATCAATTGATTGAATTTTTAAATACCTTATCTTCAAATGAAGTAGGTGCAATTTATATCATAAAATGTTTAGAGCAATTTACTGTTGATCATAAATTTTATGATAATAAAGAAATGATCCAGAAAACTATTAAAATGGGAGATGATTTAGTATACCAATTAGAGAATAAGAGAATGAAAAAAGAGTTATCAGATAAATTAGAAATTGGTAAAAAGCAATTTAATCATGTATTTAAAAAATAAATAAGTAAATAATAAAAGTAAAAGATTATCTTATTAATAATATTAAATATGAGATAATCTTTTTTTATTAAAGGTATAAGATATATTATGAATAAATACAATTTATTAGTAAAAAACAGCTATTTTTATAAATATTGACTTAGAATAAAAAATTAATAAAAAAAATTCTTAAAATTAATAAAAAATGTTGGACAAATTTATAATATAAAGTATAATATAAGTGGGAACAGAAATAATAGCATGGGACTAAAAAGTTCCAAAGAGGTGTTTATTATGGATATATTGAAATTACAAAAAAAAATAGTACCAGAGCTTTTAGAGCTTTTACAAAAAAGGTATTCTATTTTAAGATCAATTAAATATAATCAACCCGTAGGTAGAAGAGTTCTTGCAAATAACTTAGCACTAGGGGAAAGAACTATAAGAAATGAAGTTAACTTTTTAAAGTCTCAAGAACTTATTAATATATATAATGAAGGAATGTATATAACAAAAGAAGGAGAAGAGATTATAAATTCTCTTCAAGATTTTATTCATGAAGTAAAAGGATTGAATGATAAAGAAAAAAACATAAAATCTTATCTTAATATTAAGGATGTTTATATTGTTCCTGGAGATTATGAAAAAGATTCTAGTATTTTAAAAGAAGTAGGAAGAGTTGCAGCACTATATTTAAGAGATATTTTATCAGATAAACTTACTATTGCCTTAACCGGTGGAAACACAGTTAAAGAAGTGGTAGATAGTATGCCAAAGACTAATAAGTGTAATGATTTATTAGTAATACCAGCAAGAGGTGGTATGGGAAGAGATGTTGAAATTCAGGCAAATACATTAGCTGCAAAATTGGCAGAAAAAATTTCTGCTAATTATAAATTACTTCATGTACCAGATAATCTTAGTGACAATGCATTAAAAACTATGTTAGAGGAAAAAAGTATTCAGGAAGTCGTTGACTCAATTAAAAATTCAGATGTTCTAATATATGGAATTGGCAGAGCAGATGTAATGGGCAAAAAAAGAGAACTTTCACAAGATACAATAGAAGAAATCTTAACTAAGGGTGCCGTTGGTGAGGCATTAGGAAATTATTATGATATTCATGGAAATATAATTTATAAACATTCTACAGTAGGAATTACTGATGAAGATACAAAAAAAATGAAGTCGTTAATAGCAGTTGCATCTAATAAAGATAAGGCAGAGGCTATTATAGGTAGTTTAAAAGATAAAACAAAGGCAGTTTTAGTTACTGATGAAGGAACTGCTGAAAAAATATTAAATATAATTGAAAAAAAAGAAGATAATAAATTAAGATAGATATTTAAATTATTGAGGAGGAATTTAGCATGGTCAAAATAGGTATAAATGGATTTGGAAGAATAGGTAGAAATGTATTTAAAGCACTTTTAAATAATTATAGCAATGATATAGAAGTAGTAGGAATTAACGATTTAACAAGCCCAGCTACATTAGCTCATCTTTTAAAATATGATTCTTTATATGGAAAGTTTGATGGAACAGTTGAAGCTAAAGAAGATTCAATAGTTGTTAATGGAAATGAAATTAGAATTTATGCAGAAAGAGACCCTAAAAACCTTCCATGGGGAAAAATAGGAGCAGATATAGTATTAGAATGTACAGGATTATTTACTGATGCTGAAAAAGCTAAAGCACATATAGAAGGTGGAGCTAAAAAAGTTATAATTTCTGCACCTGCTAAAAATGAAGATATTACAGTTGTTTTAGGTGTTAATGAGGAAGAATATGATTCAGCAAAACACAATATTATTTCAAATGCATCTTGTACAACAAACTGTTTAGCACCATTTGCTAAAATTTTAGATAGAGAGTTTGGAATAGTAAGTGGATTAATGACAACTATTCACTCATATACAAATGATCAAAAAATATTAGATGCTCCTCATAAGGATTTAAGAAGAGCTAGAGCTGCTGCTGAATCTATGATTCCAACAACTACAGGTGCTGCAAAGGCTGTTGCATTAGTTTTACCACAACTTAAAGGAAAATTAAATGGTATGGCAGTTAGAGTTCCAACTCCAACTGTATCTATTACAGATTTAGTGTGTGAAATTTCTAAAGAAGCTACAGCTGAGGAAATAAATGCGGCATTTAAGAAAGCAGCAGAAGGTGAATTAAAAGGAATATTAGGATATTCAGATGAACCACTAGTTTCAATAGATTATAGAGGAGATGAAAGATCTTCAATAGTTGACGGATTATCAACTATGGTATCTGGCAAGAATCTTGTTAAGGTTGTTGCTTGGTATGACAATGAATGGGGTTACTCAAATAGATTAGCTGATTTAGCAAAATATATAGCAGATAGATTATAATTATGATATAATATATCCAAAGAGAACACTATTAGAGTATGTTATTTAATTAAAAAGGTGTATTATAGAATTAAAAAGTCTAGTTTTGTAGTTCTCTATAAAACTAGACTTTTGTAAATATTAGAACATAATTTTTCAAATAGATTTTACATATTTGGCATAAAATAAGTTTAATAATGTATTAATATTTTAGGAGGAAACCTTATGAAATTAAATAAAAAAACTGTGGAAGATATAAATGTTAAAGGAAAAAAGGTTTTAGTTAGATGTGATTTTAATGTACCTTTAAAAGATGGCAAGATTACCGATGAAAATAGATTATTAGGGGCATTACCAACAATTAAGTATTTGATTGAAAATAATGCAAAAGTTATTTTATGTTCTCATTTGGGTAAACCAAAGGGAGAAGCTAAACCAGAACTTACATTAGCACCTGTGGCTAAAAGACTTTCAGAATTATTAAATAAGACAGTTATTTTTGCAGATGATGATAAGGTTGTAGGAGAAAATGCAAAAAAAATTATAGAAAATATGCAAGATAGGGATATAGTTTTATTACAAAATACTCGTTATAGAAAAGAAGAAACTAAAAATGAAGAGAACTTTTCAAAAGAATTAGCTTCTTTGGCAGAAGTATTTGTTAATGATGCATTCGGAACAGCACATAGAGCACATTGTTCTACAGTAGGTGTTGCAAAATATATAGATGAAGCAGCTTGTGGATATTTAATTGAAAAAGAATTAAAATTCTTAGGAGATGCTATAGAAAATCCAGAAAGACCTTTTGTGGCTATTTTAGGTGGTGCTAAAGTCTCAGATAAGATAAATGTTATAAACAACCTTTTAGATAAAGTTGATACTCTAATTATAGGTGGAGGTATGGCATATACATTCTTAAAAGCTCAAGGATATAGTATAGGAACTTCATTATTGGAAGAAGATAAGATGTCATATGCTTTAGATATGATTAAAAAAGCTGAAGAAAAAGGGGTTAAACTATTATTACCAATAGATTTTGTTACAGCTAAAGAGTTTTCAGCAGATGCAGAACCTATAATTACACAGGATAGAAATATAGCTGATGATTGTATGGGACTAGATATAGGACCAAAAACTAGGGAACTTTTTGGAGACGCAGTAAAAAGTGCTAAAACGATTATATGGAACGGACCACTAGGTGTTTTTGAATTTGAAAAATTCGCTAAAGGTACAATTGCTATGGCTAAAGCTTTAAGCGAAACTAATGCAACAACTATCATAGGTGGAGGCGATAGTGCAGCTGCAGTTAATAATCTAGGTTTTGGAGATAAGATGACTCATATTTCAACTGGAGGAGGAGCTTCATTACAATTTTTAGAGGGTAAAGAACTTCCAGGAATTACAGTTTTAAGTGAAAAATAATTAATAGTTGAAAAGATAAGCTATATTATTTAATTTCTATGTAGCTTATCTTTTGCTGCTTTAAATGATATAATAATGTTAATTTACGCATTATTGAAGAGAGTAGACATAAATAAAATAACTTACTAGATTAAAGAGGTGTATTAATTATGAGAAAGCCTATTATAGCTGGAAATTGGAAAATGCATAATACTATAGAGGAAGCGGTATCACTTGTTAAAGGATTAAAACAACTTGTAGAGGGTGCCGATGCAGAAGTTATAGTTTGTCCAAGTTTTTTAAGCCTAGGAAGAGTAATAGAGGAAGTAAAAGGTACTAATATTAAAGTTGGAGCCCAAAACATGCATTTTGAAGAAAAGGGTGCTTTTACAGGTGAAATTTCACCAAGTATGTTAAATGAGATTGGGGTTCAATATGTAATTATAGGACACAGTGAAAGAAGACAATATTTTAATGAGACAGATTTTACAGTAAATAAGAAGTTGAAAGCTGCATTTGAGCATAAAATTATTCCTATACTTTGTGTTGGAGAAACCTTGGAAGAAAAGGAATCAAACATTACAATGGAAGTTATAGGGAAACAAATAAAGTTAGATTTACATGGATTAAAAGCTGAAGATGTAGAAAATATGGTTATAGCATATGAGCCTATTTGGGCTATAGGAACTGGTAAAACTGCTACAGCAGATGAAGCTAATAATACAATTAAATTTATAAGAGATGTTGTTAAAAATTTATATGGTGTTGAAGTTTCAGAAAAAGTTAGAATATTATATGGAGGTTCTGTAAAACCTTCTACTATAAATGAACAAATGAATAAATCAGATATAGATGGAGGATTAGTTGGTGGAGCTAGTCTTAAAGCAGAAGATTTTTCTAAGATAGTAAAATACAATGCCTAATCCATATAAGCAGGAGGAAATAAGATGGCAAAAAAACCTGTTATGTTAATGATTTTAGATGGTTTTGGTCTTTCAGATTATGAAGATGGGAATGCAGTAAGACTTTCAAAAAAGCCAAATTTTGATTACTATTATAATAATTATGCCCATACAGCCTTAGAAGCTAGTGGTTTAAGTGTAGGATTACCAAAAGGACAAATGGGTAATTCAGAAGTTGGACATTTAAATATAGGTGCAGGAAGAATAATGTACCAAGCTTTAACAGGTATAAGCAAGGATATAGAAAATGGTGAATTTTTCAACAAAAAAGTTTTAATAGAAGCAATACAAAAATCCATAGAAAAAAATTCATCAATTCATCTTTTAGGTCTTTTATCAGATGGTGGAGTACATTCTCATATAGAGCATTTAAAGGCACTTTTGAAACTTACAAAAGATATGAATGCTAAAAAAGTTTATGTGCATGCAATTTTGGATGGTAGAGATGTGCCACCAAGATCTGCAGAAAAGTATATTAAAGAAATAGAATCTTACATGGATCAATTAGGTGTAGGAGAGATTGCTACCGTAGAAGGTAGATATTATGCCATGGATAGAGATAAAAGATGGGAAAGAGAAGAACTTGCATATAGAGCAATGGTTTTAGGTGAAGGAGAAAAAGCTACATCTGCAATAGAAGCAGTAGAAAATTCGTATCATCTAAATAAAGGTGATGAATTTGTTCTTCCAACAGTTATTGTAAAGGATGAAACTCCTATTACTAAAATAAAAAATGGAGATACAGTTATCTTTTATAACTTTAGACCAGACAGAGCAAGACAATTAACTAGAGCATTAAATGATAAAGAATTTAATGGATTTAGTAGAGAAACATTAAATTTAAATTTTGTATGTATGACTCAATATGATAAAACTATTGAAAATGTGACAGTAGTTTATCCACCAGAGAAATATGAAAATACCCTTGGTGAATATGTAAGTAAAATGGGAAAAAAACAACTTAGAATCGCCGAAACAGAAAAATATGCTCATGTTACATTTTTCTTTAATGGTGGAGTTGAAGAACCTAATAAGGATGAAGATAGAATCCTTATTAATTCCCCTAAAGTAGCAACTTATGATTTACAGCCTGAGATGAGTGCTAATGAAGTTACAAATAAGCTTTTAGATGCACTTAAAGAGGATAAGTATGATCTTATTATTTTAAATTATGCTAATCCAGATATGGTAGGACATACAGGAGTTGTTAATGCTGCAATAAAAGCCATAGAAACTGTAGATAATTGCCTAGGAAAAGTTATTAAAAGTGTATTGGATAAAGAAGGAACTGTATTTATTACAGCAGATCACGGTAACAGTGAACAGATGATAGATTTTTCTACAGGAAAACCTATGACATCTCATACAACTAATAAGGTACCATTTATTTGGGTATCTAAAGAAGGTAAAAATGGCAAATTAGCTAAAAATGGGAAGTTAGCGGATATAGCACCTACTATTTTAAAGGTTATGAATATTGAGCAACCTAAAGAAATGAATGGTGAGTGTTTAATTAAATAATTTTGTTAAGTAGAATATTATTTTTAGTTTAAATCATAAAAGAAAAATTTTTATAATATATAAACATATATTTTGGAGGGAAAAGTTATGAAAAAATACATTGAAATTATTGATATTCATGCAAGACAAGTTTTAGATTCAAGAGCATTTCCAACAATTGAGGTAGAAGTTTATTTAGAAGATGGTACAGTAGGAAGAGCTGCAGTTCCATCAGGTGCATCAACAGGAATGTTTGAAGCTGTTGAATTAAGAGATGGAGATAAATCTTATTATAATGGTAAGAGTGTTTTAAATGCTGTTAATAATGTAAATAATATTATTGCAGAAGAACTAGTTGGTATGAATGTTTTAGATCAAGTTTCAATAGATAAAACTATGATAGAATTAGATGGTACTGAAAACAAAGGAAAACTAGGAGCAAATGCTACTTTAGGAGTTTCTTTGGCTTGTGCAAGAGCTGCAGTTGAAGCATTAGGATTAAGTCTATACCAATATGTTGGTGGAGTTAACGGAAAAGTACTACCAGTTCCAATGATGAACATAATGAATGGTGGTAAGCATGCTGATAATAATGTAGATTTACAAGAATTTATGATTATGCCAGTTGGAGCTGAAAACTTTAGTGATGCATTAAGAATGTGTGCTGAGGTTTATCATGCATTAAAAGCCTTATTAAAATCAAAAGGAATGTCTACTGGTGTAGGTGACGAAGGTGGATTTGCTCCAAACTTACAATCAAATGAAGAAGCAATATCTGTTATTATAGAAGCTATAGAAAAAGCAGGATACAAACCAGGAAAAGAAATATTTATAGCTTTAGATCCAGCATCATCTGAATTCTTCAACGAAGAAACAAAAATGTATGAATTGACAGGTGAAGGAAAAACTTTAAATCCAGCACAAATGGTAGATTTCTATGTTGATTTAGTTGAAAAATATCCAATTATCTCAATTGAAGATGGTATGGCAGAGGAAGATTGGGAAGGATGGAAGATCATGACTGATAAGTTAGGATCAAAAATCCAATTAGTTGGTGATGATTTATTTGTAACAAATACTAAGAGATTATCTAAAGGAATAGAAACAAAAACTGCTAATTCTATTTTAATAAAATTAAATCAGATTGGTACGTTAACTGAAACTTTAAATGCAATAGAAATGGCAGAAAGAGCTGGATATACAGCAGTTATTTCTCATAGATCAGGTGAAACAGAAGATACAACTATAGCTGATTTAGTTGTTGCTGTTAATGCAGGACAAATTAAAACAGGAGCTCCAGCAAGATCTGAAAGAGTAGCAAAATATAATCAATTATTAAGAATAGAAGAAGAACTAGGCGATATGGCTGAATATAGAGGAATGAATGCCTTCTATAATATAAAGTAGTCATTTAAATATGCTAAAATAATATATTTTAATGCAATGAAAAAAGAAACTTCCCTAAAAAACTTATAGTTTTAATTTAGGGAAGTTTTTTTATTACAATTTTATAAAAGAAGAACATGGTACAAAGATTATAAATATTTAGAATGTATTTTATTAAAGAATATATAGAAAATAACGAATATAAGTAAGTGATTTGATTGAACAAAATTTAAAGTATTAAGAACATATTAAGGGAAAGTTTTTATTTTACTAATGTTATGAATAGATCGAAAAATATTTGCAATTTTAAATTAATGTGAAATAAGATTTAAATCTAGTAAACATACTATTTAAAAATCAAGATAGTAATCTTTCAAGCAATTATTAAAGTTAAATAAGAAAATTTTTAATCAACTATTCAATAATAAAATTAAACAATATTAGGAGGTAAGTATACATGAAAAAAGCATTAATGATATTCATAACTATAAGTATTATAATGATTTTATTTGTAGGTGGTAACATATTATCGCATAGAAATAAAATGGTTGCATTAGAGGAAAGAATAAATGCTCAATATTCAAGTAATAAAAGTTCATATGATAACATGTGGAAAAAGTTTAAAGAAGCTACACAGGTTACTGATTTACAGGCTGAAAAAATGAAAGAAGTATATAAGGATTTAATTACAGGAAGATACAATGATTCGAAGTTATTATTCAAAATGGTTCAAGAGCAAAACCCACAATTAGATCAGTCAGTTTTTGTTAACTTACAAAATGAGATAATATCTGGCAGAAATGCATTTAATAATAATCAAAAACAAATGAGTGATATTATTAGGGAATATAATACTTATGTAAGAAAAAAATTTATTACTGCCACTTTGCTAAATTACAGAGTTAAAGATACCAATCAATTTATAATTACAAGTGATAGAACACAAAAAGCCTTTGATACTAAAAAAGATGATGAAATTAAGTTAAAGTAGGTGATTATATGATGTTTTTACCTACTATTATAATAGGAACCATTGTTTTTTTATTTTGTTTTTATTTTAATAAAAAAAATATGTTTAAGTTAACATTAATATTTTTTATAATAGGATTTTTTATTACAGGAATAGTATATTTAATAGATTTAGATGATCAAATAATAGATACGGAAGTTTGGTCGGGAAATATAGAAGATGTAGAACATAAGGAAGAATGGGATGAATTTCATCCACAAAGAGAAGAAACGTACACAACAACTGATAGTAAAGGAAATACAATTACAAAAATTAAAATTATACCAGCATATACAGAACATCATAAGGCAATTAATAAAATACAGACAACAGATAATGGATGGATTACTGTATATGAAGATTTAGATGGGAAAGTTAGTTTTAGTGATAAATTTCCTAATACTAAAGAAGAATTATTAAAATTTTATCCTATAGGTAAAGAAACTGTGTCCATACATACTTATGAAAATAAGGTACAAGCTTCATATTCTATATATAATCATAAAGATATTGATTTAGATAAATATAGAGATTTACCTAAGTATCCAAATGAAATGAAAAACTTAATTGAAATAGATAGATTTATTGGATCAATACCTAATAAAGATAAAGTGATGGAAACATTAAATAAGGTTAACTCTGAATTAAATAATAATTCTAATAAAAAACAGATAAATTTAATATTTGTTAATTTAGGAGATAAGAGTAGTGATTACGGATTTGCATTACAAGATTATTGGAAATGTGGTAATAAAAATGATTTTATAATTTGCTTTGGAAGTAGAGGGGAAAAAGTTACATGGGCATATCCTTTTTCTTGGGCCGATAGCGAAAAATCTGAAAAACTTAAAATTGATGTAAGAAATTATATGCTTAAAGCTAATTTAAAAAGTGATTTTACAAAAGTGATAGAAGATATTAATCCAATGATTAAAAGAAATTTTCAAAGAAAAGAATTTGCAGATTTTAATTATTTAAATGTGGAGTTATCTACAAAAGCATATATATATATTGCTATTTTAAACCTAATAACTGGTGTAGGAATAATGTACTGTTGTAGAGAAATGTAATTAAAAATAGTCATAGTTTAATAATATACTATGGCTATTTTTTAATAGTAAAAAATATAAATAGGAATTAATAAAAATATTAAATTATTGAAAAGAAAAATTGCATTATAATATTTTAGTTTTATTTTTGTATGGATATAATAAAATTGTAAGAGTAATATTAATGTGATAAAATAATCAGTAGTTAATGTAAGTAAATTAACGTTGTGAGGAGGTGTTGTTATGAAAATGTTTTTAACTATAGCCTTAATAATAGTATCTATTGTATTAACTGTTGCAGTAATGCTTCAACCAAGTAAAAGTGAAGGTATATCTAGTATTATTTCAGGGGGAAATGAAAACTACTTTGCTAAAAACAAAGTTAGAACTTACGAAACTACATTAGTAAGGATAACTCAGGTTAGTGCTTTACTTTTTGCATTAATTATTATTGGATTAAATGTTATCAAATAATACGATAGAATTAAATAAACATATGTTTTTAATAAATATATATGTTTAACAGTAATATATAATGTCATAAGAGAGGGACTATGGAATTTGAATGTCTTTCTCTTAATTTTTTATTATTTACTTTTACACTGTAAATGAGTATAGTATAATTTAAAGTAGTTCATAAAGTAATATAAGTACTAAACTTGGGAGTGATTATAGATGAAAATTAGTTCGAAACTAAAAAGTGATGAAATGGATTATCTTTTTAAGGCAATTTTAAGTTTAGAAAATATAGAGGAATGTTATAAATTCTTTGAAGATATATGTACTATAAATGAAATAAATGCATTAAAACAAAGGTTACAAGTAGCCAAGATGTTAATTGAAAAGAAAACTTATGTGGATATAGCAGAAGAAACAGGGGCAAGCACCGCTACTATAAGTAGAGTAAATAGAGCTTTAAGCTACGGTAGTGATGGGTATAAACTTATTTTTGAGAGAATTGAACATAAATAAAAGCAGCAGTTCTAACCTGAACTACTGTTTTTTTATACTAAAAAAATGCGAACTTTAGTTCATAATTCTTAGGCGAAAAGATTATAAAATAATTAATTATGGTATAATACTAATATGCATTTAAACGAATCTAGGTGAAATGAGGAGTGATTAGATGGATTTAAAAAACCTTTTAAATGAAGAACAGTATGAATCAGCTACTACTATAGAAGGACCACTATTAATTCTAGCGGGAGCAGGTTCTGGAAAAACAAGGGTTTTAACATATAGAATGGCACATATGATAGAAGATTTAGATATTAAGCCATATGAAATTTTGGCTATTACTTTTACAAATAAGGCAGCTGGGGAAATGAGAGAAAGAGTTGAAAAGTTAGTAGGAGAGGCTGCTAATAGTATGTGGATTTCTACGTTTCACTCTACATGTGTTAGAATTTTAAGAAGAGAGATAGATAAAATCGGATATAACAAAAATTTTACTATATATGATTCCTATGATCAAAAAACGTTAATAAAACAATGTATGAAAGAATTAAATATAAATGATAAGGATATTACAGACAGAGAAATCATAGGCAAAATTTCTCAATGTAAAAATGATTTAATATCAGCAAAAGATTATAAAATTCAAAATGAGAGTGATTTTAGAAAAAATAAAATTGCTGATGTTTATGTTTTATATCAAAATAAGTTAAAAGGTAACAATGCTTTAGATTTTGATGATTTAATTTTTAATACTGTAAAACTTTTTAAAAATGTTCCTGAGACATTAGAGTTTTACCAAAGAAAGTTTAAATATATTATGGTTGATGAGTATCAAGATACAAATGAGTCACAATATGAATTAATTAAGTTACTTGCTAAGGCACATAATAATATATGTGTAGTTGGTGATGATGACCAATGTATTTATGAATGGAGAGGGGCTAATATAAAAAATATATTAGGCTTTGAAAAAGATTTTCCAGGTGCTAAGGTTGTAAAACTTGAAAAAAATTATCGTTCAAAGAGCACTATTTTAAATGCGGCAAATCAAGTTATAAAAAATAATGCTCAAAGAAAGATTAAGGTACTCAAAAGTACAAAAGAAGAAGGAGAAAAAATAAAAGTTTATAGAGCTTACACAGATAGAGATGAAGCTGATTTTGTAGCTAAACAAGTTAAAGAATTAAGAAATAGTGAAAATATGCAATATAAAGATTTTGCTATTTTATACAGAATGAATTCTCAATCTCGTACATTTGAAGAAGCCTTAAGAAAGAATGCCATTCCATATAGAATATTAGGTGGATTAAAATTCTATGACAGAAAAGAAATAAAAGATATTATGGCATATTTAAAACTTATAAATAATCCATTAGATGATGTAAGTTTACAAAGAATAATAAACGTGCCAAAGAGAAGTATAGGAGAAACTACTGTAGGTAAAGTTATAGATTTTTCTAATATGACAGGAGAATGTTTATTTAGTTGTCTTTTAGATGCAGGATTTATACCAGGACTTACAGCTAGAAATATAACTTGTATTAGCAAATTTACTAGTTTAATAAATGAATTTATTTTAAGCAAAGAAAATCTTACAGTATCTGAACTTATAAAAGAAATTTTAGATAAAACAGGATATTTAAAAGAACTTCAAACTTCTAAAGATATAGAAGATAAAAGCAGAATAGAGAATTTAAAAGAATTAGTATCAGAGGCTGTAGATTTTGAAAGAAATTCAGAGGATAAGAGTTTATCTGCTTTTCTTGAAAAAGTAACTTTAGTATCTGATGTAGATAATTATGATGATGAAGCTGATACTGTAGTAATGATGACTATACATAGTTCAAAAGGACTAGAATTCCCAGTTGTATTTATGGTTGGTATGGAAAATGGAATTTTCCCAAGTGATATGTGTTTAAATAGTTTTACTGAAATGGAAGAGGCTAGAAGATTATGTTATGTTGCTATTACGAGAGCACAAGAAAAGCTTTATATGACCTCAGCAGAAAATCGTATGGTGTTTGGTAGAACAGTATGTTATAGTCCTTCTGATTTTATAGATGAGGTTCCAATGGATTTAAGAGAAAAGGTTGGTGGAGAAAAAAATAGAAGTATAAATGTATTAAAAAATAGAGGTACTTCTAGAGGATATACTTCAACTAATCCACATAGTCCATTTAATAACTCAACATTTATTAATAAGGATACAAGTAAGGTAGGTAATTCCACTATTAATACTAATGAGGCTATAGCAGGTAGAAAAGTTGAACATCCAACCTTTGGTGAAGGAACAATTGTAGCGGTATCAAAAGGAAGTACAGGAACATTACTTACAATTGCTTTTGATAATATGGGTATAAAGAAGTTAAGTTTAGATATAGCTCCGTTAAAACTTTTATAATATAAATATGGAGGGATAATTTACCTATGGATTTAAATAATAAAATAGAAGAAATGAAAAACTTAGTAGATAAATTAAATCAGTATGCAAAAGAATACTATGTTTTAGATAATCCATCAGTATCTGATGCTGAATATGATAAATTATATGATAAACTTGTGGAACTTGAGAAGGAGACAAAGGAGACTTTGCCTTATTCTCCAACTCAAAGGATAGGAGATAAAGTTCTATCTAAATTTGAAAAACATACACATTTAGCACCACTTTGGAGTTTAGATAAATCACAAACTATTGAAGGATTAAAAGAATGGCATAATAGAAATTTAAAAGCTATTAGAGAATATAATGCAGAACATGAGGATAAACTTCCAGAACCATTATATATAGTTACTAAGAAATTTGATGGACTTACTATAAATTGTACTTATAATACGGAAGGAATTATGGTATCTGCAGTTACAAGAGGAACAGGAATTATAGGTGAAAATGTAACTGAACAGGCAAAAACTATAGATACGGTACCTCTTAAAATAAACAGTGAATTTGTTTTTGAAATTCATGGTGAGGCTGTTATGACAAAGGAAGCATTTGAAAAATATAATAAAATAGCAGATGTACCTTTAAAAAATCTACGAAATGGTGCGGCAGGGGCTTTAAGAAATCTAAATGTAGCTGAAACTAGAAAAAGAAATTTATCAGCTTTCTTTTATGATATAGGATATGCAGATGGACATAATTTTAAAACTTATATGGAAATGTTGGATTTTGCAAAAAAACAAGGATTCCCAGTAGATAATTATATAAGAGAATGTAGGACAATTGAAGACATAGAAAAAGAAATTGAATACATTAAAAATATTAGAGAAGATTTAAATTATGATATAGATGGTATAGTTATAGCTATTGATGATATAAAAACAAGAGAAGTTTTAGGATATACTATAAAATTTCCTAAATGGGCTATTGCATATAAGTTTAAGGCAGAAGAGGCTGAAACTAAATTGCTAGATGTAGAATGGAATGTTGGAAGAAGCGGAAGAGTAACTCCAACGGCATTACTTGAGCCTGTGGAAATTGGAGGAGTTACAGTTAAAAGAGCTACATTGAATAATATGGAGGATATATCAAGAAAAGGTGTTAAAATAGGATCAACAGTCTTAATTAGACGTTCTAATGATGTTATCCCAGAAATACTAGGTGTAGTAGAAGATAATGAAAACTTGGAAGAAATAAAAATACCATCTAAATGTCCAAGTTGTGGAAGTGAAATAAGATTAGATGGGGCACATTATTATTGTGAAAATACATTATCATGTAAGCCACAGATGGTTAAGAGTATAGTACATTTTGCAAGTCGAGAAGGAATGAATATAGAAGGATTTAGTGAAAAAACTGCAGAGCAATTATTTGAACAGTTAAATATAAAATCTATACCAGAATTATATAAATTAAAGAAAGAAGAACTATTAAACTTAGAACGATTTGGAGAGAAGAAAGCTACTAATTTATTAAATGCAATAGAAGGTAGTAAGCAATGTAATTTAGCATCGTTCCTATATGCATTAGGAATTCCAAATGTGGGAAAGAAAACAGCAAAAGATATAGTTAAGACATTTAAAACATTAGAATCAATTCAAAAAGCAAGTTTTGAAGAATTAGTTTGTATTCCAGATGTAGGAGATATAGTTGCTAAATGTGTTGTAGATTTTTTTGAAGACGAAAAAATTCAAAATAGTATAAAAGAACTTTTAAATCTTGGAGTAAATCCAACATATGAAGAAGAAGAAAATGAGGAAAGTTCTTATACAGGTAAAACTGTAGTTGTAACCGGAAGTTTAGAATCTTTTTCAAGAAGTGAGATAAAAGAAAAATTAGAATCATTAGGTGCAAAAGTTTCAGGAAGTGTAAGTAAAAAAACCGATTATGTATTAGTAGGTAAAGAGCCGGGTTCTAAATATGATAAGGCACTATCTTTGGGAATAAAAATAATTTCCGAAGAGGAGTTTAAAAATTCTATAAATAAGTAGTATAATAACTTGCAAAGATGCTGTTGTATTTTTGCAAGTTATATTTTTTAAAAGGCTTTGTTTGAGAAAATGGATTTAAAATTTAAAGTATAAATATATTGATAGAACAAATTAAATGTTATAAACATAATAATATAATAATCAACAGAAAGGATGAATATTTTGAAAATTTCTAAAAATACTGTGGACTATTTGTGTGGATTGTGCAAACTTTATATTGATAATGATGAGATTCAAGGGGTAATAGGTGAATTAAATGAATTTGTAGACTTTATAGATAAAATAAAAAAAGTTGATATAGAAAATGAGGAGGAAATAGTTAATCCGTATTATATGGAGAATAATCTTAGGGAAGATATAGTTTGCAGTGAAATGGACAAAGAATGTGTACTAAAAAATACTAAAAATAAAAGTGGAGAATTTTTTGTGGTTCCAAAAGTAATAAAATAAAAAATATTACTGAGGTGATAAAATGAATGAGAATATTTCTATGCTTTTAAGTAACTTAGAAGGTTATTTTCATAGAAGATATGAATCACTAGCTAAATTAAATTGTAAAACTTATGAAGATTTTTTTATAGATACAAATGAGGCAATGGAATCATGTAAAATTAATGAATTCATAATTAACACTTTAGTAGATTATAGAAAACAGATAGGAGCAAATAATAGCTTAACTAATTATAAGTTTAAATTGCATATAACCAATCTTTTAAAAATAGAAGATACCTATAACTTAATGGTAAAAGAAAATTTTAAATATAAATATAGAGGATATCCTCTATATACTATGGGAAGTATAGAGCATAATTTTGTATTAGCTAAGGTAGGCAGGGAATATAAAATTATAGAACATGATGACAAAGATAGATTTATTAGTCATATAAAAAAGTTATTTCAAGAGGAAGTTAAAGATCATAGAAATAAAAATTATGAAAAAGCGAGTGGTCTATTTTATAACGAAAATAGATGCTTAAATGAAAGTAAAAATCATATGGAAGTTAATAATGAGAAATTTAAAGAAAATCTAGAAAAATTAACTTTAAGTTTAAATAAGGTTAAAAAAGAAATACTTGAAAAAGCCCAATTATATAGAAAAAATTTTTTAAGTGATAACAATGTTTTACTAAAAGAAGATCATACTAAAAAAAGTGAAATTGGGTCTAAACTTAGGCAAGAATATCAATGGAAAGAATATGATAGAAATGCAGCCTATGAATATGCACGGAAATGGTGGAATAAAACTAATCCTAAGTATTTAAATTTTCATGGTTTAGGAGGAGATTGTACTAATTTTACTTCTCAGTGTGTTCATGCAGGGGGAATAAGTATGGATTTGGAAAAACCATATATATGGAAATATTTTAGTAGTGAACATAATAGTACAAGTGAAAGGATTGGCAGATCATCTTCTTGGACTTCTGTTATGGAGTTTAGAAAATATGCGCAGTTAAATACAATTGGAAAAGGATTAAGAGCAGAGGTTGGTCATGATTTAAAAGTAGTAGAACGTGGAGATATTGTCCAAATAGAAGATGAGCATAGCACCATAGTTGTTAATAATATTTATAAACAGGATCAGTTGATAGACATTTTGATATCATCACATACTGATGATAGATTTAATGAAAGTCTAATAGAAGAATGGCCTAATGAGGACTTTGAAAAAACTGTTATTAAAATTAAAGGGTGTTATATATAAAATATATTAATTAAAGATAGAGTAGTGAAAATTAAATGAAAAATTTATAAACAATATATATAAAGAAAAATGTATATTTATGAATAAAATAAATAGGGGAGGTATTATTGATGAACATAATAGACTATAAAGTTCATGAACTTATAGAACTTGTAGAAAAAAAGCAAGTTAAAGTAAGAGAAGTTAACGAAGCTTTTTTAGACAATTATAGAAAAATAGAGCCTAAAGTTCAGGCATTTTTAACTGTAAATGAAGATGAAATTTTAAATAAGGCTGAATATCTAGATAAAGAACTAGAAAACGGAAAAAATATAGGAAAGTTAAAAGGTATACCTATTGGTATAAAGGATAATATAAATGTTTTAGATATGAAAACAACCTGTGCATCAAGGATGTTAGAAGATTTCATATCACCATATGAAGCTACGTTAGTTAATAAAATAAAAGATGAAAATGGAATAATATTTGGTAAAACTAATATGGATGAGTTTGCAATAGGATCTTCTGGAGAAAATAGTTATTTTAAAAATACAAGAAATCCAAAAGATTTATTAAGAGTACCAGGTGGATCCTCAAGTGGTTCAGCAGCAGCCGTTTCTAGTAAAGAAGTGCCTATTGCAATAGGTACAGATACAGGTGGATCCGTACGTGAACCAGCTGCCTTTTGTGGACTTGTAGGTTTTAAACCAACTTATGGCACTATTTCTAGATATGGAGTGATAAGTTTTGCATCAACTTTGGATACAGTAGGTATTTTAAGTAGTGATGTAAAAGACAGTATGATTATGTATGATGTTTTAAAAGGAAAAGACATAAAGGATGCAACTACAGTGGAGAATAAAAAGGATTATAATAAAAAGTTATTTAATAAAGATTTAAAGGAAATAAAGATAGCAGTGCCTAAAAAGATTTTTAATTGGGGTTTACATGAGGAAGTAGAGAGAAATTTTAAAGAAAGTTTAAGTGTTTTAAAAGAATGTGGAGCTGAAATAGATTACATAGATGTGAGCGCTTTAGAGTATGTTTTAGAGACATACTATGTACTAAGTTCTGCAGAGGTGTCTTCTAATTTAGGAAGATTTGATGGGATTAGATATGGAAAAATGGAGGGAACTTATAATAGTACAGAAGAATTATATAGAAAAGTTAGAAGTGAAAATTTTAATTCAGAGGTTAAAAAAAGAATTTTATTAGGTACATTTATATTGGCTAAAGAACAACATGAGGAATATTATAGAAGAGCCTTAAAAATTAGATCCAAAATTAGAAAAGAATTTGAAGATATATTTAAAAGATATAATGCTTTTATAACTCCAACTACTTTAGATATAGCGTTTAAACTTGGTCAATATAGAAATTCAGTTGATATGTATAATCAAGATAAATTAACAGTGATAGCTAACTTAGTTGGAGCTCCAGCTATATCCATACCTTGTGGAATAAAAGAAAATATGCCTTTAGGACTCCAAGTAATGACAATGTGTTTTAATGAAGAGATATTATTTAAAATTGCTTATTCTTTTGAAAGTATGAGTAAGTGAACTAGAAAGTAGGTTAAAAAATAATATTAAAATGTGGAAAGTAGTGAATATTAAGGAGGAAAAAATGAACTTTGAAAAGGTAATGGGTGTAGAGGTACATGTTGAATTAAACACAAAAAGTAAAATATTTTGTTCTTGTAGTACTGCTTTTGGAGCAGAACCTAATACACATGTTTGTCCTACATGTCTTGGTATGCCAGGCGCTCTTCCAGTTTTAAATAAAGAAGTAGTTAGCTTAGGTATTAAAACTGGATTAGCTCTAAATTGTAAGATAAATAAAACTTGTAGAATGGATAGAAAAAATTATTTTTATGTTGATTCACCTAAGAGTTATCAAATAACACAGGATGTGTATCCGATTTGTAGGAATGGTTACATTGATATAGAAATTAATAATAAGAAAAAAAGAATTGGAATTGAAAGAATTCATATGGAAGATGATGCAGGAAAATTAATTCATAAACAAGACGGTACTTTTATTGATTTTAATAGAGCAGGAGTTCCACTTTTAGAAATAGTATCAAAACCTCATATGAATTCATCAGAAGAAGTCATTTTATTCTTAAAATCTTTAAAAGATATAGTAAGTTCTTTAGGTGTATCGGACTGTAAAATGGAAGAAGGTTCTTTTAGATGTGATTTAAATATCTCATTAAAAAAACCGGAAGATAAAAATTTAGGTGTCAGAGCTGAGATTAAAAATATAAACTCTTTCAAATCTGTAGAAAAAGCTATTATATATGAATATGAGAGACAAGGTAATCTTTTAGAATCTAATAGAGAAGTTTTAAGAGAAACTAGGGGATGGGATGATTCTAAAGAGAAGACTTTTACAATGAGAGAAAAAGAAGAAGGAAAAGATTATAGATATTTTCCAGAAGGTGATTTAGCTACAATTAAAATTTCAGATCAGTGGATTGAAAATATAAAAAGTAATATGCCAGAACTTCCAGAAGATAAGTTAAAAAGGTATAAAAAAGAATATGGGTTATCAAAAGAAGAAATAGAAATTTTAATTAGTGATTCTAATAACTCTAGTTATTTTGAAAAAGCAGCTAGAAATTGTAAATATTATAAAGGTCTTTATAACTTCTTTATAGGGGATGTTTTTGCATATTTAAAAGAAAATAATCTAAGTATAAGAGAATTGAATATGAAAGAAGAGTATTTGGCAGAATTAATTAATCTAATTTTTGATGGAAAAATTTCTAATAATATAGGCAAAAAAGTATTTAATATTATTTTAAAAGAAAATAAGAATCCACTGGATATAATAGAAGAAAAGGGATTAACTCAGAATAACAATAAAGATGAAATTTTAGAATTAATAAGGGAAGTATTAGAACAAAATAATGATAATATACAATCGTATAAAAATGGAAAGATTAATTTATTTCCATGGTTTGTGGGTCAAGTTATGAAAAGGTCTAGAGGAAAAGCAAATCCTAAGTTAGTAAAAGAATTAATGGAAAAAGAGTTAAATCGCAAATAAAATTAACCCTCGCTTTTGATTAAATATATATTGCTTTGGCAATAATTATTAAAGAAATTAAAGAGATATATTAGCTTTTTTAAAAGAGAGGGGAATACTGTGAATAAAAAGAAATCTATTGTAATGCTAATCATGGTATGTTTTTTTCTTAGTAATTTAACAGCATGTATAGAGAAAAAAGATGGAATAAATCATGGTGATAGAGATAATCTTATATATAATTTAGAACAAATGCCCAAAGATTTAACTATGGTACATAATAATAAAATAAGAGAAAAAGACCTATTGTTTGCGGTTTTTGAAGGATTAGTTAAAGAAGAAGAAGGAAGTATAGAGCCAGCTATAGCAGAAGACTGGCTTATTAGTAATGATAGGATACAATATGACTTTAAAATAAGAAAAGATGCTAAATGGAGTAATGGTGAAAATATAACAGCTATGGATTTTCAGGAATTCTTCAAATGGATATTAAAAGAAGGAAAAGATAACTATTTTATAAAAGAGCTAAAATGTATTTATGGTGTTGAGGAATATATGAAAGGCAAAAGTAACTTTGATAATGTTGCAATAAAAGCAAAAGAGAATAATATTCTCGAAATAAGATTAAATTATCCTTGTTCCTATTTTTTAAATATTTTATCTCAACCACTACTAACTTTAAGAGAAAAAAATTTTTATACTGATAATTATAAAACGAATTTTAATAAGGTAAATTACTCAGGTCCATTTGAAATTTATGATGTAAAGGATAATAAGCAAATAACAATAAAAGGTAACTCGCATTATTGGGATAAAAATTCTGTGAAAAGTAAAAAAATAGCT
This sequence comes from Hathewaya limosa, assembly GCF_030815255.1. Taxonomy (NCBI): domain Bacteria; kingdom Bacillati; phylum Bacillota; class Clostridia; order Eubacteriales; family Clostridiaceae; genus Hathewaya; species Hathewaya limosa. The sequence goes on from NZ_JAUSWN010000024.1 coordinate 43,662, forward strand.
TTTGTAACTATTAATGAATCTGAGGATGCACTGGTACAATTTGAGAGTTATTTAAGTAAGCTTAATTATGAAGAACTAAATGAAAAAGACAATAAACATAAGATTTTTAATTTTATAAAGAAAGTTAAAGGAAAAGAAGAAAAAAATATTAGAGGAAATACTAGTGTAAAAAAACAAGATTATAAAAAGATTTTATCTAATATAGATCTTATGGTAAATCCTCCAAGGAATGAAGTGGGTAGGCTTTCACAACAAAACTTTATAAAGACATACGGATCTTTTAGAACATTAGATTTAATTTTTAATGTAGCACCTAATAATATAGGGAGAGATTTAAACTTCAGAAAAGCTATAAAAAGTACATTATCTAATAAGATAGTAAGAGATTTATTGGATAATAAAACTACGGAAACTTCTAATAGTATAATACCTAGTTCAACTTCTAACGGAAAAGGCGGAGAATTAGGTGACAGAAATTATTTTTCTTTTAATCCAAACTTAATTGAGGCTAAACAATATCTAAAAAAAGTTAATTTTAATAATATAACTTTAAAAGAAGAGAAAAAAGATATAAAATCAAATAAAAATGGTTCGGTTATAGGAAATATAGATAAAAATAATATTACTTTAATTTATGAAGGAAAAACCTTTGATAGATTATTAGGAAAAAACATAAAAGAAGAATTAGAAAAATCGTTAGGATTAAATGTGGAAACTAAAGAATATAATGAAAATGAATTTTTAAATGCAATCAAAGATGGAAATTATAGTGTAGCCTTAGTTAATTTTCAAGGAAGCATAGATAATCCCATTTGTTTTTTAAATCAATGGCAAATAGGAAATTTTGCTAGTGAGGTTAGTGGATATAAAAATCCAAGTTTTGACCAGGAGGTTAATAGTGCTAAAACAGAAAACGATTTAAATCTTAAATATTCAAATATAGAAAAGGCAGAAAAAACACTATCTTCTGATGTGCCTGTAATACCTATTTTTAATTTTAATACTGTCCTATGTAAAAGAGAATATGTTCATGGTATTTATGTTACTAAAAGTGGCAATATAAGATTTAATAAAGCATATAAAGATAAGATATAGAAATTATTTAAAAGATTTTAAGGCTTTAGTGTATTGCAAGATAAGGGTGTTAGACTAAGCAGTATACTAAAGCCTTATTATTTTAAGCTACATTTTTAATAAGTTGTTATTATAGAAAATACACATAAAGAATATAAGCATATTCTTAGTACTATCAAAGCTGGATTTGCTTTGTTTAAATTCTGATTTCTTTCTATTGTAAGAAATCTTTTTTACAAATATAGAAGCTAATTCATTACTTTCTGGCGTTGGTATAGTTGGCATTCTAAAATTTTGATCATCTAATAAATCATCAGATTTTTTAGAGAAATTTTTATATCTTTCTGCATCATTTAAAGGTGGAACCTCAGGCCAACTTAAAACTAAACCAGAATTTATTATACTATTTTTAAATAAGTTTTCTAATATATCTATATCCTCGTTATTATCAAAAAGTGAAGAATACATTAGAAGTGAATATAGATAACATACCAGTTCAGAACAATCGTATTCTACAGATTTTGAATCTAAGTCTTTTTGATAAAGACCTAAATTTTCATCATACATAGAAATTAATTTAGTATATAAAGTGTCACTAATTTCTTTAGCCTTTAAGAAATTTAAGTTCTTATAGATAAATTGAGAATTTATAAGTAAAAGACTATCACACAATACCTTGTTTTTCTTTAAGTCAACTATATTCTGATTATATTCATCTAAAATTAAGTCGTAGGTATCCAATAATAAAAATTTACTATCTTCATTTTTAGAGTAAAAATAAAACAAGTTTAAGGCAGCACAAATTTTGAGTTTTTCTGTGAAAGAAACTTCATAGATATTTTCTCTAAAATTTAAAAACATATTTAGTATATCTAAAGCAAATTTTTTATATTCTTTAGCATAATTGTCTTTTATATCATCATTTTCTTCCATAAAAAATGTAGAATATTGATAATAAGCACACATTAATAAAGCCTGATCAGAAAATTTAAATTTGCAATTCTTTTCCTCAAATTTTAGTTCATCACTAAGTAAGTCTGAAGAATGAATTTTGTTAATAAAGACTCCCTCTAAGTTTCTAAGATAAGAAGCATAAAATTCTAATTGACATTTACTTAAAGCAAGATAAATATCACTTAAATTAAATTTTTTCTTATCTATATCTTTAAAGTCCTTATAATAATTAGAAAGTTCAAGTAAGCTTAATGTCATTAAGGCATTTGCAGATATACATATTTCTTTTTTAAATTTATTTGTATTCCAAGTTAAGGTATTGTTCTCTAAGGTCAATTTTGCACTACCTTTTTTATATATGCATAATAAGGGAGAGAAGCTTTTTATTTGGTTTATATCAATTTTTGATATATGTTTACTTAATGCATGTGGAGAAACTGGAATTCCACATCTAGATTCAAGAACAATATGCCTTAAGGATTCTTTGCTTAAATGAAACAGCTGATTACTTATATCTTGTTCTTTTAATGAATTAATTCTTAAAAAGGGTCCTATAAATTTCAAATATATCACCACCTAAAATAATCCTTATAAAGATAATATGATTCATATACAAAAAAGTTGCTTATTTTATAAGTTTTAATGTGAAATTTATATAAAAAATAATTATGCCTTAATTTATTAAAATATAAGATAATTAATGCTACAATAATATAAAAAGCTGTATAAAAACAAAAATATATTTAAATTTGTATATATGATAAGGGAGAAATGATATGAAAAAGTTAATCTTAGCTACTAACAATCAAAACAAAGTTAAAGAAATTAAAACAATTCTAAGAGATTTTAAATTTGAAGTAAGATCATTAAAAGAAGAAGGAATAGATGTTGATGTTGAAGAGACAGGAAATACATTTATGGAAAATGCATATATAAAAGCAAAGGCTATTCATGATATGGTTAAAGATGCATATGTACTTGCGGATGATTCAGGATTAATGGTAGATTATTTAAATGGAGAGCCCGGGGTTTATTCTGCAAGATATGCAGGAGAACATGATGATAAAAAAAATAAAGATAAACTTTTAAAGAAATTGGAAGGTGTACCAAAGGAACAAAGAATTGCTAAATTTGTTTGTGCTATGACACTAATATTAAATGATGAAGAGGTTATAAAGGTTCAAGGTGAGGTTGAAGGTTATATATTAAAAGAAGAACATGGAAATAGTGGGTTCGGATATGATCCATTATTTTATGTGGAAAGATTTAAAAAGAGTTTTGCAGAAGTTACCAGTGAAGAAAAAAATTCTATTAGCCATAGGGGAATCGCTTTAAAGAAATTAGAGAGAGAACTTAAAAGTAGACTCTAAAATTTAAGATAATTACATAAAATAGGCTTTAATAAAATGGAGGAAAAGAGAATATGTTGATTGCAGTTATAAGCGATAGTCATAGAGATAAAGAAGCTATGACGGCGTCTATAAAAAAAATAAAAAAAGCGGATTTTTTATTTCATTTAGGTGATAACATAGATGATGTAGATTTTTATAAAGAAAATTTTGCTGGAGAAATAGTGAATATTAAGGGGAATTGTGATTTTGGATGTGAAGAATTAAGTGAGGATATAATTGAGATACAGGGAATCAACTTTTTTATAACTCATGGTCATAAGTATGGGGTAAAAAATAACTTAATCAATTTAAAATATAAAGCACAAGAAATAGGCGCAAATGTAGTATTATATGGACATACACACGTACCGTGCATAGATTATGAAGATGAAATATGGTTTATAAATCCCGGGAGTATATCTTTATCAAGGACAATGAACAATACTTTAGGATTAATAGAGATTAACGAGTCAAAAATAGTTCCATCTATAGTTGATTTATACTAAATTTTATATAAGATATCCCCAAAGTTCCTAATAACTGATATAAATGCCCTAAAAACGACTAAACTAAAATAGGGGTCAAGGGCGTTTATTCAAAAAATTTAAAATCAATCATATTTAATGAAAAAACTAACTTTAAAAAAACAGGAAAAAAAATAAAAAAAAGTATTGACGAATTTAACTATATAGTGTAGAATAATCCTTGTCGTCGGGAAAACAAACAAGAGCGACAAAACAAATTAAGAAATAAATCAAGAAAAAAATACTTGAAAATTTCTTTAAAAGTGTTTAAAATAAATGAAGAAAATACTTGCAAATTTTCTGGAAATCATTTAAAATGTATAATAGCTTCGGGGTGTAGCGCAGATGGGAGCGCGCGTGGTTTGGGACCATGAGGTCGCAGGTTCAATCCCTGTCACCCCGACCATATAAAAAAATAAAAATA
>NZ_JAUSWN010000025.1:0-46630 GCF_030815255.1 Hathewaya limosa
AAAGCAGCTTCCCTAGTTAAGAAAGTACAAGCAGATCTTGTTAAGACAGAAATTGAAAGTTTTGATTTTAAAACTTTATAATTTATAATAAAAAACCTGGCTTTTAGCTAGGTTTTTTTCTGTCTTTAGTTCTTTATATATTCATTTAATTAAGCAATTTTATTACATAATCTATAGCCTGTATCTTTACTGATTTATGTAATTATAAATATTAAATACTACCCCTGTTACAATTAAATATACACTCATAAAGAATGGTATTATATCTGCATACATAGTATAAAACTCTCTGTTATATACTATATAAAATAAAAATATTCCTATAATACTTATCTGAAATCCTAGAATACTATCTTTAGGTCTTTTCTTTTGTTTTATCTTCTTAAGAATCAAAAGATCAATAATTATACTTATTATAATCATTGATATAAACTTAATATAATTATTTATAATAATATCTTCAATTCCTATTATAATCACCCCCATTAAATCAAATCATTGTTAAACACATTATACTATATATTTTAAAATATTCTCACTAATAAAACAAAAGTATTGCTTAATCAAATTTCATTCTAAATATTAAAAATATTCTATCTATTATTTTATTTTTAGTAGTATACTGATATTAATATGTTAATTAGACATAAATTTCATATTAAGGAGAAACATATGAAGTATTTATTAAAAAACAAAAAAAAGTTAATACTCTTTCTTATTACTGCGCCTATAAGTGCTTTATCTAGTGTAGGCTTAGCCTTTGTTATGAAGATAATAGTGAACACAGCTACTTCTGGAGATATAAATAAGTTTAAAAAATTAATCTTAATTTGTATTATATATATCCTTGTAGAATCCATACTGTATTTTTCATATAGGGCAATTAGAGCAACGCTTATAAAGGAATCTGTTATTGAACTAAAACAAGATCTATTTAATGAAATTCTTTATAAAAACAGCTCTGATTTTAATAGAAGTAATAGTGGTGAATATATATCACTATTAAATAATGATATTAGACTTTATGAAGAATATTTTTTTAGGAATATCTGTGTCATTTATTATCAGATTTTTGCTTTCTTATTTTCTGGCATATCTATGATAATGTTAGATCCTTTATTAGCAATTATTATTTTTGTATTAGGATTATTCCCTATAAGCATACCATTTATATTTGGTAATAAAATTTCCCACTATAATAAAGTCTATTCTGATACAAATGGAAAATATAATGTTAGCATAAAAGATATTTTTTCAGGCTTTGAAGTTATAAAGAGTTTCGGTGTTGAAGATAAAGTAAAGGAAACATATAAATTTGAAAATAACCGAGTAGAAAAAGCAAAATGTAAGTCTATTACATTTAATTATTTTATTGAAGCACTTTCTTATGGATTAAGTACTATTATGTATTTATCTACCTTAGTAGTGGGAGCTTATTTAGTAATTACACATAAATTTACCCCAGGACTTATGATTGCTGCAACTCAGTTAATGGTATATATAGCCATGCCATTACAATCTATTTCTGAAATTATTACTAATCTTAAATCAGCAAAAGCTATAGATGATAAATTCAAAAAGCTAAAAACCACTAAAATAATAAATCAAAATTATACTCATATAGATACATTCAGAAGTAGCATAAAATTTAGTAATGTTAACTTTTCTTATGATGGAAAAAGAGAAATATTAAAAAACATAAATTTAACTATGGAAAAAGGGAAAAAGTATGTTTTAGTAGGAAATAGCGGCAGTGGTAAGAGTACATTAATAAAATTACTTTTAAAACTATATAACAACTTTAAAGGTAGTATAAGTATTGATAATGTAGATATAAATAATATTTCAATAGAAGATTTAAACAACCTAATATCTGTTACAAATCAAAATGTATTTATGTTTGATGATTCTATAGAGAATAATATAAAACTTTATAATAATTATTCAAATGAAATGTTACAAGAAAGTATTGAAAAATCAGGACTTAATTTGTTAGTTAATAAATTAGATAATGGATTAAAAAGTTCTGTAGGAGAAAATGGTGAAAACTTCTCAGGAGGAGAAAAGCAAAGAATAGCTATAGCAAGAGCTTTAATTAAATCCACCCCAATAGTAATTTTAGATGAGGCAACTTCAAGTTTAGATAATGAAACGGCATATAGTATAGAAGAAAAAATAATAAATATAAAAGAACTAACAATAAATATAAAAGAACTAACTTGTATAATAATTACACATAAATTAAATAAAAATATTCTATTAAAATGTGATGAAATCATAGCTTTAAGAAATGGAATTATAGAAGAAAGAGGAACTTTTCATCAATTGATGAATGATAAAGGATACTTTTACAGTTTATATAATATAAAATAAAAAATATCCCAAAAATTTAGAGTATCCTTTAAACTCTTGAAAGGAACTAAATCATGAATAACTTTTTAAAATTTATAAAAAACACTATTATTAATAATAAAAGTTTATTTTTAAAAAGCCTTATATTTATCTTTTTTATTATAGGAATACAAGCTTTATTACCAATATCAATGAGATGGATCATTGATTCTGTAAGTGCTAAGCAATCAATTTCATTTCTAGTATTATTTATTATAAGCTATGCATTAATTTTAATTATATCTAATTTTCTTGATGTAGCATGGATGAAGTTTCTAGATAAATTAGGTGGAAAAATAATTGATGATATAAGAACTGACTTATATAACTCTATTAATTTAGCCAATTATGAAGACCTGATTATGATAGGAAAAGAAAAACTAAAAAATATTTTATACATGGATACATTAAATATTTTTAGTTCTATTGCATGTTATAGCATTCAAATAATAGCAAATAGTTTTTTAATAATAGTTTTTTTATGTATTTCAGCATATATAAATTTAAAATTAACATCAGTATTATTAATAGCTTCAATTGTAGGTTTTTTAATTTCAATGCTTTCACGTAAACCTATTGCAAATGCATCTATGAAGGTAAACCTTAAAATGAAAGAGGATAATAAAACTTTAAATGAATATGTAGATAGTCTAGAACTCTCAAAAACTAATGATTTAGATAATTACTTTCTTTGTAAAATGAAAAAAAGTTTATGGAACTTTATTAACACCTCTATCAAAGCAGATAATATGCTTGTTTTCCTTAGAAATCTTGTTACAGACTTTCATCAGGTAACTTCAATGGCCTTAGCAGCCATTCTATCTATGACTATGGGTAATTCTTCTGCAGGAAATTTAGTATTTTATTTATTTGTCTCTGATATGGTTTTAGACACTAGTCAAAAATTTGAGTCATATATATATTCCTTAGTTAAAATGATGCCTTCCTTTGAAAACATCAATGACATACTTACCTTGAATCAATGTGCCGCTACGAAAAATATTACCAATATAGAAACAATAGAATTTAAAAATGTTGATTTTTATTATAAGGGTACCTCATCTAAAATTATAGATAATAAAAGTGTTGTAATTAAAAAAGGTGATGTAGTTAGGATTACAGGGTCAAATGGTGGAGGTAAATCCACCTTTGTAAAATTAGTAAAAGGATTGTTATATCCTAAAAACGGTGATGTTCTTTTAAATGGATTATCAACTAAAGATATTTCAATAGATTCCTTAAAAAATGAGATCTTATATATAGATCAAGATGAGATCTTATTAAATGATGAGATAAAAAGTTATTTAAAAGCTATATCAGGAGCTAAAATTTCTCATGACCAATTAAAGCATTTACAAGAAGTAGTACAACTTGATAAAGATATTTCTAAAATATCTGAGAACGGTCATTCTCTTTCAGGCGGACAACGAAAAAAGTTATTAATGATTAAATTATTGCTAAAATATAAATCAGCTTCAGTTATAATTTTAGACGAAATAGAGGCTGGATTAGACATTGAAACTAAAAACCTATTACTGAAAATTGAACAAGAAATTATTAAAACTAAGAAAGATTGTATTTTCTTTAAAATTACCCACGAGGATATGAAAGATATTGAATATACTCAAACTATTAGTGTTTAATTTCTTTTCGAGAAAATATTTCCTTAAAATTTACATTTTATTTAAATATTAACTGTAATTTAGCTGTTATAATATATATATGATTAATTTTCAGACTTTCCAATCGAATACGGGGACTTACATAACTTTTCCCACTTTAAATTAAGAAGTACCTAGAGATTTTTCTAGGTACTTCGTTTTTTTATCAATATGTTTTAAACTTATATTGATAAATCAACTTAGTTAAAGTAAATAAATCATGTTGTCCACTTTAATTTTTAGTTCGCCGAATAAGAAAAGTATGAATAACCATTAAGATTTATTGCTAAATCTAAAAATTATTCTCTCATCTCCATCCGGTATTTCGCTAATGAATTCAGTATAATTGTTGTTAGTATAATTCGCTAATAACTTTCTCCAAAACTTCTGTGTTGGTATATTCCCCTTCTTAAATACAAAAATAAACTCACTTAAAATAAGGTTTATCTCCTTATTTTCATAATTTTTTGAATTTTTATTCTTAGTCATATTGTGGAAATACCAATATGATGTTACCATAAAAATAATAATAAATTAGCTATAAATATTATTTAAATCTAGAACTAACATGGAGGAATAAAATTGAAAAAATACTTTTACGAAATAAAATTCTTTATATTTATGAGAATTTTATGTGATGGAATTATGACTTTATCAATTGCAGCTATACCTGCCCTACAAAAGCAACTATTTGATTTAGTAACAAGCCAAAATGGTAGAATTAAATCACTTTCTATGATTATAATAGCTTATGTTATATCAATGCTTGCTTCTGTAGTTTTCGAATATCTTTCAATGATTTTTACTTGGAAAGCTACTCTAAATTTTGAGCAATCTTTAAAAAGAGATTTCTTTAAATCAATTTTTAACTACAGCTATGAAAAATTCTCATCAAAGGATGTGGGAGAATATATTTCAATTCAAGGAAACGATATAACAGCTCTTGATCAAGATTATTTAACACCTTTAATTGACATGGTACAAGCCGCTAATAAAATTTTAATCTTTGGTATCTTTTTATTTGTAAACGTAGATTGGAGAATATCAACAGTAATTCTTATAGGATCTACCCTTACTATAGCAATTCCTAAAATATCATCAAAACCTTTAGCTATTAAAAGAAATACTTATTTAAATGAAATGGGTCTTTATGTAACAAAAATCAAAGACTTTCTTGAAGGATTTAAGGTTATTCAAAGTAGAACTAGAAAAAATATAAATAGAGAACATGAAGAAATTTTGACAAGCACTAAAAATAAAAGATTTGCATATGGAAAATTTAAATCCATATCAATGGCTTTAGAAGCCTTGGGATTAAATCTTGTAAGTGCAATTGCTTTTATAATTGCAGCAGTTTTGCTATATAGGAGTGAAATAACCCTTGGTACCTGTGTTGCAACCTTTGGTTATATAAATAGTTTTATAGGACCAATTAATGATATGATGTATGATTTTAACTCTCTAAGTTCCCTAAAAGGCACAAAGGAGAAAGTTCTTTCTTATTTAAAAGATGTTCCTAAAAGTAATCTAGTTGTAAAAAAAGACTTTAATCAAGATATATTATTTGAAAATGTAACTTTTGATTATAAAAACTTCTCATTAGAAAAAGTTAATTGTAAGTTTGAAAAAGGAAAAAAATATGCACTTATTGGACATAGTGGTTCTGGAAAGTCTACTTTAATTAGTATGCTTATGTCCTATATGAAACCACATTCAGGAAAGATCTTAATTGATGGACAAGATATAAACTCCCTAGATACAGCTAATATTATGTACTGTGTAAATCAAAATGAACATATATTTTCTACTAACTTTATAAATAATGCCACTGTATTTTCTTCTTACAATGATTCAGAAGTAGATAAAATTACAAATAGTCTTAAAATGAATATAGTTGAGGTTGTAAAATCTAAATCTAATTCACAAAAATTAAGCGGTGGTGAAAAGCAAGTTTTAGCAATTATACGAATGCTTGCAAGTAATACAGAAATACTTCTTATGGATGAACCTTTTGCATCTACTGATGTAAAAACAACTGAAATATTAGAAAATACTCTTTTAAATATGGATGATAAAACTATTATTATGGTTACTCATAAGCTTTCAAATGACTTGAACAAATTTGATGAAGTTATTCTTATGGATAATGGTAAGATCCTTCAAAAAGGACCCTTTGAATACATTTGTAATACAAAAGAATTTAGGGAAATGAAAAAGTGTAATTAAAAGGAGATTAAAACAATGAACAAAAATACTATAAAAGCACTCTTGGTATCAATATTAGTAAGTTTTTTAGGTTTATATATATGTAGTTTTTTTAGTTCAATTATAAATCCTTCAAGGGATAATTCATATTTATCTATGATAATATGCATTTTACTTTATATAAGTGGAATCATAACATTTTTTGGATGCCTTATATTGTATAATATTAAGAACAAAAAAAGTTGATTTTTTCAAAGTTATTCTTTACCATTAAAGGTATAATTTTATCATGATTCTTTCTTCAATATACTTTTCAAATAAAAAGTCCAGCGTTTAGCTAGGCTTTTTTTTCACTCTAGATTATACGACCTTTACAGAATGACTCTTATAATGTTCATGAGTAATGATTAAAAAAGAATTAAAATTATAATTTATTATAAGATATTACCAATAACCTAATATTGCGTATTATTACATTAAAATTTTAAAATAGTGTATTGAGATAATTTTGTAAATATGGTATATCTTATATTGTGTATTAATAAAAATTAATAGATAATATAACATTAAAAATTTTTGTATAACTTTAGATAAGTTATACTACAAATTAGGAGCTACAAGATATGAACATGAATTTGATTAAAAACATAGAGAACATACAATCAGGCAAAAATATCCTTTTATGTTTTCCTTATGCTGGGGGAGGATCTTCGATTTATAGTAATTGGATTAAAAAGCTTCAAAATGATGTAACTGTATGTTCAATTCAATTACCTGGAAGAGAAGATCGTATTATAGAAGCCCCTTATACACATATGAAAGAATTATTGAAAGAATTAAATAACCACATAATCCAACTTAAAAATAATAAAATATTTATTTTTGGCCACAGTATGGGAGCTAAAATAGCTTATGAAGCAGCTAAAATATTAGAATCTCATAATATAACAGTTAATCATTTAATAGTTTCAAGTAGTCGTGTGCCACATATTCCTGAAACAAATCCGATCTCTCATTTATCAGACAAAAAATTCAAGAATAAAATAGCAAGTTTTGGTGTAACACCAAAAGAAATTATCCAAAATGAAGACTTATTTAATTTCTTTTTACCAATGCTAAGGGCTGACTTTATTTTAGATGAAACTTATTATAATGATAAAATTGAAATGCTTTCTTGTCCAATTACATCATTTTATGGGAAAGAAGATGAAGATGCAAACTATGAAACTATTTCAAAGTGGAAAGAATATACCAAAAGTAACTTTGACTATGAAGCTTTTGAAGGTGGACATTTTTTTCTAAAAAATCAAGAAGAAAAAGTTTTAAGTAAAATTACTAAAATACTAAAAAGTAGTTAATGAAAAAATATATAGTATTTAATTATTATAAGGAAGATCAATTAGGAAAAATTATTGATTTAGAAAAAAAACATGTTCATATATGGATTATCGAATGGCAAAAAATATCTAACTTCTTAACAATGTACACACACTGTATGAGTACTCAAGAACAAAGACAACTAGAAAGATATTCATTAATAGAAGATAGAATGAGAGGAAAAGCAAGTAATATTTTAACAAAATATCTGGCAAGTCGTTATTTAAAATGTTCGGTATACAATGTACAAATAAATAGAACTAAATATGGAAAACCCTACTTAGTAATAAATAATAAACAACACTTACAATATAATATTTCCCATTCAGGCAAATATATAGCATTGGCATTCACATATCAACAGACTGTAGGAATTGATATTGAGAAAAAAAGAAGATTATCTAATTTTAACGAAATAGCAAAACACTTTCATCCTTCTGAAAGCAATGCAATACAGCAAACTAATGATATAAACCTTTTTTACAAAGTATGGACTGCAAAAGAATCTTATGCGAAAGCACTAGGAAATGGATTACTAATGGACTTAAAAAGTTTTGAGGTAAAAAATAAAAAAATATATAAAAATGAAGTGAAATTAAAATCATGGACCCTATTCAGTTCTTTAATTGATAATGACTATCAATTGAGTGTAACTGTTAATAATCAATAATTAACAAAGTTTATCTTAATAATATTAGAAAGGTATAAAAATGGAAGATTCTAAAAAAGAAAATAAAAATCGGTTTGAACTCTCAGATATACAAAAAGCATATTATTTAGGTAAAAATAAAAATTTTATCTTTGGCGGAACATCTGCTCAAATTACATATGCTTTTTTAACAGAATTAGATCCTAAAAAATTTGAACTAGCTCTAAATCAGGTAATAAAACATCAACCAATGATGAGAGCAATCATCTTAAATTCTGAAACTCAAGAAATACTGGAACAAGTCCCCTACTATAAAATAAAAATTCAACAGTACACTAATCTAAATGTAAAAGAAGAAAAAAAGATATTTGAACGCAGCTATAAGGAGGCATGTGAAAAAACTTTCATATCAAATAAATGGCCTTTATTTGCTTTTGAATATTTAGTATTAAATGAACAAAAATATTTATTGGTTAGTTTTGACTTACTTATAGCCGATGGAAGCAGTTTAATGATATTAGCAAAAGAAATTACTCAGCTTTATTCTTCAAATGGACAATTTAAATTGCCAGTTTTAAATAAAACCTATATAGATTATATACAAGAACATTTATTTGGAAATAAACAAAAAAAGAGGTATGAAAGAGATAAAAAATATTGGATATCAAAAATACCATTTATCCCAGATGCTCCTGAACTACCAAAGCAAATGAAGAATAAAAACATTAAACAATGGCATATGAGACGTGAAATTTTATGTATTAAGTCCACTACCTGGGGAAAAATAAAAGAAAATATAAAAGGCCAAAATATCTCTAAGACAGCCCTAGTTTTAACTGCTTATGCAAAAGTACTTAGATATTGGAGCAGTAACAAAGAGTTTACAATCAATGTAACTGTTACAGAACGTAGTAAATATAAAATGGAAAATATAATAGGTGATTTTACTCAAACCCTACTTCTTCCTGTATATAAAAAATGCTGTGAATCAGAAAAATTTATAGATGATGTTAAAGGGATTATGAAGGGATTTATGAATTCTTATTTGCATAGTGAATTTCATGGTGTTGAGGTAATAAGAGAATTGTCCGCTTATAGAGGAACTCCAATAATAATGCCAGTTGTTTTTACAAGTATGCTTTTTAAAGATGATTCCTTATATAGCTCTATCAATAAATTAGGAAAGATCGTAAAAAGTATTAGTAGAACCCCTCAGGTAATTTTAGATTGCCAAGTTGAAGAAAATAATGGAATGTTACAAATTACTTTTGATTACCTAGATCATGAAATAAAACCAGATATAATAAAAAAAATGAGTAATCAGATGAAAAAAATATTAATACAGTCTAGTGAAAGTTTAGAAAATTATATAGAAGTACCTATAGATGAAAAAGAAATAATTAAATGGCAAAATTTTAATAATACAAAAGAAAATTATAAAGATAAAAATTTACTTGATTTATTTTATGAATCTGTGGATTCCCACCCAAACAAAAAAGCAATTACGTTTATAGACAAGCATCTAACTTATAAAGAATTAGATATGCTATCAAATAAGGTTGCGAAAACATTAGATAATGAAGATATCGGTTATGGAGACTTTATTGGCGTTGAAACTCAACGTGATATTTCTACAATTGTAAATATCCTTGGAATTTTAAAAACTGGTGCAGCATATATTCCAATCAATAAAATGTTTCCAGAAAAAAGAAAACTTTTTATTATAGAAAAATGCAATATCAAGAAAACTTTAAAACCGTTTGAATTATCAACAGAAATATTAAATAAAAATTATTCATTTCCTAAAAAAAATATACCTATAGATATAACTGCTTATGTAATTTTTACATCTGGGAGTACAGGAGATCCAAAAGGTGTTTCAGTTACACATGCTGCAGCAATGAATACAATCTTATCAATTAATAAAATAAATCAAATTAACCTTAACGATAAAACCATTGGTATTTCTTCATTTGCATTTGATTTATCTGTATATGATATTTTTGGAACATTAAATGCAGGTGCAGAATTAATTATTGCAAATGAGATGAATAACCCAGAAAAGCTTATTGAGATATTGAAAAAACAAAATATAACAATCTGGAATTCTGTTCCATCAGTTTTTGCCATGTTACTTCCACTTATTAATACTGAATCAAAAATACAATCTGTAAGAAGTATTATGATGAGTGGTGATTGGATCCCATTATCATTACCTGAACAATTAAACTCCGTATTTCCAAATGCTAAATTATATAGTTTAGGCGGTGCAACAGAAGCTTCTATATGGTCTATATATTATCCTATTGACAAAGTAAAGGATAATTGGAGAAGTATACCCTATGGTTATCCCCTACCCAATCAAAGAATTTATGTACTAGATAAAAATGAAGAATTATGTCCAACCTCTGTAAAAGGAGAAATCTGTATAGGCGGTATAGGAGTAGCAGAAGGATATATAAATGATAAAGATCGTACAAATAAATCGTTTGTATACAATTCTAAGCTAGGAAGAATATATCATACTGGAGATTACGGAATTATGGAACCCGAAGGATATATATCAATATTAGGGCGTATGGATGACCAAATAAAAATTAGGGGATATCGAATTGAAAAAGGTGATATTGAATCTTGTGCAGAAAAATATCCTAAAGTAAATAAAGCTGTTGTCAAGGTAAATAAATCTAAAACATCAATAGTTTTATTTGTAGAAGCCTCTGATATTGATAAGATAGACTTCCAAAATAAATTGAAAGAACAGCTACCTGAATATATGCTACCAGCTGAAATTATTTTTATGAAAACATTTCCAATAACATCTAATGGAAAAATAGATAAAACTCAATTAAAAGCACCTGAAAAAAAAGTAGATACTCAAAAGAAACCTAAAACAGAAATGGAACAATATTTGTATGAGTTATGGTGTAAGATATTAGAACGTAATGTTATTAGTACTGATGAAAACTTTATTAGTGCTGGAGGAGATTCTTTAAAAGCTGCTCAACTTATTTCAACTTTACAAAAAGAAGGGCATAGCATAACAATTGCAGATTTATATCAGCATAACACAATTGAAACAGCAGCAATATTATTAACTAAAAAAAATAAAGAACTATCAAAATATGATGACCATGGAATAATTTAGTATAAATCTTATATATAACATTCTTCTAATATATCATGAAAGGATAGATAATATGAAAGTATCAAATTTAATAAAAACATATAGTCAAATGGGAATTCGACTTTGGAGTGATAATGAGAAAAACCTTCATTATTCTGCAGTTCCAGGAATAATGAATGATAAAATAAAAGCAGAAATGAAAAAATACAAAACTGAATTGTTAGAATGGTTAGACCAAGCAAAGATAAAAGAAATCCAACATGATGAAAAAACTAGATATAATAAATTTCCATTAACAGATATTCAGTCTTCTTATTTAGTTGGAATGACAAATGCTTATGAATATGGTGGAACAGACTGTCATATTTATCTTGAAATACCACTAAAAAATATGAAATATAATCAATTATTAGTTGCTTGGAAATCTATAGTTAGCCGTCATGATATGCTTCGTACAATCATCAGGTCTGATGGATATCAACAAGTATATAAACATCTAGATTATTCACCAAATATTCTTAGATATAATGTAGATAAAAGAGAGAACTTTCAAGATATAGTTATTAAAGTTCGAAATGATATGTCTAAAAGAATATTCCAAGCAAATCAATGGCCAATGTTTGAGTTAGCAATTACAGAACAAAAAGAAGAAGCTATGCTTCATTTTTCTATATCCATGCTAATTGCTGATTCTATAAGTATAGGAATAATATTAAGAGAATTACTTGAATGTTATCAAGGAAATACTTTAAGTCAACTTGATATCACCTATCGAGATGTTGTTATGTATAATGAAAAACGCAAAAACGATCCAGATATTACTCAAAAATATGATATTGATAAAAAATATTGGTTAAGTAAAATTACACAAATGCCTTTATCGCCTAAATTGCCAAAAAATAATATATCAAATACATCGGAAGATATAGAGTTTTTACATAAAAGAACTGTAATTAATCAAGCTATTTGGGATGATGTAAAAGAATATGCAAAACAAAATCAACTAACAGAAACTTGCGTTCTTTTGACTCTTTATACAGATGTATTAGCTTTGTGGTCAAAAAATCAAGATTTTTCCATAAGTTTAACTAAAATGGAACGAAATAAATCTAATGATCAAGTTGATAAAATTGTTGGAGACTTCACATCAATAGAAATATTATCAGTGTATAAAAATGATGGTAATTCTTTTATAGAAAGAGCTAGAAATATTCAAAAGAGACTTTGGGAGGATCTTGAACATGGAACTTATACTGGTATTGAAGTTTTAAGAGAATTAAGCAAGGTACAAGGCACAAATGTAATAATACCATACGTTTTTACTAGTACTTTAGGAATAAATAACCTCCACAATGATAATATAGATATCTTTTATAGGGCAAGTCAAACACCTCAAGTGTTTGTGGATTGTCAAATCAGAGCTTGTAAAGATGGTCTTGAAATTTGTTGGGATATAAGAAAAAATGTATTCGTGGCGGATATTGCAGAACAATTATTTGAAACATATATTGAAATGATTTATGGACTATCTGAAAATAAAACCCTATGGAACAAACCACAATATTTAGACATTCCAAGTAAAATGAGAGAAATACGTAGAATAGTAAATAATACTAAAATACACTATAATCATAAAAGTTTAATAGACGATTTTCTTAAAAATGTTAAAAAAGCTCCCCAAAATACTGCTGTAATCTTTATGGATCATTCATATTCTTATCAAAAACTATATGATGAAGCCTATCGCTATAAAATAGCATTGGAGAAACGTAATTTTTGTAATGGAGATTTAGTTGGTATTATCATGAAGAAAAGTTTTGAGCAAATAGCAGCTATTTTAGGAACATTGCTGGCTGGGGGTGTGTATGTTCCAATATATAGAGAACAACCCAAAAATCGCATGGATAAAATATTAGAACAAGCAAGGATTCGTTACGTTATTGTAGATAATGATTTTCAAGAAACATTTAAAAATCAGGAATTAACAATTCTAACGGTTAGTATGCTTTCAGAAATAATAAATATAGAAGTACCGGATGAAAAAAACATTGATTATAATAAACCAGCCTATATAATTTTTACCTCTGGAAGTACAGGAACACCAAAGGGAGTTATTATTAGTCATAAATCAGCTATGAATACAATAGATGATATTAATCATAGATTTCATGTTACTTCAAAAGATATGGCAATTGGTATATCCAATATATCATTTGATTTATCTGTTTATGATATTTTTGGAATGCTTTCAGCTGGTGGATGTTTGTTAATTCCAACAGAAAAGCAAAATATAGATGAAATTGGAATGTTAATAAAAAAATATCCAGTAACAATTTGGAATACTGTTCCGGCTTTAATGCAACAGTTAATTTCTTATTTGAACACATTTAATAAAAAGGAAGATTTTTATTTAAGAATAGCTTTACTTTCAGGAGATTGGATACCAGTAGAACTATATAATAAATTGAAAAATTTAATTAATGATATTCGTGTAATTAGTCTCGGTGGGGCAACAGAGGCATCCATATGGTCTATCTATCATGAAATACAAGAAGAAGACACTACGTATAAAAGTATTCCCTATGGAAAACCCTTGGCAAATCAAACATTCCATGTGTATAATAGCAGATTACACAAAGTACCTGATTGGACTGAGGGAGAACTATATATTGGAGGAACTGGCCTTGCAGAAGCCTATTTAAATGAACCTGAATTAACAAAAAATAAATTTCTTATTCATCCTGTTACAAAAGAACGAATTTATAAAACTGGTGACATAGGTAGATATCGTCCAGATGGAGTAATAGAATTTTTAGGTCGAGAAGATTCCCAAGTAAAGATTCATGGTAATAGAATTGAACTTAATGAAATTGAGGCAGTAATGCAACAAAATAAATTAATTGAAAATGCAGCTGTTATAGTAAAAGGATATATACCTCAAGAATATCAATTACATGGATTTGCAGTACCTGCACATAAGGGTAAAAAAGAAATTTATAAAGAAGAAGCTGAAAATTTACAAAGTAAACTATTGAAATTTACCAATATGTTAACTAAAGATATTGATGAAGAACAATTTCAATACTACATGAAAAGTGCGGAAGACATGGCCTTGCTTCAGATTCTTGAATTTTTAAGGGAAAATGGCATTTTTAATATACCAGACAAAGTTTATAATTATCCAGAAATATGTAAAAAGATAAATGCACGACCAGAATATTTTAAATTAATAAAAAGATGGTTAAATGCATTATATACGGCAGGATATATTGATTGTATAAATCAGGAAAACCTAAGTTATTGCGGGAAAAATATATCAATTAATAAGAAGCTTGAACAAGCACAAAAAGTTTTGGAATCAGATTATATAGAAAAGATGGGCTGTAAAATATCACAAAGTTATTTCGAAGAATCTGTAAAGAATATTAAGTTAGTGATTGATGGAACCAAAAAAGCACAAGAAATCTTATTCCCTAAAGCATCAACAGAAACTGCCTTTAGGGTTTATCATGACAATATTTTTTCAGAAATTATGAATCACACAATAGTACAAGGAATACTTTATATTGTTGATAGATCATTAAAGAATCATCCTGAGCATACTCTTAGAATTCTAGAAATTGGTGCAGGAACTGGTGGTACAAGCGATGAAATTTTACCACATCTTAATGGGAAAAATGTAGAATATTATTTTACAGATGTATCTACATTTTTTCTTAATAAAGCAAAAGAAAAATACGCCAAGTATCCATGGATACATTATAAAATATTTGATATTAACAAAGACTATAAATTACAAAATATCAATGCAGGTTCAATGGATATTATCCTGTGTGCAAATGTTTTACACGTAGCAGTTAATGGTTATGAGGCTTTTGATACATTAAAAGCAATTACAGTTCCTAACGGCTATCTTTGTATTATTGATGCAATAAAAGAATTAAATTCGTTATTAACCTCTATGGGCTTTTTATACCGTGTAGATGCTACAGATGAAAGAAGTGAGAAAGAAGAAATATTTTTTCAACTCAATCATTGGTATCGTAACTTTAAATATGGACAGGCAGAACTTCTTTTTGAATATCCAAAACCTAATCATTTTCTTTCTTGTTGTCATCAGAAAGTATTTATAGCACGATTTAATGAAGATAGAATAACTGTCTCTGATAGTGATGTAAAAAAATATTTAAAAGATAGACTTCCCTATTATATGATACCAAAAGAAATTAGTATGTTACTTGAACTACCAAAGACTGATAATGGAAAAATAGATAAAAAAAGATTAAAAAAGATAGCGGAAATACAAAATCATACTGTGCTTTCAAAAGAAAATATTCCACAAGGAAAATTGGAACAAGGCATCGTTAATATCTGGCAAAAAGTACTGAATTTAGAGAAACCTATTGGACGTCACGATAACTTTTTTGAAATAGGTGGAGACTCCCTCCTTCTAGCACAAACAGTTGGAGAAATGAAGAATAGTATAAAAGAAACAAAAAATATTGAATGGGAAACCTTAATGCGCTTAATGCTACAAAATAATACTATATATAAATTTGCTACAGCAATTGCCGATTTTAAGCATACATCATCTAATGATTTTGTTTTTATGACTGAATTAAATGATAGTTATACATCTAATAATACTGTAGTTTTATTTAGTGATGGAACAGGAAGATTAACAATTTATAATGATCTTTTAGAACTTATGAAACAAAAAAATACCCAAAAGAGGATTATAGGTTTTAGTTTTACTGATTATGAAAAATATACTATTTTACAAGATAAAATGGCAATACAAACTATAGCTTTACAATGTGCTAATAAATTAGAAAGTATGAATTTAACAGGCTTGTTAGAATTAACAGGTCACTGCTTTGGGGGTGCCATTGCTCTAGAAACAGCAAGGATTTTGAAACAACGTGGAATTAAACAAGTAAAAGTAATACTTATTGATTCAAAAAAATTTGTATCACAAATTTATTCAAAACTACTTTTTGAGAGAGGTTTTGCATTTATAGTAGGTGCAAATTTAACATCCTGCGGACATAGTATATCAACTGATATACTATATAAAGTAATTAAAGATTATGGAGTATCAATTACAGATGATCAATTATTAGAAGGACTTAATAACATTTTAGGAGAAAAAAATCCATATATAGATTTAATTCATCTGACTGAAAATGAAAGATTAAATAAAATTTATGATACCTTAAAGAATAATACTTTACCTTTAGTAGACAATTTTTCAAAAGCAGAGTTTTGTAAACTTTATAATATATTTCAAAAAAGTGTTAATTCTTTTATTGAATATTCACCAGAAAATTATATAGGAGATGTATATTCTTTTGAATGTAATAGAACGAATAAAATTATTCTTTTGGACTCCCCTAAAAATCAGGACTATATTACCTATAAATATATTTTAGGAAATATAACAAAACATAGCCTACACGGAAATCATATAACATGTATGAAAAAACAGAATGTTCTTCCAGTAGCAAAACTTTTAAATACACCGGATAGAAAGGAAAATTAATGAAAAGATTAATAGGTGTTTTAGGTTGTGGTGGAATAATTGGATATTCTGCTTGTAAAGAACTTTTAAAAGGATACTCTGTAAAAGGAGGTCAAAGGAAACAACCTGATAAGCTACTTGAAGTTCCAGGATTTTTATGGAAAAAAACAGACTTATTTCAATTAAGCAGTCTCAGAGAATTTTGTAAGGGATGTGATGTTGTACTAAATTGTGCTGGACCCTCTTATAAAATCAAAGAAAAAATTGCCAACATAGCAATAGAAGAAGGAGCTATTTATATTGATGTTTCAGATGTTATTTTAAACGATAAAACAATAAAATTTAAAAAAAATGGGATATATATTTTGGGAAGTGGTTATGTACCTGGAAGTTCTGGAATGATTCCATTTCTTATAGCTAATGATTTTAACCACATAGAAAAAATGTATTGCTTTCAAGGAGGTAGACAAAATCTTTCCAAAATAGCATTTGCAGATCTAATGATAAATTCCATTGCAAATTCAGGTTATGCAAATACGTATATACAAAATGCAAAAATTATAGAGGATAATATTAAATCTAATAAACAATATTATATACCGGGTATGAAAGAAAATGTTTTTATAAAACCTTATATTAGTACAGAATTATTAAAGGTATGTGAAGAATTGAAAATTGAAGAACTACATTGGTACAATGCAGTTCCTGATAAATTAATGGTAGATATGATACAAGAAGCCTATCAATCATTCACCCAATTTGACATTAATACTGCCATTTTAGAAGCACAAGATAAGTTAAAAGAGATCTCTAGTATTTTTGACCAAAAACAATGGTCAACTCTTGTATATGATGTATTCGGTTCTAAAGCAGGAACTTATATACGAAAACGCTATGTTATTGAATTAGAAGATAGTAATACATTTTGTGGGAAAATAGCAGCATTAACAGTAAAAAGAACATTAGAAGCAAAACTTTCATCAGGAGTCTTTTGGGCAATGGATATTGTTAAAAATAATATACCAGAATTAAAACAATATCTTTTAGAAAATAGCATTTATACAGAACTTCTTCTTCCTTATAATTCGGAAGAAATTTTAAGTGTAGAAATGGAAACAGATTTCATATAGTAGAAAGGAGAAATACTATGTATATAAAAATTAATGGTCTTTGCAAAAGTTATGGAACTAATGATAATAGTGTAAAAATATTAAAGGATATTAACACAGAAATTGAGGAAGGAAGAATATGTACAATATTAGGTCCAAGTGGTTCCGGGAAATCAACTTTTTTAAACATTATAGGGGGATTAGAAACTGCGGATAAAGGACAAGTAATAGTGGATGGCATAGATGTACTCTCACAAAAAGCTGATGCTCTTACCATGTATAGAAGAAAAAACTTGGGATTTATTTTTCAGTTTTATAACTTAATACCAGATTTAACAGTTCGTGAAAATATAAGAGTATGTGAAAACTTAACGAAAGATCCATTAAATCTAGATGATTTAATAGATGTCTTAGGATTAACAGATCATAAAAATAAATATCCATCTCAATTATCAGGAGGACAACAACAAAGATGTGCAATTGCACGTGCATTAATAAAGAATCCTAAGCTACTTTTATGTGATGAACCTACAGGTGCTTTAGATTCAAAAACCTCCTGTGAAATATTGGCTTTATTAGAGAAGGTTAATAAAGAATATGGTACAACAATACTTATGGTTACACATAACGAAGCAATAAAAAATATGGCTCATAAAGTGATTATTTTACGTGATGGCAAAATAGTTCAGGATTATACTAATAAAAATATTCTTTCTGCTTCTCAAATTAAGTGGTAAAGGTGGAATAATATATGGTATTAAATAAAAGAATAAAACGAATTTTTTATAAAAACACTATAAATTATATAGCTATATTTCTATTGGTTGTTATGAGCAGTTTTTTAGTTGTTGCTTTTGGTGGAACTACCTATACAGCACGAAAAACAGTAGAAAACAATTGGAAGGTCAATAATGTTGAAAATGGTGAATTTACCACATACGTTCCATTAACTAATAAGGACTTAAAAAAATTAAAGGACAAGTCAGTCACAATAGAAAAAATGTTCTATATGGACATAGAATCAGAAGAAGGAAAAACTGTACGTATATTTAAAAATAGAGATACAATTAATAAGATTCAGTTGAGAAATGGGAAATTAGCAAAACAAAGTAATGAAATTAATTTAGAATATACCTTTGCAGATAATTTTAAATATAAAACTGGAGATACAATTAAGGTTGGAAACTCTAACTATAAGGTTATGGGAACTTGTGCAGTACCTGATTATGCCCATCGTGTACAAAATATTTCAGATGTTGGAACAGATGAAAAGTTTGGAATTGGTTTTGTAGATGCTGAAACCTTTAAAGATTTATTAAAGGATAAAAAGCTTAAAAATAAACTTGTTTATAATTATGTCTATGTTAATCACGGCACTATAACAGATTCCAAAGTAAAGGACATGTTGTGCGAAATTCAATGTGACAAAGATTCAATTACAGATACTTATATTAAAAGTCAATTGGAAAAAATGCAAAGTACTCGTTCAAATATCGAAAATGGATTTGAAAATATATTAAATGCTTCAAAACTTTATAATAGCAACTTAGAAACAGGTGTACAAAAGGTCTATAATGGTGTAGAAAAATATTTAGATAAAACTATGAAGTACGATCTTCCTGTTTTAAAATTTTTCACAGAAAAAAGTAGAAATTCTAGAATAACTGGAATAATTCAATATAATGAACCTATGCTATCCTATGCAGTAATAGCTGGAATACTTTTATCTACTATTATTGCTTATATTCTAACGGTTTTCGCAGTTAATAATATTAAAAAAGATAGTGTTTCAATAGGAACTTTATTTTCTTTAGGTATTACTAAAAAAGAACTAATATATCATTATATGATTTTGCCTATATTAATTGTTATGTTGGGTTCTATTGCAGGTACTATATTAGGGATCAACGGTGTTACTTGGTTTATGGCCTCAAATTATTCATATCCCCTTCTTATACCAAGTGTATCCCCAAGCTTATTAGCTTATGGTATTATAATGCCTCTAATTTTAACAGTGATAATTAATTTTTTAGTTTTAAATAAAAAGTTGTCAATGAAACCCCTTCAAATGATGCATCCAGAAAAGTATACAGAAAATATAAATCTACCAAAAGTAAAAGGTAAAAGCTTTGAAAGAATTTTTAAAAAGACACAATTTTTACGTGAGAAACGTAGCTATATAACCTTATTTATGGGAATTGGCTTTGCAATCATTTTTATGATGCTAGGTCTATCACTATATAGCACCATTGAAAACTATGCAGATAAAGTTACAGTAGATATGAAATATAACTATATGTATTTATTACAAAACCCTTTAGAAAAACAACCAGACAATACAGAAGTTAGCTACACAAAACCATTTACAATATATTGTAAACAAGCTAAAGCGGATATGGATGTTATTCTCCAAGGAATTAATTCTAAAAGTAAATATTTTGATTTTGCTTCTGATTTAAAAAACGACCATAACTTAGTCTATGTATCAGATTCAGCTGTAGTAAAGTATGGTTATAGTATTGGCGACAAGATAACATTTACAGATCACTTAAATAATCGAGATTATACATTTACTGTAGCTGGAATTGTTCCATTTAAAAATGGAATATACTTCTTTATGGATATTGATGCAATGAGAAAATATTTTAAAGTTGATGATACTTACTATAACACATTGTTTTCTAATGAAAAAACAGATATCAAAGATACAATGTTAATAAATACAATAACAAAAAATACAATCTATGAAACAGCAAAAAGTTGGCTAAAATCAGCAAAAGCATATTTACCACTATTTTTAGGGGTTGGTGTTGTTACCTTTATAATTACAATGTATTTGCTAGTAAAAACAATTATTGAGCATGCAGCATCTAATATTTCTCTTATGAAAATCCTTGGTTATACAAATAAAGAAGTGGAAGGAATGTATTTAGGCAATTTAAAATATGTTGTCTTATTGGATATAATAGTATTTGTTCCCCTTTCAGCTTTACTAATGAGGAGCATGATTCCTTTATTAAATGCTACAATGGGATCAGGAATGGCAACTTACATTAAGCCAAGCTTCTATGTAATATTAATTTTGTTTATACTATTGGTTTTCTATTTTATATTTACTATATTAAAATTTAAAGTAAGAAAAATTACTTTTATGGAAGTATTAAAAAATAGAGAATAATGTTGTTGCTATAATAAAAAAAGTTATAGCATATGCAGTTCAATTTTTAAATTTATATAATAAAAAAGCTTGGCTTTAGCCATGCTTTTTATTCTTATTAAAGTTAACTCAATACCTCAACTATTATATTTTTTCTGTATTACTTAAAATTTTATTAATATACTTAAAATCAACATTACCTTCAGTTATTTTATAATATTTAGATGACTTATATTTATCAGAGGTGGTTACTTGCATCATATTGTTATTATAAAAAGTTATTATTAATTTTTTACTACTTTTTAATTGGTTTTTATGTTCATCATAACATTGATAGAATGTAATACAAAAGACTTCGCTTTTTTCATTTTTAGAAGCTTCTTCATTACCAATCTCTTTAAGTTTGAACTTATTTAAGTAATCTAAAATTTTTTTACTTTCTTCATTATCATTATTATAGTTTTGAGTATTTTCTTCTTTCTCGTCCTTTGATCCGTTTTTTGAAACCTGTATTTTGCCATAATTGCAGTCAGTATAACTCTTAATCATTCTCAATGAATATAAACTACCCTTTTCTTTAAAAACATAAGGATATACTTTATAACCACCTATAATGCAACAAACAACTAAAGCAATAATAATAACTTTATTTCTGTTTTTTTTCATATACTCACCTCGTATTTTTAATTATCTTCACATTAACCAAAAAAATATTGTATACTTTAGATATTTACATTCTTTACACTCCTTAAAAGCTTATAAATATGATCAAAATCAATCTTTCCATCTTTTATTTTATAATATCTTCGTTTACTATAAGTCTTATGTCCCATAATATCATCACAATAAGAACAAATTTCTAAAGTTGAATCAGATAAGAAATCTAATTTTAAAAATCTACTAAAATCATGATCATGCTTACACATGTCCAAACTTTGATGAAAAATAATTTCTCTAATTGTATCCTTTTTTAATCCTTGTTTTTCAAATTCACTTTCTTTTTTAAAAGCTTCTTCTCTTCCTATTTCTACAAGTTGAAATTTATTTAAATAATCTCTAACTTCCTTGCTTTCTTTAATGCATTCTTCGTACCATACATCTTTAATTTTTCCTTTTTTTAACTTAGAAAGTATTATAGTGTCAAAATCGAATCCATTATAATATTTACTCATCTTTAATGAATATAAATTTCCCTTTTCTCTAAAAACATAGGGATATAATTTGTATGCACCTATGATACAACATATAACTAGAATTAATACAACAAATTTATTTCTCTTTTTCTTCATTTTTTCACCCCATATTTACTTAATTATCAAAAATATATAATTTAGTATCTAACTGTTCTTTATACTACTTAAAATTTTATTAATATATTTAAAATCAATTTTACCCTCTACCCTAAAATATTTCTTTGTATAATCTTTATAAAAAGTCATAATGTTTAAATTAGAATTATTATAAAAATATATTGTTACTATCTTACGATGTTTATAATCTTTTTTACATTCTTCATTGCATTGAGTAAAAGTAACTTGAGAAATTTCAGATTTTTCATTTTGATTTTCATTTTCTAAGACTTTTTTGCTACTTACCTCTATAAGCTTAAATGTATTTAAATAATCTAAAATTTCCTTACTTTGTTTTTCACAATCTTTAAAGACTTCATTACGGACTTCCTTCACTTCCCTTGTCTTCCTTCTAAAAACCTGAATCCCATCATAATGACAATCCTTAAACTCTTTACTCATCTTCAATGAATACAAATTACCTTTTTCCTTAAAAATATGAGGATATAATTTATAACCCCCTATGATACAACATATAACTAGAATTAATACAACAATTTTATTTCTCTTTTTCTTCATACATACACCCCCTAATTTATTTTATTATACACGATATTTATTCAGAATATAAAGAAAATTTTTTATATTTACTCTCATTTTTAGAAAATAGATATAAATAATTAAAATTTAAAAGGGAGCATAGCTCCCTAACATGTATAAATAGTTAAACACAAGTATTTACCTTTTCTTGCTTCATTACCAAAACTATAAGTGCTGAATTCTAGTTTTTATAATTCTAAGATAAAGCTTATAAACTATAAAGAATAATAGCATTAACAATCCAATATTAATAATAACTATTGAGTTATTAATATTCATATATAAAATATTCTTACTAAAACTTTTTACGTTTATATTTAGAAGTTTGCTTATAGTAAAATTAAGTAAATAGAATCTATCTGGGAAAAGAAAATATACTATATTTAATAATATACTGAAACATAATATACCTATATCTAAGATTGATAGTGTTACCTTCTTTTTTACATCCCTATCAACATATCTAGCCAGTAGCATTGTAACTACTAATATACTTAAATAGACAACTAAATTATTAAGCTTAGATATGCGAATATACTCTATATTTACAGTCCTTTTATCAAATAATAATTTATGCATAAAAGCTAAAATAATCATAAATAACTTTTGAATAAAAAAGAAGGAAAAAGCCACTATTCCCATATTTTTAATAATATCTTTTTTACTTTGAAAATTCATAATGGCACATTCATAGTTTAAAAATAATATAACAGTCATTATAAAGAAATAACTTAGATTAAATCCTATTGTATTCTTTATTAGTGCAACACTTACAACTATCATAAGTAAATAACTAATAAATAAAGTTAAATTCATTTTTATAAAATAGTTAAGATTAAAATCATTAAACTTTTCACTATCTACAAAACCATTTATTTCTGTTAAAAAGTCTCTTTTGTTAAAGTTCTCTATGGCCTTTTGTATAGCTTGTTTTTCTGATAATCCTTCATTCATATAATCATATTTAGAATCATTTAAATGCTGTATTAGTTCCATTTTTAACTCTTCCCGTTCCCCAACTGGAAGATTAGTCTTTTTTAATAAATTTGTTATATAAATTTCAAATTCCCTCACCGCTTATACCCCCATTAACTTATCCAACAAAACATTAAAGTTTTTAATCCCTAAGATTTTTTCCTCTAAATACTCCCTTCCCCCTTTCGTAATATTATAGTATTTTCTATTTCTATCCTCTTTAACTTGCCAGAAAGATTCAATCAACTTTTTGTTTTCTAATCTTTTTAAACAAGTATATAAGGTTCCTTCCCCAATTACATAAGTATCATTACTTTTTTCTTTGATTTCTCTGCTTATTTCATAGCCGTATGATATTTTACCATTTAAAATGCATAGAACTAATATGTCTATAGATCCTTTAAATATCTCTATATCCATACAACACCTCCTATGAGACTATTATAAAATAACATACCTCGCATTACAAGGTATTGTTTAAATAATACTTCTTATGGAATTATTGATAATTATTTAGAAAGTTTGATTCTTTCTCAGTGAATTTCCATATTTTCTTCAAACTTTGTACAACTTTAATTTTCCTAATATATTGGTTATAGAATTATAAGTTTTTTAGATTTAGATAGCTCATCAAAGAATGCCAATAAAAAAACTATAAATTCCTTTGAATCCTTAGAATTTGTTGATGTATCCTTTGCATACAAGGATAAAAACTATGTGCTAAAAGATTTTAACTTTAAAATAAACAAGGGAGATCATATTGGAATCGTTGGAAAAAGTGGCTGTGGTAAAAGTACATTTTTAAAGTTATTATTAGGAATGTATTATCCAACAAGTGGGAAAATTCTAATTAATGATATTGATATACGAGAAGTGGATCTTAACTCTTTTTACTCTGTCCTTGCAATACAAGAACAACTTCCTTTTATTTTTGAAGGTACTTTAGAAGAAAATCTAACATTAGGTTCTAATATTCCAAAACCCTTTATAGATAAAATAATTAAGGATATACAAATTTCTGATATAAATAATTCCTTAGATAAAATATCCCTTAATACTTTATCTGTGGGGCAAAAGCAAAGAATATGTATGGCTAGAGCTTTATTAAGAAATCCAGAAATCTTAATTTTAGATGAACCAACTTCAGCCCTAGATTGCAAATTAGAAGAAACTATTCAAAAGAATTTAGAAAGCTTAACTGAAAATAAAACCGTACTTTTAATAACACATAGACCAGCTCTATTAAAAAATTGCACAACCCTATTAAATCTAGAAAATATAACCTTACAGAAAAGTACTATATAAAATAAAAACAGTCACATTTTAAGTGACTTTTTTATTATTAAAACATATTTTTATTCTCCATAATAAAATCCCTTTGTTCCTTTAAATAATTCACTAGGGGAACTATATTATCACTAGTAGATTGACCTAATGCTTTTTTATATTCCATAGAACTTTCTCCATTCATATATTGCAATGGAAACCTATTATCTAGTAGTTGTTTTAAAAATACAAATCGTCCTATTCTACCATTACCATCTTGAAATGGATGAATACGCTCAAATTCTAAATGGAATCTTGCTATATCATGTAATGTAACTGATTTTAATGAATTAAATGTATTTATTATTAAGTTTAATCTATCCTCAACTTCCCAAGGATTTACCGTATCAAAATTAGCTCCTAGTATCTTATTAGGGTATTTTTTAAATACTCCTGTTAGTCCCATGTCATATAGTCTTGTACGATACATTAAAGAACTATGCCATTCTTTTAAAATGTCTAAAGTAAGTTCTCTATATATACTTTCAATTACTAAATCAAATGTATAAAAAGAATTTACTGTTTCCCGAACATCATCTAAGGTATGTGTTCCAGTTACTATATTCTTTTCCATAAGCATTTGTAATGCATCAGTTGTAAAGGTACTTCCTTCTATTTTATTTGAATTATATATAAAATCATATTTTAATATTTCATTTAATGAATTATGTAATCCTTTAGTTTCTTTTAATGTTTTTAAGAATTTATCATAATTTTATAATCTTTATCCATGATTTGCTCGTTAAATTTAATTTCCCTTTATAGTTTTCTCTAAAACTTACTATTGTATAATTTAATCCTACATATAATAAGATTATATACAATAAAACTTATTATAGAAAAAATATAAATACCTCTAAAAATTTTACTATATTTGTATTACACTTGTATTATAACTATTTTACCTTATTTTTCTTAATAATATATGCTATATCCTTTTTATATACAATATAATTATCTAACAAAAAATACAGGCAATCTTAATTACCTGTATTTCTATCTGTATTACAATTGTATTCATTTTTATTATTCTTGAATAACTCCATAGGCTCCGAAATTTCTGGATAATCTTCATAAATTACAAAAGGATCAATATCTAAACAAGTTGATTCATCATAACTATCATCTAAACTCCATGCTAAAGTCCCATTTAATACGGTACATTTTTCTTTAAATATATTAATGTCTTGTAATACTTTAAAAATTCCTTTTAAAATTAGTTCCTTAGCATCATATAAATGAATAGAACCATCATCAAAATAAACATATACTTTAAAATCATCAGTTGGAATTACTTGAATTACTTCTGGCATATATTCCATTTAAAAATTCCTCCTTAAGAAAGTGGTGCAATTCTATATAATGGTTGCTGATTTCTTGCAAGTTCCCAGTTTTGCATTAATTCATCTTTATGAATTTCAGTCCAAGCTAATATTAGCTTTAATTGTCTTTTAGGTAGATATCCCTTTAAAACCTTACAATTTATAATATCTACTAAAACTTTATTCCCATTATATTCTGCATGAAAATGTGGTGGCACATGATCATTATAATTTATAGTAACTCTAATTCCAAAAAATAAACTTATTTCTGGCAATAGAATCACCTCCTTAATTTCATTAAATTCTATGTTTACTTGCTTATATTATATACTAACCTATGAATCAATTTAAATATAAAATTTTTTTCTAAAAAAGTCTATAATTTATACAACTATCCTTTTTAAAACTCATTTAATAGTTTTATATTACTCATAAATTTCAATTCTCTTTACATTATCAATATGTGGTAATGTATTTATTTTACTGCATTTAATATAAAACATGGCTGTTACAATAACTGATATTGCTGAAAAAATCATAGATTAATCTAGCGATTGTAAGCAATAAAAAGTTTTTATTCTTAAATATTTTCATAATACTCACCTCAATTATTCTTCTTATAAAAGTTTTTTAATTTTCTATAAGAAGAATATAAAATATACCTATATTTTTATTAGAATACATTTGTATTACATTCATATTCACCTGACTTATCATAAAGTTTAACCTGTAATCTCCACATAATTTTATAGAAATCGCATCTTTCTAAAAGCTCTGTATGAGTTCCAACATCTAAAATTTTACCATCCTTCATAACTACAATACGATCTGCAAATTTAATAGAACCTAATCTATGAGTTACTATAATAGCTGTTTTATCCGAACATGCCTCATTAAATTGCTTATATATTTTTTCTTCTGATATTGGATCAATTGCTGCTGTTGGCTCATCTAAGACTATAAAATCAGAAGTTCTATAAAGTCCCCTTGCTACGGCGATTCTTTGCCATTGACCTTCTGATAGATCTACTCCTGAAAATTCTCTAGATAACACAGTGTTATATCCTAAATTAAAATCCTTGTGATTCACATTAATACCTGAACCTTCTAAGGCAAACTCTAATCTATTCTTATTATCTTCTCTATTATTACAATCACTAATTTCAATATTATCTTTTAAGGTAAGCCGATACTTTTGAAAATCCTGAAAAACAGCACTAACATTGTTAAAGATATTCTCCATAGTAAAATCTTTTGAATCTTCCCCTTGAAATAAAACTGCTCCTTTAGTTGGAAGGTACATTCCTATAATTAATTTAACCAAGGTAGACTTTCCTGCGCCATTTTCACCTACTATAGCTAGGGTTTCCCCCTTATTTATTTCTAAATTAATATCATAAAGTGTATTTTTATTTGACCCTGGATAAGAAAAGCATACATTTTTTAATTTTATATTTTCTCTTTTAACTTTTATATCTTTCTTTTTATAATCTCTTTCTGGCAGTTGAAAAAATCTTAAAAAGTTTTCTATCTTTCCGATATTCTCTGAATAATACTGAAATTTATAATAAACATATTCATCCATTAAACTAAACATATTATCGATAGATGCAAAAATAGCTGCAAAAGCACCTACAGTGATTTCCTCATTCATTAAAGCATAGAATGTAAGAAAAAAAACTCCTAAATATGCTAGAAGTGATATTAACTTGGTACTAAGCTCTACTAGGTTTAGTTTTATGGTAGTGGATCGTTTTAATTTATTCATATTGGCAATAGAATCTTTTAGTAGATTCATAAAATAACTATGAACACCTAAAATTCTAGTTTCTTTAGTGTATTTTCTCCCTACTATGCATTCACTGTAATAATCTACCTTTCTTCTAAGAGGTATCAATCTGTCTTCCAAACCTGAAAAAAACCTTCTTCTTACAGAGGCTGTATAAACACTTGGTATAAATACTAAAATTAAAGATATAACTAAGATTTTATTTAATTTAAACAGATATATTCCCATAAATAAAAAATACGGAAAATAAAATAAAAAACAATTCATTATTGTATGTATGTATTTAAGTGCACAGCATGTACCTAAATAAGCCTTATTAATCACATCTAAAGTATCTGGATTCTCGAAACAAATAGGATCTAATTTAGATATTTTTAAATTAATTATATGATATAATTTTTTAGTAATTTTAGGGCTATAAACCTGGGCTAGAAAATTAGCAAGTCCACTTATAAGCTCAACACCTATTTTTATAGCTAGAAGCATATTTAAGGCTAGAATAGCTTCCTTTAACCCTTGTTTATTTAAGGATAGATAAATCACCTTATCAAATAAAAGTTGCATACTTAAGGTAGTTAACATATATAAAATTCCATTAAGTAAAAATAACATATGATTGAATATAAATAGCATAGGGGCTACTGAAAATACTTTAGGAAAAATCTTCTTAAAAATATATATAATAAAGTCTTTATACTTTTTCATTGTACCACCCCCTTTGTGATTCAAACATTTCTGCATATACTCCTTTTTTATTAATTAATTCTTTATGAGTACCATGCTCTACAACAGACCCTTTATCTATTACAAATATCTCATCACATATTCTAGCCGCACCTAATCTATGTGTAATTAGAAACATAGGCTTTCCTATACTTGCTTTGATAAATAATTTATATAATCTATTTTCACTAATTGGATCTAATACAGCAGTTGGTTCGTCTAAAATATAAAATGATGCATTACTTATAAGAGTTCTTGCAAGAGCGACTTTCTGCCATTGCCCCCCTGATAATTCTAATCCATTTTTGTCTAAGTTTCCTAAAGAAGTATAAATACCATCTTCTAATAAACTTACACTATATTCCATGTCCATATCTATTAAAGCATTTTGTACTATTTGATCTTGTATGATACTATGAGATATTTCTTTACAATTTCCTAATAACACATTATCCTTAATACTTATAAAATATTTTGCAAAGTCCTGATATACAATAGAAAAATAAGCTTTCAATTGCTCATAAGTAAAAGTTTTGATATTTTTACCATTAATTAAAATTTCACCTTCATAATCATCATACAACCCTGTTAGAAGTTTTATAAAAGTCGACTTTCCTGCTCCATTTTTTCCAACTATAGCATAATGCTTGTTCTTTTCTACATACATAGAAAAGTTATTTAAGACCTTATGAGAAGTTCCAGGATAAGCAAAAGATACATTTTTAAATTCTATACTTTCAAATGGCATATTTCTTATGGATAAATCCTTAAGTTTATCTGCTCCTTTTACATCTTTCATTTTAGAAAATGTAGAAAAATCTTTTAAATATAATTTATACTTAGGATAATTTTTAATTATAGCTGTTAACTCCCATGCCATCCCTTCTACTAAGTTTAAAGTTGCAATAACAAGTCCTATATACATTCCTACAGTAATTTTCCCTTCTACCACTGGAAACAGTAATATGCATGAATTTATCATAGATAAAATTGCAATAATTATACTAGCAAGCTTTGTCTTAATAAAAATTCGTTTATCTGCCTTATATTTAATTTTACATTCCTTTTCGTATGATATTCCCCATAATTTGTCTATAGCTCTTGTATACCCAAATAAAAATCTTTCTAAATAAGACTCCCTTGAGCATAATATGTTTTTTAAGTAATCCGCCTTACGTCCATATTTTTCAGCTTCTATATAAGCATCATAATTAACCTTCCCACTTTTAAAAGCTAACAAAATTAAACATAGTGAAAAAACAAAAATAACTATAGCTGCCCTTAAATCCTTACTTCCTATTAATATAAAAATGCTTCCTACTTTTATAGTAACTTCTACTATATCAAGTAAATTTTCAAAACCATTTTGTATACTTTCTACTATAGTACATCGAATTCTTGATATTAACTTCCAAGATTCATCATTTTCAATATACTTGTACTCTAAGATACCCTGCTTTTTTATAACTTCAGGTAAAAATTTCTTATTTAAACAAAGATTAATTTCTAGTTTAAAAAAAGATAAAATAGATTGGGCTAAAAAAGAAAATATAAGAACTAACAGAATTGTAATTAGGGGTTTATAAATCCTAACCATATCTCCATTTTTAAAAATCTCAATGGCCATATCAATAAACTTTTTAGTTGTGACCACCTGTATACTGGGAAGAAATCCAATTAATGTTCTAAGTACAATCTCACCTATAGCTAACATAGGTGAAATTTTCAGGGGTATTTTTATATATTCTAGTTGATTATAAGTTTTACTTTTGATCTTCATATGAACTTCCTCACTTTAATACTTAACTTATTCTATTTAACTTGTTTTAAATTTACTTATCAGTTATATTTTCTATATTTCGACACATAGTCATAATATTCTGACATCAATTAGATAATACTATTTTTTTATTATTATGTAAACATGTACAAAGTAAAAAACCAGTAATAAAATTTTTATTACTGGGATTATTATGACTTAAAATTTAAACTTTCTTGTAAATTCCTCAATACCTTCAATATCTCTGAAAATCCTTATACTCTCTTAACTCCTTGACCTAGTTTACGATAAAATTAAATTTTTTATATAAAAATCTTCTTTTTCCTCGTTATATTTTAATAATATGAGTATTTTTACCTCTTGTAAATCTTTTTATGTTATTTTCCTAGTAGTATTTTGCAAAACCAATTTATTATTCAAAATATCATTAAAACTTCCTCGTCAGCGTTTACAAATTTTATCGTTCATTTATACAACTCATATATCGTTCATCTAGACAAACTTCCTCGTAAAGTTTTACAAGTTTTCTCGTAGTATTTTACAAATGCTCACCTATCCAGACTAGTTATATCAATACTTCCAAAAATTTTACTACAACAACACTATATATATACTACTATTGTTATTTATACTGTCTTTTTACTATACAAAAATACACCACTAAAATTTGTATAAAATATATGTATATTCCCATCTCTCAAATAAGGGATTAAGAAAATAACATAAAAAATACAGGTACACTTAATTACCTTTATTTTTAACTTAAAAACAATTCATTGATATATGAATAAATGTATTTGTAATATATTTGTTTCTATAACTTAAATATTCCATATTAACTATATATTATGATATAATTTAAAGATAAATTTAGTTTAGGAGGATAAGATATGAATTTTCTATATTTATTTATCCATTGCTTGATAGGTTCTATTTTGGCATCTGTACTTCATAAATTTTTATTAAAAGAAAAACTTAGTAAAATAAAGGTTTCTCCTTCTAAGAAAGTAATTATTGTTGTTGTAAATTTCATTGTTCTTTATGGACTTTTAAAATTAAATAATAAGTTAATTGTTTATAAACCCTTAAATCAGATAATATTTGGATTTTTATTTGCATTGTTTGGAATAGTTTATTCATCTTTAAAAACATCATAAAGGTTTCAATGAATTAATTTTATTTTATAAATACATTTGTAATATATTTGTTCATATAGTTAAATATTTCATATTAACTATATATTATGATATAATTTAAACATAAATTTAATTTAGGGGGACAAAATATGAAGTATATATTTATTATAATAATTGCCCTGATAACATATGTAATTGGAACTTTTGTATTAAAAGAAAAACTAAGTAAGATAAAGCTTTCTTCTGCTAAGAAGAATATTATTACGTTTGCATATTCCTTTCTACTTGTTATACTTTCACATTTTAGTAATAAGTTAAATGTTTCTCAGATGATACATAATATAATATCTGGACTTTTAATTGGATTATTCGTTACACTTTATTCATCTTTGAAAACATCATAAATGTTTGAATGAATTAATTTTATAAATATATTGTGGAGGTAATCATGAACTTAGAAGAATTACGAATAGATTGTGCAATTAAACAAAAGAAGGGACTACATTTTATACTAGCATCAATCCTTATTTGGTGTGCTTTATTAATTATTCATTTAACATCATTACCTATTTTAACAAAGAATCTATTTACATTTTGTGTTACAGCACCATTGATACCATTATCTTTTCTCATATCAAAAATAATCAATATTGATTTTAAAAATAAAGAAAACCCACTAACTAATTTAGGTATCCTTTTTTCTGCAAATCAAATGCTATATTTATTAATAGCCATGTGGATCTATCCTACAATTCCTAATAAAATGCTAATGATAATAACAATAATTTTTGGTGCACATTTATTACCATATGGATGGTTATACAAATCTAAGGCATACTTCATCTTCTCAATTTTAATACCAATTCTAGCACTCATAGTCGGTATAAACTTTCAACCCTATATTCTTGCAATTATGATGATATTAATAGAAACTGTGTTTAGTTTAATCCTTATATTTGAAAATAAAAAAATCCTAAAGTTAAAATGAAATTTTAAAGGTATCCTAAATATAAAAAACAAGAAATAAAAAATTACTCTTTTATTTCTTGTTTTTTTAAAGTTCATGTTCTTTATACTATGAATTTTTCTTTAAATACTTTATCTTGAAATCTTCCCTATTATCCAGTCCTAAAGCCATTGCAAGATTGTTATATAAGAAGTATTTAAATAACTTGGATTTAACTTGCTTTTCTTTAAGTTGAAACCATTCTTCCTGCTTTTCTATAACCTTTTCTCTCTCATCATCTGAAATATGTTGATTTAATATAATTCCAAATTCCCTAATTTTGCTTTCATACTCCACATTTAATTGTTGTAGAATAGAATTATGAATAATTTCATATCCAAATTGATCTTCTTTTTTATATTTTTTAATAGCCTTTTCTAGATATTTTTCATAGGCATTATCTATTTCCATATTTAATTCTTCCGCTGTTTTACTTTGTTTATTTTTAGCACTTTCCACAATTTTTATTATATGTTTATGAGTTTCATCTAAATTAAGAAAACCAGAAGTTAATGCCCAATTTAGAACTGCTCCAAAGCTTGTCTTAATTTTATTATCATTAGCCTGTTCTTGAAGCCATAAAACATATTTAGTAATTTCCCATATATCATGTTCCTTTAGAACACTTTCTGCCTTATTTTCACTAAATCCTACTATATTAACTAAATATGCATGCATGTCCTCAGGTATAAATAGGTCATTTTGCCCTTTATTAGCCTTTTTAAGAGCTTTTTTACTATCCCTCGATGTTTTCCCTATCTTTTTATTTACTTCTCTTAAAAAGTCCTCTTTGGAAATTGAAAATAATATGTATAATTGTGGTTCTTGATCATTATTTGGAAACTCATCAGAAAAAAGAAAGTCTTTTATTACATCTATTTCTCTTAAACTCCTTAATGGTTTTAGTAGTTTCTCTTTAATTTTTGAAGGTTGATATGGATATATGGGAAGTTTTTGGGATAAAACTTTAAAACTTCTCTTAATGTATTGAGCTTTTTTATCTCCTATGTATTGATTTCCTTGGACATATAAATAAAGTCTTCTGTAAAATCCCCTAGAAGGCAGATTATAATATTTCTCTTTATTAAAATATTTAAAGAATTGATATCTAATGTTATTTATTATAATTTTGTTAAAGTTTACAGTACATCTATTATCATTGTATACTTCATCTTTCTTTTTCTTCTTAGATCTAAATCTAACATCCGTTAACAACGAAAACATATCTACGTTATTTATTACATACTCTTGATTCTTTTTATCATAAATAACACCATTAGTAAAACTATAATATTGAGCATTCCTTAGTCTTGATATTTCTTCTTTTAATTTTTTAATAGCATCTCCTCCATGGGATTTTCCCATATAATCTAATAACTCATTTAAAGTAAATTTAAGTTCATCTGAATCTATCTTATAACATTGTTTCATGTTATCGAAGGATATAGGTCCAAGTTTTTCTAAGTATAATCCTATTAAACTATTCCAAACATCTAAACTTTGGAGATTTGGCATAGAATTTGCTATTAAAAGTTCTCTTTTAATGCCTTTACTATCATACCACATCCTATAAACTACAGGAAACTGCATAGCATTTAACTTAGGATTTCCTTTATTTAAATCTTCTACAATTCTTCTTAATACATCTTCCACTTCTTCACTTAACTCTTTCGTTCTAACTAAACTTTCAATGGTTTCAACTTCTTTTTTACTAGATATAAATAAGGGTTGTTCTACTATATTTACATCTGCAATAGTAGCCGATTTTAGCATTTTAGGTTTGTTATCCACACCCTTGTCCACAGAATATTCACACCCTTTATCATTGATTTTTCTAGCGTTATCTCATTTGTACACAAATTATATAAATTTATTTTAAGTATGTAAACTTATATAAAAATCCTATCATATATTATCAGGGAGTTCAACGAAAATATCAAGGAGTTCGCAGAAAAAAACAAGGAGTTCACAGAAAATATCAGGGAGTTCGCAGAAAAAAACAAGGAGTTCACAGAAAATATCAAGGAGTTCACAGAAAAAAAACAGCTGTAGCCATTGGTACAACTGTCCTTGAAAAAATGTTTACAACAACACTATATTTATACTATATATTATACTGTTTTTATACTATAGAAAAATCTAAGCTTATTTAAAAATATCATAAAAAACCATATAAGCATTGATACTCCTAACTTCTATGAAACATTAACCTAAATAAAATATACTTAAGAATATCAGGGAACAAAATATAAATAACAGGGAATAGAAAAAAAATATCAAGGAACAGAAAAGAAGATAATGTCTGTAACCATTGATATATCTAACTTTATAACAACTTTCTATACTTTTATCATTATATAACTTCACTTTATTTAATCTATATATGTATATTTATCTAAAATATCAAGGAGTTCGCAGAAAAAATAACTGTAGTTTTTGATATATCTAACTTTTATAAGCTATTTATCTAAATACAATATACTATAAATTCACTAAAATCTTATTTATTGATTACTTTTATTAAAATTTTTCTCATATAAATCAGAACATCAGTAAACAGAAAAAAATACTAGATTAGAATAAAGATTAACTATATCTTACTTTGTATCTTCAATAGCTGATTTAACAGCATATTTTATTATAAAGAAAAGTATAATTCCTTTTAATGACTCTACTAATAGTTCTAAAAACATTCTTATATCCTCCATATTTATAAT
The DNA here is from genome assembly GCF_030815255.1 of Hathewaya limosa. Lineage (NCBI taxonomy): Bacteria > Bacillati > Bacillota > Clostridia > Eubacteriales > Clostridiaceae > Hathewaya > Hathewaya limosa. Next base: position 35,861 of record NZ_JAUSWN010000025.1, read on the forward strand.
TTTTATATAACCCATATAAATACATACTATATTAAATTATTATTCAATATATCCCTACTTTTGTAAGTATACTATGGTTAACTTAATACATTTATAAAAATTACGGAAAATATCAAGGCACTCATAGAAAAAAGCAGTTGTATCTGCAAATACAACTGCTCTCTATTTCTTTATAAGGAATCTATAACATCACATCTACTTAAAATCAGTTTTTTTATACCTTCTTTATACCATTCAGGACAGTGAAACCAATTTATATTATCTAATTTTAATCTTAAAATTTTAGTCCAATGCTTATATCGTGATTTATAATTCTCTATAACATACTTTGCTAAAACATTATTCTTTGATACAAAACTTGGATGAGGTTCTGAATACTCTACTAAATCCCTATTAAAGTCATCAGGCATAGCACTTGACATTAAAGAATATCCATGGTCAAATAATGGAGCAAAACATAGTAGCTCTTGGGAGTCATTATCTATAATAAATCCAAAGTTTCCTAGATGTCTATCTCTATTTTCTATTATATAATCAAAAACTATCATATCTAAAAAGTCTTGTCTAAATTCATTAGGTATCCAACTTATAACACTGGTAAACTTCCATTTATTTTTATTAGGTTCTATAGATTCTAAAAAATACCTAACAGGTAAATATCCCTTATCCTTGCTTGTAAAGATCTCACACACTGAGCAATTTTGATTATGCCATTTATCAGTCAGATATGGTATGCAATTTACCTTTAAAATTCTTCCCAACTCACTTACTATAGCTTCTGCAAAATGTTCTTTATCTAAATTAGCGGCTCCTATATTGCCTCTTTTATACAATAAAAGTTTATTATCTATTCTTCTCCATGCCTTATTCATAACTCCTTGAGTTGTAAGTTCAGGTGAAGATACCTTTGGAGTGTTTACTGTACCGCCCAGACTTGTATTATTACCAAAGAAGGTTATAATACCTAAAGCTTCTTCAAAGTTATTGTCATATAAGTTATATTTAGTCCAACATAGATCCAAAGGATATGTATCCTTGCCCTCTAAAGGCTTTATCCAATAACTATCATTTAAGCTAAATCCGTTATTTAACTTTAGATAATCAAGTGCACTTGGATTTTCTTTAAAATCTAAGGATTCTATTAACTTTTCTAAATGGTTTCTATTAGTAGGAATTACCCTACTTTTAAACCATGTATTCAAATCACCTATATTATGTTTTAGTATATATGGAATTGCTTTTTTATCAAATATGTGTATAACAGGATATTTCCCATCTATATCTAATTCATCACTAAATATTAATACTGGTATATCTTTATTCATAAGATATAAATTACTCATAGGTTCCTCCTTTCTATGGTATTAAAGATATCTTTAATTTATTCTGGCATATCTAAAAAGGCATCTTGAATGCTATTATCTAAATCTTTATTTCTTACATCCTCAACTTTTTTAGGAGATTCCTCAATTGAAGATTCATTACTTGTAACACTACACTCATTCATAAGTTTTTTAATCATTTCTTCTATATAAGACTTATCCATATGGGAATCATCAAATTTTAATATCATTCTCTCAAGTGCTGCACTTCTTGAACTTAATTTATTTTTAACTTGATATTCCTCTATTTTTTCTATAATATCTTCTTCTAGATTAAAACTAATAGTTTTCTTCATAGACTATCACCTTTTCTACTTAAAAATTCTAGTTCCTACTAGATATAAGCCTTTAGCAGTTGCCATTTGAGGGTCATCTACAAGTTTAAAATCCTTATCAAATTCCATGTTTAAAGCTGTACCACCTGAAATATATACATCCATTTCATCAAGGTTGATCCAGTTATCTTCAATTTCTTGGCTTATTCTTTCACTTAAAGATTCATAAGCATTTTTCTTTAAAGCCTCATAGTCATTAGATGTATCTATTTCGTTTAAGTCCTTCATTATGTTTTGATCTTCTAATTTATTTTGGACAAACTCTAAGGCACTTCTATTACCAAGTTCTATAGTTTTAGATCTTTTATCATTAAATTTTAAGCCCTTATCAAAGTAACTAATTTCAGTTGTTCTAAAGCCTACTGATACAATTCCTGTAGGTTTTTCAGTAGCACATTTATCTTTAACTTCCCACATAAGTGCAGCGTCACCTTCACGGAAGATCTTAACGTCTACTATTTTAATATTTTTATATCCACCATTAATTTTATCCTTAATTGTAACTTCTTTATCTTTATATTTTTCTGTAACTTCACTTAAAGTTGATTTTTTAAATATTTTATAAGGAACACCTAACATTAATTTAACCTTATCGGCTATGGCAACTTCATTTAAAGCAGCATATAAAAGCTTTTCTGCTGTAGTTGTCGTTTTACTATCTTTACTGTTTCTAGTTGGAGTATACCCTTCTTTTTCTGCAAGCATTCCAGCAAAGTAACTTTCCTTATTGTGTTCTATAAAAATAGGTTGATCATATAAAGAAAAATCTAAATTTCTGCCAAGTCCTATAACACTTTTAAATAAACAACTTTTCTTTTGCTCATTATATTCACTATAAGCTTTAGTGTAACCCCTACCAAGGTCCATACCTATGATTTGTACATCGTTTTCCATTTTAAACTCCTCCTACTTTGGGTTTATATTTCATTTTTAATAATTTTCTCGTAAAATCCATACTGGAATAATTATACAATAATTTTTAATAGTTTTCAATAGTTTTTCAATGGTTTTCTATTAAAATTTTAAATTACATTAATTTACTTTTCGGTTTTTATTGATTTTCTAATGTTTTTATAATAGATTTCTATTAAATTTTCTTGTGGTGAAATTTTCTTTGTGTTTTTCAATGGATATCTATTGGATTTATAATAGATATCCATTGATTAAATTTTAAGTTCCTTTGCTGAGTTATTTTTTATTGGAGAACTATTGATTTTCTATTAGGTTTCTAATAAAGAGCAAAATAAGAAAATGAACTCAATAGATATACAATAAAATTCTATTGAATATCTATTGAGTACTAAACAAAATTTTAATGTACGTCTGCTTTTTATTGGTTTTTCAATAGATTTCTATTAATATGCTTCTTAAATAAATTTATTGTAATGACTCTTTGTTTTAAATATAAACTTAAGATTATACTTAAGATAAATGTTTTTAAAAACTATACTATTTACTTTTTTTGGTATCATAACTCTTGTAATTTTTGACACTTATGTAATAAAACTGTATAATTAATATATTTAATGGTGTCAAAAGTTATATTCAAAGGTGGTATCAAAAGTATAATGATTTATGGATATGCCAGTGTAAACATTTATGATAAAAATTTAGAAGATAAACTAAACGAGCAAATAGGAATGTTATTTTGTAATGGATGTACTAAGGTTATTGAAGAAAAATACGTACTTAAGGAACCTCGAATTAGACTTAATGAACTAAAGATAAATTTAGTTGAAGGAGATATATTAGTTGTAACTAAACTAGATAGGATCTCTCATAATCTAAATTGTGCTTATAAATTCATTTTAGAGCTTATAAAAAGAAAAATAGGTATCATTATACTCAATATAGGCTTAATTGACTACAAAAAGGAATCTGAGCCTATTTTAAAAGCTATTACTTCTATACTTCAATTTAACAAAACAATAAAAATGGAAAAAATACAAACTGGAAAAGCCTTAGCAAGAAATTTACCTAACTATAAGGAAGGTAGACCTAAAAAATATAATAATGAAAAAATACAAGAAGCTCTAAAACTTCTTTCTGTAAATGGTGGGAAGTATAGTTACAATGAAACAGAAAAAATTACAGGTATAAGTAAAAGTACCTTACTTAGAGAAAATAAAAAACAGACCAGAACTTTTTAATTCTGATCTGTTTCTAGTATAAAGATTAAATTAATAATTAAAGATAGTACAATTATTATTATAGGACATTTATAAATGTATGTGGTAGGATTATTAGCATATGTGCTTGTTAGCTTATCTAAATGATAATAGATCCTAGAAAATAATAATACTAGTATCATGGCAAAAATATGTAAATTAAAAGTAATAAATACATACTTAAACTTTTGATTCTTCATATAAACCCTCCTAAAGATAAACCTTGTATTTTTTAGATATTTATTTAATAGGTATGTTTAAAATAATAATAGCCAAAATTGGTTCTTATTTCTAAATAAAGTATACTCTATTTTTTTCACTTAAAGAACGTAATTTTTAATATTAAAACTAGAAAATTTTACTAAAAACAATAACATTGTCGTATTATTATTTATATAATTTAAAACATATATTTTAAATATATATTTTATTGACATGAGAGGCATTGAAAATAAAGGGCTAAGGGCAGATGAAGGTACCTTAAAAGGAATAAAGGTACCCTAAAAGGAAAATGAAAGTTGTAAATGTACCTTAAAAGGAATAAAATGTACCCTAAAAGGAAGCAAAAAAAATTTATATGTACCCTAAAAGGAAGCAAAAAATTAAGGAGAAAAAAAGCTGTGGATAACTTAAAAAATAAATATGAAGTTAAATTTTCTAAAAGTATAATTTATAAATCTAATACCTTAATTGAAGGAAGTTATTATTTAAGTTTAAATGAGCAAAGATTAATATGGCTTGGCGCTAGAAAGCTAAAACCTATTTTTATTAATTCAAATTTAACTCCAGAAGAAATGAGAAAGATGATAATGGTTAATATGTTCGATTTAATAGAAATTAATGTTTTTGAATTTAAAAAGGCCTTTAATATAAAAAGTAATAATTTATATGAAGATCTATCAAAGATAACTAATAAGCTATATAATCGCAGTGTTATTTTATATGATGAAAATGATAACTTAATTAAAAAAAGATGGGTTATAACATGCAAATATGACGAGAACAGAAAGTCTGTTTTTCTTCAATTTCACCCAGATTTAATTATGGAACTACTTGTATTTTCAAAGAAATTTACACCATTAGAATTTGATATATCATCTCATATACGCAGCACATATACATACAGAATTTATGAGCTTTTGAAACAATATGCAAATCTAGGTAAAAGACTATTTTCCTTTGAAGAACTTCGATATATATTGGCTATTGAGGATAAATGTTATAGTCGTTATTCAAGTTTTAAACAAAAAATATTAAATCCATCTATAAAGCTTATAAATAAAAGCAGTGATATTACAGTAGATTTTGAAGAAATTAAAGTTAAAAGAGCCGTTGAAAAACTTGTATTTACTATAAAAGTTAAAGAAAAAGCTCTAGCTTCAGGTGAACAAATTGAACAAATTAAAATATGTGAAACGGATATGACAAGTCAAGAGCTATCTGCATTTTATACATTAAAGGATCTATTTAAAAACATTTCTATAACGCCTTATGAAGCTAATAGAATCTTTGATGCTGCTTTATCAGGAATCGATACCTTTGATTTAGATATGAGTTGTTTTGATTATATAAAATATGAAAAAAAAGTTATAGATAACTGGTCTGAGGGAAAAGTTATAGATAATTATGTTGGAGCATTGATTAACGGTTTAAAACAAAATTGGAAGCTTAATAAAAAGGAATCTAGTTTTACTAATATTGAATCTAATCTTACAGTAGAAAAGCTAAAAGAGTATGAATCTAAGCTACTTCAGCAGCAATTTAACTATGCATGTGAAGAATAAAATAAAGTAAAGGTACCAAAAAAGGAATGTAAGAAGTTAAAATAAGGTATAAATTAAAAAATATCGTAAAAAATAAGTTTATTTTACAGGAATCTTAATAGTACGAGAAATAAAAATAAAATTTACATTCCTTTTAAGGTACATTTAGAATTAAGATCAAAAAGATTTCCAGTTTAAGGATAAAAAATCAGTTTATATTCCTTTTTGGGTACATATAAAATTTTAATACTGATTTTTTATGAGTTTTAGTTAAATTTAAAGAGAAAAACACTTAGATCTTAATTAAAGTTTACTTAAAAATAATAATTTTTAAAATATCTATAGGGAGTTTAATAATATATTATATAAATTTTCTTATAAAAATATGTTTTAAAGGTACCAAAAAAGGAATGAGAATAGTAAAAAATAGATTTAATTTAAGTTTTAATTCTATATTTTAATAGGTATTACTGAGACTATATAGTAAAATCAAATAATAAAACGTAAATATTACTATTTTAAGTGGTTATAATGTATACTTATCTTCCTTTTTGGGTATAATTAAAATAAAAAACAAAAATATAATTTGTGTTAATGATAGATTTAAAATAAGAAGGATCAAAATTAAAAATAAAATCTAAGTACAATACATTAAAGTGATGATACTAGTATGATAGCTTTGTAAAAATTCATAGGAAGTTTTTAAAATAAGATTTTTAATAGAAATAACAAATTGTTTATATTTTATGGGGGATAAAGTCAAATGATAAAACATAATTTTAAGGTAGCAAATATTCCAGCAATTTTATGGGGCGATAAATCAGATAGGTTATTTATAGCAGTACATGGTAATATGTCAAATAAGGAAGATGATATCATTAGGGTATTTGCAGAAGAATCAACAGCCTTAGGGTACCAAGTCCTTAGTTTCGATTTGCCCGAACATGGTGATCGTAAGAATGATACTACTTATCTTTGTAAAGTTCAAAACTGTGTTCAGGATCTTAATACAATTATGAACTATGCAAAATCCTTATCAAGTAATATAAGTGTTTTTGCTTGTAGTATGGGAGCTTATTTTAGTTTATTAGAATATGGTAATGAGCAATTAAATCAGTGTTTGTTTCTTTCTCCTGTGGTAGATATGGAGCGTATTATAAATAATATGATGACATGGCTTAATATAAGTGAAAGTAGATTAAAAATAGAAAAAGAAATTTCAACATCTATTGGACAAACTTTATATTGGGATTACTATTGTTATGTAAAAGAGCATCCTATTGTTACCTGGAATAAGTCTACTTCAATTCTCTATGGTTCTAAAGATAATTTATGTGAGTTTGATGTTGTATGCGAGTTTGCTAAATGTTTTGATTGTAACTTAGAAGTAATGGAGAATGGTGAACACTATTTCCATACTGAGGAACAGTTACAGTATTTCAAACAATGGTTAAAAAAACATATATCCGTTGAATCATAATAAAAAGTGATTTATAAGGATCTTTAAAGCTTTGCTAAAAAATAGAATAATTTACATAAATACAAATACATTGATTGAAATTAACAATACGATATTGATGTTTTTATAATTTCAAGATAAAATTATAGTAATTATTGAAATTATTATAAATACAAAGGGGTAAATTAAAATGGATATGATATTTAAATCAATAGATGTAATTCATAATGCACTTGTAATATTTTTTATAGTATTCTTTATTCCTATGGCAATATATATAATACATAAAGTAATTAATATAATGGGAATATCAAAGGATTTAAAGAACTTATTTAACAAAGTTTTTTGGGGGAAGATAAAAAAATTAGATAATCCATCTATAAAAAATAAAGTTATTCTTACAAGTACCTTTATAATATTATTTATTATTGGATGTAGTGTATTTTTTTTAGATGTTACAATGATAGCAAAATGCTTAATATATATCATTCTTATTTCTTTATTTTTTAAAATTTCAATATTAGTAAGGGAAATCTAGAATTTAAAATAATTAAAACACCAAGTATATAATTAAATAGATACTTGGTGTTTTTTATGTAATACATTTGTATTATGTTTGTATGTCCTTTTATTCCTTATTATTTAATAGGATATCCAACATATTATTAGTGTTATTTATAAAAGAGCTTGTGATTTTATAACTTTCAGTATCCTTATAATTAACTAATTGAAGATTTCCTTCCCTAATTTCATAAATACTTGCATTTGGATAGGCCATGATTATAGGAGAATGTGTTGCAATTATGAATTGAGATCCTTTTAAGGCTAATTGATGTATTCTACTAATTAAGGTCATCTGTCTTAAAGGGGATAGCGCAGCTTCAGGCTCATCTAATATGAAAACACTATTACCATTAAATCTGTTTAAGATTAAAGCTAAAAAAGCTTCACCATGAGATCGCTCATGTAAGGATTTTCCACCATAACCTTGAATGAAACTAGGACTTCCATCGAAATTTAACTCATCTATAGTACTTTCTACATTGTAAAAACTCTCAGCTCTTAGAAAGAAACCATCCTTAGGTTTTCTAACACCTTTAATAATTTTAATATAGTTATGTAAAGATGAATGAGTATCTACAGAGGAGAAATTAAAGTTTTTAGTACCGCCCTCAGGATTAAAACCATAAGCTACAGCAATAGATTCTAAAATGGTAGATTTTCCAGAACCATTTTCCCCAACTATAAATGTAACATTAGGATGTAAGTTTAAATAATTTAAGTTTTTTATAACAGGAATACAGAAAGGATATTTCGAAAAAGAATCTATTTTATCTCGTCTAAGTTCAATGCCACGTATAAATTGATTTATAGAATTAAAGTCCAAAATATCTCCCCCAAAAATAATTAAGTTTTATTATATTTTACCATATTAAATGAATATGAAAATAATCTAGACCAATATAATATTTTTGCTGGTTTTATTACTCAGTTAATCCTTGTATTAGTGAATTTATAATAAATAGAGAAATAGTCTATAGAAAAGATTTTAAAGGTTATCCATTTTATGGAATTTATTTTAATTTGAGAATACAAACATAATACAAATGCAATATATTTTTTATAGATATAATGGTATTAAAATTCTTGTTTAAATAAAATATTCATATATTGAAATATATTACACATTATTTTATAATATTGTCATAGAATACTTTTTTTTCAAATATAAAGAAAAATTTTATAAAAATTTTATAAAAATATTAGAAATATATATAATGAATATAAATATAAAGATAAAAAACTAAGGTCTGGAGAAAAGGCTAAGGGGGTTAAGATGTGCATGAATTTAATGAATATGTAGTGAGTTTATTAAAAGACACTAATCTTAAACATAAGGAACAAGAAAAATTAAAAAAAGAATTAATGGAACAATTGAAAAGCTTAAAATGTGAATATATAAATAAAGGTTTTTTAGAAGGAGAAGCTATACAAAAGGCCATAGAAGAATTTGAAGGATCAGGATACTTTAAAAACAAGTATAATTTTTCTAATGATAAACAAGTAAATGGTTTTAATCTTTCTTATTTTATCAGAACTAATTTAATACTAATTATTGTTTATTTATTTTTAAATGTTATTAGTTTTTCGCTGGTAAAAAAAGTTTCAAAATTTAATATAATTTATATATGTATAATTACATTTATTTTATTGTTAAATTATATATGTGCAACTATAAGTTTTAAAAGTAAAAAAGATATAGTAAAAAACATGACGTTAGTAGCTTTTTCTTTCTTCTTTCTTGAAAAAATAAATATAATTAGTATAAGTTATTTATATAAAACAATTTATAATAAAGTATATATAAATATTTATAGTATATATATATTTAAAATTAAGAATATAGCTATGTATATACTTATAATAATATTTACCATATTATTAACAGTATGTTCTAATAAGAAATTTAAGCATAAAATAAGTATGTCAATTTTAGATATAATTATTTTATTTTTCAGTATACTGTTAAATTTACTATATTTTCTTTTTCCTAATAGATTTTACTTATTTAAATTAATTGTATGTAAATTTTTTAATATAGATATAAAAACACTTACTAAAAATTTTTTATATATGAACATTAATAAATCCATAGTTATTATAAACATAGGATTATTAGTATTAGTATTTTTTATAATTTATAAAATAATTTATAAAGGTTTAAAACGTAAATCCTAAAGTTTATAATAAAGATTTAAGGTATGGTAATATTACCATACCTTAAATAAATTTAAAAGTTATATAATCTTATCTACTGTCTACAGTTATGGAACCTATATTTGTATCTTTACCGCTTTTCTCACATACATAGAATTTGTATAATCCACCTTTATTATCAGGAATTCTTATTTTAGTTGTTCCAGATCTTCCATAACAAGTTGCATTACCATAAATAATTGTATGTCTATTATGAGATTCTTGACCATCAGCTCTTACAAAAAAATGAGATCTTGAAGGTGCTCCACTCCATCTTATTATAAAATCTCTATTTGCACCAAATAAACCTTCAGTATTGAAGCATCCATCAGCTAAAGGTCCTCTGATTTGTGAGTTCTCAAATCCACTTACACCTAGATTATGAACAGTCCAATTATAAGCAGTTCTTGTGGTACCTTGGAAATGTTGAGCTACTATTGGTTCCTCAATATCAGTTGATGGTGCTATAGTTCCTGCATGAGTAATTATAGGTAAAGAAAATAATGAAGTTGTAGTTATCATACTTGTAATTAATAACTTAGAAATTAAATTTCTTTTCATTTCTAATCCCCCTTTTGTATAAAAATTACCACTTATGTTTATTTTAACATATATTTCAACAAAATAAACCCCGTTTTCAGAAAATATTCAAAAAATTATGTAAAATTATAAAAAAAGGTACAATAAATAACTTTAAGGAATGTTTTTTAAAGCAGTTATTTATGTACCAAAGCTAATTTTAATATTTAAGTAATGTTTGTTATGGTTAGTTCTATAGTGTGTTTTGAACTCTTTATAAGATTTATTTATCATCACTAGTGTTTAATTTTTAGAAAGTATTTCTATTGACAATTATACTATGCTTAGTTTTTATAACTAATTTCCTAGATTAATATTTACTAGAAT
>NZ_JAUSWN010000026.1:0-44625 GCF_030815255.1 Hathewaya limosa
TTTTAAATTTATATATATAATTATTCCAAGCTAACGCTTAAATTCGTAATTTTGCGATTGAGATAGTTAATCTTTCATAATTAATTAACAGAACCATTAAATTTGTAGTTAGCTTCAGAGATTGTCTAGTGTTACCTATAAATATACACATTTACATATACATATTCAAAAAGCTATGAACACTTAATTCATAGCTTTTTTTACTTAACGTTATATATTTTAGACTATATTTTAATATAATATCTAAATTATATAAATATTAATACTAATTTGATATAATCTTTTTTAGCACTACTTTAAAATAGCAAATTCCCGCTATAGCTGCTGCAATATGACTTATTAAAACAGCAGTCCAAATTCCATTCAATTCTAACTTACTTATACATAATATTTTTGCCAATGGCATACGGACAATAATATAGTAAAAAATCATTAAAAACATAGCTGACTTTGGTTTTCCAAAACCATTTACTGCACCAAGAACGCAATTAGTAATTATATTACAAATATATCCACAAGAAATAATTAAAAAATAACCTTTAACTAAATCCTTTGCCTTCTCACTCCCACCAAATATTCCTGCTAAATTTTTAGAAAAGAACACTACTATAATTGTTAACACTATTAAAAATCCGCTCCCTAATAGTATCCCAGATTTAAGATATTCTTTTGCTTTTTTTATATTTTTAGCACCAACGCATTGACCAATGCACATGGTAAGTGTCATATTAAGTGCCATAGCGGGATAAAATAAAATCGTTTCTAATTTTCCTGAAATACCAAAGGCCACTATAGGTAACACTCCAAATCCACTAACTAAATAAGTAATAAAACTTGTACTTATTGCTGGAACACTTTGTTGAATAATAGATGGATTTGCTTTTAAAACAAGTTCTTTTAAAGTATTGTTATTAAACACCTTAAAGTCAATTACAATTAACTTTTTCTTAATAATATAAGCAATCATAATGAGCATCATTATTGCCTGAGAAAATAGAGTTGCAATTGCTGCTCCTTTAAGTCCCATTTTATTAATAAAAATAGGATCAAAAATTACATTAAGTATAGTACATATAATAATTGATAACATTTGCATAGTTGTATTACCAAAGCTGCGTAATACAGCAGTAAAATATAAATACATAAATACAAAAACATATCCCATCATATAGATCATAAGATACTCTTTTGCCATAGAATATATTTCGTTTGGTGTATTTAATATATTTAAAATAGTATGTACACCAAGTTCACAAATAATAGTTAAACCTAAACTAAAAATAATAGCTACTATAAACGAAGTAGTAATTACTTTATTTTCATTTTCTTTATCCCTTGCTCCAATATACTTTGATAACAAAATTACTACACCATTGGTAGCCCCCATTGCAATAGAATTTGTTAACAGTATAGGTGACATTGACACAGTAAGTGCCGCCATTGCTTTTTGTCCTAACAAATTTCCAACCCAAAGGCTATCAACTATATTGTAAGCCATACTAAAGATGAATGCTATAAGTACCGGAACAGTAACCCCTATAAGTTTTTTAGTTGTATTACCTATGGTAAAATCTTTTTCTAATATGTTATCCATTCAATTTCTCTTCTTTCTATATTTGTCTAATGCGGTGAATTTAATTCATTGAATCTAATTCATTCGATTTGTATTTTTTACCCTAATCTGATATTACTTTAGGATAATATCAGATTAGGGATATCTTGTCCTATATTTTATCGCCATAAATCATATTACTTTTATTGTTTTATACCTAATATTGAATATATAAATCCACAAATTTGTTTAATTTTTTCATTCATTGAAATACCTTTACATGATAAAACACCTATTTGTCCATACATAATAAAATTAGTCATAACTTCTACATTTTCAATATGCATTTCTCCATTTTCACATAGCTTTTCAAATTCTTTACACAAACTTGGGATTAAATATTTTGCAAGTTTTATAATAAGTTGTTCATGCAACATTTCATTTCCAACTTCATGGTAAAAATTATGATACTTACTATTCTCCTCTTGACTTATCATCAACTTAGCCATATCATCCATACGCTCTATTAATGTTTTTTTATCATTGCACATAACTTTTAAAAATTTTTGTCCACATTCTTCAACATACTGATCCATTGCAGTTTCAAAAAGTTCTTGTTTAGATTTAAAGTAACGATAACACAAACCTGGTACTACATTCATTTCCTTTGCTATGTCTGCCATAGAAGTTGATTCATATCCATTTTTATAAAATAATCTCATAGCTGTATCTAATATTTCTTGTTTGCGAACTTCAGGTGCTTTTGAAATTCGTGTCATATTATCACTCCTTCTTTAATCATTATAAATACAATATAATACTTGAATGAATAAAAGTCAATGAATTTTATTCATTGACTTTTATTCATCTTATTAATTTTTTATAATATAACATGTTTTATTATTTCTAAATTTTAAATTATGTTATATACCTGATATTATCAATATTTCAAATATGTGTATCAGTATTTTCTTAATACAAATAAAAAAAGTTGCTACCAACTAAATTTGTTGGTGACAACCTTTTAATAATATTACATTATATATTTTTTAATTTATCTTTATCTGTTAATTTTCTTTTTTAAAAGTGCAACACTTTCAACATGTGCTGTTTGAGGGAACATGTCTACTGGTTGAACTTCTATTGTTTCATATCCTAAACGTTGTAATATACCTAAATCTCTTGCAAGTGTTGCAGGATCACATGATACGTATACTATCTTCTGTGGTTTTGCTTCTGCTATAGAATTTAATAGTTTAATATCACAGCCTTTTCTTGGTGGATCTACTACAACTACATCTGGAATTATTCCTTGTTCTATTAACTTAGGAATTTCTGTTTCAGATTCTCCAACTAAGAATTCTACATTTTTAACACCATTTTGTTTTGCATTTTTCTTAGCATCATCTATAGCATCTTTAATTATTTCTACGCCATATACTTTTTTTGCTTTTTGTGATAAAAACAATGAAATTGTTCCTGTTCCACAATAAGCATCAAATACAACTTCATCTCCTGTTAATTCAGCATACTCTAGTGCTTTATCATAAAGTTTTTCTGTTTGCATTGGATTTACTTGGAAGAAAGATAGTGGTGAAATATTAAATTTGAACTTTCCTATATAATCAGTTATGTTAGGACTTCCCCATAATGTAATATTCTTAAACCCTAATATTACATTAGTTTTCTTAGAATTAATATTCTGCACTATACTCTTTACACCTTCTATGTTAGCTTTGATCATGTCCACAAACTTATCTGCACAAGGTAGCTCTTTTCCATTAGTAACGACAACCACCATAATCTCACCAGTTTTGAAACCTTTTCTAACCATTATGTGTCTTACTATGCCTTCACCTGTTTCTTCATTGTAAGGAGCTATATTGCATTTTTTCATCCATTTTCTTGTTAACTTAACAACTTCATCTGCAACTTCATCTTGTATGTAGCATACATTCATATCAATAATATTATGGCTTCTTTGAGCATAAAAACCTATTGATACTGGATTGTTTGGATTTTTACTTACACCTACTGGTAATTGTACCTTATTTCTATATGCATAAGGATACTCCATTCCTATAGTGTGATGCATTATTACATTATTTATTCTTCCTATGTGAGTTAAAGAATCAATTACTCTATTTCTCTTATATTCTAATTGTTCTCCATAAGCTATATGTTGTAAATTACAGCCCCCACATCTTTCATAAATTGCGCACTTAGGAAATTTTCTTGAAGGTGAAGCTTTTAAAATATCCATTACTTTTGCAAAAGCAAACTTCTTTTCTACTCTTAAAACTTTTGCCATAACCTTTTCACCTGTTATAGCTCCGGGAATAAATATGGTGAAATTTCCTAACTTAGCTACGCCCTCTCCTTGAAATCCCATATTTATTATCTCTAATTCATACTCTTTATTCTTTACTACTGGTACTTTTGTATCCTTCATTGGAAAATTCCTTTCTCTTTTATAATCATGTATTCAATTATACCAATTTCTATATAGTAATTTCAATATATTTTACAATAACTCTATGTTAAAATCTGTAATTAAGTCTTATTAATTTCTTTTTTGATATTTATATGTATAAAATTAAAGTAAAGTAAAAAACTTCACTACATTTCCAGTAGCGAAGCCTTTATTTTATCTATTAGATATTATTTATCTCGCTTTTCTTTTATAAAAGTTTGACAATAGGTTTCCTTACTATTAGTAGATTCATTTCCTTTTATAACAAGTCCTGGTGCTGTACATAGATTTTTAATATTATAAACACAATTGTCTACATCACAATGCACATTGGGGGTCATTTCTATTTCGTCTGTATTAAAGACTTGTTTTATTGTTCCTCCCACATTTAAATTTCCCATAGAGGCTAATGAATTGTAAATACTACCTTCTTTAAAAGTTTCACATTTAGTTTGTTCTGCTGTTTTAGCCTTTTTTCCTTTTATAGAAATTGTATTTGCAGAACAAAGCCCAGCTTGATTATTAACACAATTAGTTGCACTACAATTTAAATCTACTCTCACTATATTCACATCCTTTTGCCCTTTTTTATAGTATTAGTAGATTTGTAATTTAATATACAAAAAAAGCACCCGAGGGTGCAAAATAATAGAATAATAATCAGTTGCCAAAAAAATTAGTTATGTTGTTTTTGTATATTATATATTATATTCGATACAACTGTTCATATGTTGCCTTTTAGTAAATTTTTCGTTAATTTTTTGTTAATTTTATCTTTTTGGCATTATTTATTTTAATTCATAGTTGACTTTCCTGAATATACTAGTCCACGAGAAGCTTCCATATTTATAAATGATCCTGTTTTAAGAATTTCAGTAGCACCCTCTGCCTCATATACAATAGGAGTTTTCTTAGATTCACATAAAGATAATATAGACATCTCTACATCACCTTCTACGATTATTCCTGATACTTTAGATATTATATCTTCGTATCTTGAATCTATTTCTTTAATAACCAATATATCTCCATCGTCTAATATATCTAAAGCCTCTGAATGGCTACATGCAACTTTAACTGTTCCAGATGCATTTAATTCACCTTTACCATTTCCTTTAACTAATACATCTCCAATTATATGAACTTTTAACATATTTGTACTACCAACATAGTTTACAGGTATACCAGCTGCTATAACTACTAAATCTCCTTTTTGTACAAATCCTTGCTCTAAACATTCTTGTGCTGACTTTTCAATAAGTTCATCTGTTGTATCAACTTGATCTGTACATATAGTATATATACCCCAGCTTAGCGCTAACTTTCTTGCTACTTTTTCATAAGGTGTTACTGCAATAATTGGACTTTCAGGTCTATACTTCGAAACACTTTTAGCTGAATGCCCACTTTGAGTTGCTGTTATTATAGCTCTTGCATGTAATTCCTTTGCTGTAGCACAAGTTGCAAAACTTATTGCATCTGGTACTGTTATTTGTTTGTTTCCATTTGGTACTTTACCTAAATTCTCATATTTTAATGCTGCTTCTGATCTTTCTGCTATTCTTGCCATAGTCTTAACTGCTTCTACTGGATATTTACCATTTGCAGTTTCTCCACTTAGCATAATGGCATCTGTTCCATCAAAAATAGCATTGGCAACATCTGATGCTTCCGCTCTTGTAGGTCTTGGATTTCTCATCATTGAATCTAACATTTGAGTTGCTGTAATAACTGGTTTACCAACTGTATTACATTTTTCTATAATCATTTTTTGTACTATAGGAACTTCTTCTGCTGGGATTTCTACACCTAGGTCGCCTCTCGCTACCATTATTCCATCAGAATATTTTATAATCTTATCTATATTATCAACACCTTCTCTATTTTCGATTTTAGAGAAAATTAATATATTTTTTCCACCAAACTTATTTAGAGTGTTTCTTATATTTAAAACATCTTCCCCTGTCCTAATAAAAGATGCAGCTACCGCATCAATCTCTTGTTCAACACCAAATCTTAAATCTTCTATGTCTTTTTGTGTAAGAGAAGGTAGTTTTATAGATACATTAGGAACATTAATACCTTTATGATTACTTACAACTCCACTATTTATAACAATACAATGTATTTCATTTTCTAAAATTTCTTCTACTTTTAATCCTACTAAACCATCATCAATTAATATAGAATCTCCTGGCTTAACATCTTGATATAAGTTATCATACGTTACTGAACACCTATTTTCGTTACCTAAAACTTCTTCTCCACAAATAATAGTAAACTTAGTTCCTTCTTTTAATTCAACTTTATCTTTATTAAAATCTCCGGTTCTTATTTCTGGTCCTTTAGTGTCTAAAACTATGGCAATATGTTTATTTAACTCTTCTCTTATTTCTTTTACTGTATCCATGTTTTCTTTATGAGTTTCATGAGTACCATGTGAAAAATTATGTCTTGATGCATTCATTCCAGATTCTATTAATTTTTTAATAGTTTCTTTATCTTTACTAGCAGGTCCTATAGTACAAATAATCTTAGTTTTCTTCATAAATAACACTCCTTAAGTTAATAAAATTAATAAGATAATACATGAGATAAATTATATAGTTGATCATTAAAATCACGTTTCATAGAAAGTGCTTCATCTATATCCATATCATCAATTTTTCCATTCATTAATCCAACTACTCTACTAGATTTTCCTTCTATCAATAATTCTACTGCTTTAGCGCCCATAGTTGATGCTATTAACCTATCAAATGCTGAAGGACTACCACCTCTTTGAATATGACCAAGCACTGTTGCTCTTGTTTCCATTCCAGTAATCTCTTCTACTTCTTTGGCTAATTTTTCTGCTCCACCAACACCTTCTGCTAAAATAATTAAATTTTGCATTTTTCCATGAACCTTACCTTCTAAAATAACTTTGCAAAGTTCATTTAAATCATATCCTTTCTCAGGCATAATGACTTTTTCCGCTCCACCACCAATTCCAGTGTAAAGAGCTAAATCTCCACAATCTCTTCCCATAACCTCAACAATACTAACTCTTTGATGAGATGATGAAGTATCTCTGATTTTATTTATAGCATCTAATACTGTGTTTTGGGCAGTATCAAATCCTATAGTATACTGTGTATAAGCAAGGTCATTATCTATAGTTCCTGGAAGTCCAATAGTTGATACTCCTAATTTAGATAATAATTGAGCTCCCCTTAATGAACCATCTCCACCTATTACAACCAGACCATCTATTCCAAATACCTCTAAAACCTTAGCGGCCTTCTTCCTGCCTTCTTCAGTTTTAAATTCTTCACTTCTTGCTGTTTTTAATATAGTTCCTCCTTTATGGATAATATCCGATACACTATGTCTAGTCATTTCTGATATTTCTCCATTAATAAGTCCACTGTATCCTCTATTTATTCCCATAACTCTTATTCCATTAGCTATACCACTTCTTACTACTGCTCTAATAGCAGCATTCATTCCAGGAGCATCTCCACCACTTGTTAAAATACCTATTGTCTTCATTCTTGTTCCCCCTTACTTTTTGCATCTCTCTCTTAAATTACCTTAGAATCTTAACATTTTCTTCTCCAAATTTTTCTCTCAGATAAGTTAATACCTCTATTTCACCATCTACCCAAAGATTTCTATCTATTAAATATTTTTTTCTATCTGAATTGGTACATATATAAATTGGAGTATTACCTACATATTCAGTAAGTTGGCTTTTAAATTCTTCAACTGTCTTTTTCATTTCTTTATTATCTTCTACTAATACATATATTTTGTCTTTATTTATTTTATAAAGTGGTTCAACACTTTCGCATAAAATCTTAGTTTCTTCATCTTCTCTTATACTAATTCTTCCCTTTATTACAACTAAATTATCCTCTTCTATTAACTCATTACATTTATTTAAAGTTTTAGGAAATACGATACATTCTATACTACTTTCCATATCCTCAACCTTTATAAAGGCCATAAAGTCATTTTTCTTTGTAACTTTTCTATTTACGGCAGATATTATTCCACCTATTACTACCTTATCTTGATCATAAAATTTTAATTTTTCACTTATATTTTCTAAATCTTCTTCTAAGTTTTCATTATCATGTATAATTTCTGATATTTTAGTAGTAGTTAAAGTTTTTAAGCTTTCCTCATATTCTTCTAGCGGATGACCTGATATGTATATTCCTGTCATCTCTTTTTCCATAGAAAGAATATGTTTTTTATCAAATTCCTTAATATTAGGATACTCAATTTTAAAATTATTATAAGTATCAGGAACAGTTTGAAATAAGCTTATTTGCCCATCTATATTTCTCTTTTTCTCATTAGATATACCATCTAAAATTCTTTCATATACAGATAAAAGTTGTGAACGAAATATATTAAATTCATCAAAAGCACCGGATTTTATTAAACTTTCTACTGCTCTTTTATTAACTTGGGTAGGATTTGACTTTGTAGCGAAATCCATAAAGTCTAAAAATTCTCCTTTTGATTTTCTATCTTCTACTATGCTTTCAACTACACTTACGCCTACATTTTTAACCGCCGCTAATCCAAATCTTATACAATTATGTTCAACAGTAAACTTAGGGAAACTTTTATTTATACTAGGTTTTAAAATTTCTATTCCTGCTTTTTCAGCAAACCTTGTATAAAATGCTACTTTATCATTATTTCCCATAACAGAGTTCAACATTGCTGCAATAAACGCAGTTGGATAATATCTCATTAAATATGCTGTTTGATAAGCTACTACTGCATAAGCTGCAGCATGTGCTTTATTAAATGCATAAGATGCAAAATCCATCATAGAATCATAAATTTTATTAGCGGCTTCTTCACCTATATTATTTCTAATACATCCTGGTACAATTGTTTTTCCATTATCATCAACTATACCATATATAAAATTCTTTCTTTCCTCTTCCATTACCTTATGTTTTTTCTTAGACATGGCACGTCTAACTAAGTCACTTCTTCCCATGGAATATCCTGCAAGATCTCTAACTATTTGCATAACTTGTTCTTGATAAACCATGCATCCATAGGTAACATTTAAAATATGTTCAAGTTCTTCAGTTTCATATTGAACATTTAAAGGATTTTTCTTATTTTCTAGATATCTAGGAATTTCCGACATAGGACCCGGTCTATACAAACTTATCCCGGCTATGATATCTTCTAAACTGTCAGGCTTTAATTCCTTCATAAAGTTAGTCATTCCTGGTGATTCTAATTGGAATACTCCTGCTGTTTTACCTTCGCCTAACATTTCATAAACATTCTTATCATCATAATCTATTTTATCAATATCAATATTAATATTTTTAGTTTCCCTGACTATATCTATTGCATCTCTTATTACAGTAAGAGTTCTAAGACCTAAAAAGTCCATTTTTAAAAGTCCCAATTCTTCTAACGTTACCATATCAAATTGTGCAACTATACTCTCTTCGTTTTTCAAAAGCGGAACATACTTAACCAATGGTTGAGATGCTATAACTACACCTGCTGCATGAGTGGAAGTATGTCTTGGGAGTCCTTCTAAGGATTTTGCTATATCTATAAGCTCTGCAACCCTATCTTCATCCTCATAAACTTTCTTAAATTCTGGATTTATTTCAAGTGCTTTATTAATCGTTATATTAAGCACCGTAGGAATCATTTTGGCAATTCTATCAACTTCACTATATGAGTAATTCATAGCTCTTCCTACATCCCTAATACATGCTCTAGCCGCCATAGTTCCAAAGGTTACAATTTGTGATACATTATCCTTACCATACTTACTTACCACGTAATCTATAACATCTTGTCGCCTTTCATAACAAAAATCCGAATCAATATCTGGCATGCTAACTCTTTCTGGATTTAAGAATCTTTCAAAAACTAGATTATACTTAATAGGATCAATTTTTGTAATTCCTAATGTATATGCAACTATAGATCCAGCTCCTGAACCTCTACCTGGCCCAGTCATAATACCATTGTCTCTTGCATATTTAATGAAATCCCATACTATTAAAAAATAATCTACATATCCCATAGTACTTATAACATTAAGTTCATATTCAAGTCTTTCAATTAAATCATTTGAAACTTCACTATATCTTTCTTTTAGTCCCTTATAACAAAGATCTTTTAAATATTCATAAGGATCCGTTCCTTCTGGTAAAGGAAATTTAGGAAGTTTGGATTTATGAAATTCATAATCAAAATTACATTGTTCTGCTATTTTAACCGTGTTCTCAAGAGCTTCTGGAACATATGAAAATATCTTTTTCATTTCTTCTGGAGACTTTAGATAAAATTCCTTTGATGGATACCGCATTCTATTTTCATCATCTATATTTTTTCCTGTTTGAATGCAAAGTAAAATATCATGTGCTTTCCAATCCTCTTTTTTTATATAATGAACATCGTTACTACATATTAATGGAATATCTAATTCTTTTGATAAATCAATTACTTTTTGATTTACTTTTAATTGTTCTTCTACTCCATGGTCTTGAAGTTCTAAATAGAAACCATCCTTAAAAATTTCTTTATAAAAAATAGCTGTTTGTTTAGCTTTTTCAAGGTTATCTCTAAGTAAATATTTTTGTATTTCACCACCAAGACATGCACTGGTAGCTATTAACCCTTCACTATGTTCCTTTAAATAATTATGATCCACTCTAGGTTTATAATAAAATCCTTCTATAGATGCCGTACTAACTATTTTCATTAAATTTTCATAACCTTTTTCATTCTTAACTAGAAGGACTAAATGATAGGTTTCATTATCTCTATCAGGATTTTTTATATGCATGGATTTAGGTGATACATATATTTCACACCCTATAATAGGTTTAATGCCAGCCTTTTTGGCTTCTTTATAAAAGTTTACACATCCAAACATAGCACCATGATCTGTAATAGCCAAAGCCTTCATCCCTAGTTCTTTAGCCCTTTGAATCATAGGGGCTATCTTTCCTGAACCATCTAAAAGACTATACTCTGTATGATTATGTAAATGCACAAAATCCCCAAGATTCTCATTTATGTTATCCATATATTCCCCTCCTTCCAAAATTGTTCAAATATTATTAAAAGTTTTTTCTTATATTAATGCTAAAATCAAATTATATTAAAAATATTGGTTATATGTAATATTTTATATTTAATTCTCTACATATATTATTATACATAAATTTATAAAAGATTGCATTTTTATATATTTATCCTTTCTTTATTTAAAAATATTACATTTAAATCATTTGAGTATATTATTTTTCAATATTAAAAACTATTGCCTTATAAAAACAATAATAATCACTAACCTTATATACTTTTTTTGAAAAAATGCTCATTTTTATGTTGAATTTTTCTTTAAAGTATATACCTTTAGATATAATAGTTTTTTTATTTAAATCTAAAAAAATTTTTTATAATTTTAAAAAAATTTCTCAAAAAAGACTTGCTAATGGATAATTGTTGTTATATAATATTAATTGTCAAGAAGTCAATAACACTTATGATAAATACAAAGAAATTAATATAAAATAAATTTAATTATGGGAGGTTTTTTAATATGAAAAAATTCGTTTGTACTGTATGTGGTTATATTTTTGAAGGGGAACAAGCTCCAGAGGTCTGTCCTGTTTGTAAGGCACAAAGCGATAAATTTGTAGAACAAAATCAAGAAGACATGTCTTGGGCTGATGAACACCAAGTAGGAATCGCTAAAGATATGGATCCAGAAGTTGTTGAAGCATTAAGAGCTAATTTTAACGGTGAATGTTCAGAAGTTGGAATGTACTTAGCAATGAGTCGTCAGGCTGACAGAGAAGGATTCCCAGAAGTTGCTGAAGCTTATAAAAGAATAGCTTGGGAAGAGGCTGAACATGCTGCTAAGTTCGCTGAATTATTAGGCGAAGTTGTAACTAATGATACTAAGAAAAATCTTCAAATGAGAGTAGATGCTGAACATGGTGCTTGTCAAGGTAAAAAAGATTTAGCTACACTTGCTAAAAAATTAAACTATGACGCTGTTCATGATACTGTTCATGAAATGTGTAAAGATGAAGCAAGACACGGTTCTGCTTTTAAAGGTTTACTAAATAGATATTTCAAATAATATTTGTAATTAATAATACCCAAATCAGTAATACCCATATTGATAATACCCAAAAAGATTAATTACCTTGAACTCCAAACTAATTTGTGTTTAGTTTGGAGTTTTTTTATTATTTAATATTTTGAAAATAACTTAAAATAGTCCTTTCTATTTATATGATTCTTCTGTAGAATATATATAAGAATATATATTAATTTATAAGCAAATACTAAATTAAGTCGGTTATATTGGTCTATTGAAGGGAGGAAAATTAAATGAAAAACAAAGCAACAAAGGGGCTTATTTTTCTAGCTGCCTCAGCTGGATATATTATTTTAAGTAAATATTGTTCAATTAAAAGCAAAAAAAATTCTAATAAAATTTCTTGCCATGATTCTTCTTGTGACACTTTTAAACAATTACCTACTTCTGAAGAATCTATCTAATTTAGATTATACAATTTATAAATAAAATTTCTAGGATAAGCTTTAGCTTATCCTTTTATATTGAACATAATAATTAATGAAATAAAACTTATTAAGTGCTAAAATATTATTTGTATAAATTTTCTTTGTTTTATAAATTTTACTTTTAAATTATAGGTGATATATATGAAAAAACTTTTAGAAATGTTTTGGACTTTTTTCAAAATAGGTGCCTTCACTTTAGGTGGTGGTTATGCCATGGTACCTTTAATAGAAAAGGAAGTTGTAGAAAAGAAAAATTGGATTGGAAAAGAAGAATTTTTAGATATGTTAACCCTTGCTCAATCATCTCCTGGCCCTATTGCTGTAAACGTAGCAGTTTTTATAGGCTATAAGGTAAAAAAATCTAAAGGTTGTATCTGTACGGTTTTAGGTTCCATTCTTCCATCCTTTTTAATTATACTTGCAATTGCCTCTATATTTACTAATTTTCAAGACAATATATACGTGCAAAAAGCTTTTTTAGCCATTAGACCTGCTATCGTATCATTAATAGCTGTTCCTGTAGTAAACATGACTAAAAATTCTAAAACCCCCAAAATGTATGTACCTATTGTATTATTTGTTATGTTACTGGTATCTATATTACATATAACCCCAATAATTATTATAATCATAGCTGCCATTATAGGAATTATATTTTTTAGAAATAAGGAGGCAAAAAATAAATGATTTTACTAAAAATTTTCCTTACTTTTTTTAAAATAGGACTTTTTAGTTTTGGCGGTGGATATGCAATGCTTCCCTTAATTCAACAAGAAGTAGTTAACATAAACAATTGGCTTTCTTCTAAAGAATTTATCGATGTAGTTGCAGTATCACAGGTAACTCCAGGTCCTATTGCAATTAATTCCGCAACTTATGTAGGTTATAAAACAAGTGGCATTTTAGGTTCTATTTTTGCAACCATAGGTGTGAGCCTTCCCTCCATTATTATTATGCTTCTTATTTGCAAATTCTTTTTTTATTTTAAGAATAATCAACATGTAGAAAATGCGTTTAAAATTTTAAGACCTGCTACTATTGGCTTAATAGGGGCTGCCGCTATTTTAGTTGCTAAAGATGCTTTTATAGATTACAAAAGTATTCTTATTTTTGCTATAGCATTTATAGCTTCCTTTAAATTTAAATTAGATCCAATATTATTGACTATAATATCTGCAATTATAGGAATTGTTTTATATTAATCCATAAGTTCTTATAAAAAATAAAAGTTATGTTATAACCCTATTAAACGGATTAAAACATAACTTTTTATTTACATATCTTTATGTAATTCGCTTGCTATTTTTTCAATTCTTCTTAATCTATGATTTACTCCAGACTTTCCTACTGGTGGATCTAACATCATTCCTAATTCCTTTAATGATTCATCTGGATATTTAAGTCTAAGTTCCGCAACTTCTCTTAAGTTTTCTGGTAATCTTTGAAGCCCTAACTGACTTTGTATCAATTTTATGCTTTCAATTTGTCTTACAGCAGCATTTACAGTTTTACTTAAATTAGCTGTTTCACAGTTAACCAATCTATTTACATTATTTCTCATTTCCTTCATTATTCTAACATTTTCTAAATAAAGAAGATTACTGTGAGCTCCAATTATATTAAGAACATCTACTATTTGCTCGCCCTCTTTTATATATATTACAAAGCTACTTTTTCTTTGAATAACTTTGGAATTTAATCCATAAGAATTTACAACCTTACTCAATTCTTTTGCATAATCTTCATTATGCGTAACAAATTCCAAATGATATGTTTTTTCTGGATTACTAATACTTCCTCCTCCTAGAAATGCACCTCTTATATATGCTTTTCTAGTCAAGTCTGTATCTATTAATTCCTCTGGTATAGAATAATTTAAAGATAAAATATCTTCCTTATTATCTAAAACCTTTATATCTACCAAGAAATTTGTAAGTCCCATTTCCTCTGTAATCATTACCATATATACATTATTCTTTTTTAATGAATTACTACGTCTTACTAAAAGCCTAGTATGAATATCAAAATATTGTTTTAAAACCTTAAATGTAAGTCTTGCTATTGCAGGATTCTCTGTAGTTACTTTAAAACTAAGCTTTCTATTTGCACCTATTGATATAGATCCACTAACTTTCATTATTGCTGATAATAACGCCCTTGCTTCTTCTTTTGACATATTAGTATTTCTACAAACTTCACTTTTAACTTTTGATGAAAACGACATATCTAAACTCCTAATCTAAACTATGATTTTTTTCTTAAACGTCCTAAAAGATAAAAATACTGTGACATTTTTCCTTTATCATAATTAAACTTATCTTCCATAATTGTTTGCATGATTATTTTACATATATTAGTTGTATCATGCCTTATATATCCATCTTTTATTTTAATAAGATTATCTTCTATAACCTTTATATTCATTTTTTCTACTTCTTCTCTATCTACCTTAACTAATGTAGCTTCTTGTTTTTTATATTTTTCTTCTAATTCTTTTTCTATACTTCCATTATTTACTATAGTGTAATCAATTATTCCCTTTCCAGCATGTTTATATATAGCTTTTATGTGATCTTTTACAGTATAATTTTCTGTTTCTCCATTCTGTGTCATTATATTAGATATATATATCTTGCTAGCAGTACTCTTATGTACCTCATCTTTTATTTCTTTTATAAGTAGGTTTGGTATTATACTTGTATATAAACTCCCTGGCCCTAAAATTATAGCATCAGCTTCCTTTATTGCAAGTACCGCTTCTCTTAAAGCTCTTGCATTTTTAGGTTCTATAAATACTTTCTCAATACATGTATTTTGTTTTATAGCTTCCTCTGGAATATTAGATTCTCCTTCTACAATATTTCCATTTTTAAGCTTTGCTTTTAAACGTACATTTTTTAACGTTACGGGTAAAACCTGTCCTGTAACTGCTAAAACAGAACTAACTTTTTGCACTGCTTCCATAAAATTATCAGATATACCATCCATAGCCGCTAAAAATAAGTTTCCAAAACTTTGCCCTTTCAATCTACCATCTGTAAATCTATATTGAAGTAATTCTTCCATTACTGGCTCAGTATGTGCTAATGCTAAAATGCAATTTCGTATATCCCCTGGAGGAAGCATCCCAAGGTCATCTCTAAGAACACCTGACCCACCTCCATCATCAGCAACAGTTACTATTGCAGTAATATTGGATGTAAATTTTTTCATACCTCTTAATAAATTAGATAATCCTGTACCTCCGCCTATTACAACAACCTTAGGTCCTTTTACTAAAATTCTTTTTTCATAAATCATGTCTTTAATTTCTTTTGTATCCAAATTAGGATTATTAAATTCTTTATTTATAAATTTAAATAGAGCTTTAATCCCATTCTTAACAGAAATAAATACAGAGAATATACCAAATGATATAATCCCTGTACATAAATATATTTCATGAAGATTATCTAACCCAGATATAATTGCATTCAAGATTCCTATAACTATTATAAGTATACTTAAAATCCCTAAAACAATCCATCGTTTAAATCCCTTAGATTCGTTTAACCAGAACTTTAAATTCATAACTTTAAAACTCCCTTATTTACATCTTCATTTATATCTCTATGATCTATATTTGTATTAAATCCTTTTTCATCTAATATCGCATAAACCTTATTAGCTATGGCTACTGATCTATGCCTTCCTCCAGTACACCCTATTGATATAATAAGTTGTCTTTTACCCTCTTTTTTATAATTAGGTATTAGAAATTCTAACATATCAACTAACTTAGTTATAAACTTATTAGTATCTTCAAAAGATAATACATAATCCCTAACAGGAACATCATTTCCTGAATAAGGTTTTAGGTCTTTTATATAAAAAGGATTTGGTAAAAATCTAACATCAAATACTAAATCCGAATCTACTGGAATTCCATATTTAAACCCAAAGGATAAAACAGTTACCATAACTTCTGTTTCTAATTGTCCTTCTTCGCCAAATATATCTGTAATTTTCTGTCTTAGCCCTCTTGATGATAATTTTGTAGTATTTATTATGTTATTTGCTTTATCTCTAACCTTACTTAACCTTTGTCTTTCGCTAGTAATACCTTTTAATATTCTACCATCAGGTGCCAAGGGATGCTTTCTTCTAGATTCTTTGTATCTTTTAACTAAGACATCATCATTAGCCTCTAAAAATAACACTTCATAGTTATAATTTTCTTTACTTAAGTAATTAAAACTTTCATAAATATCATCAAAGAATTCTCCTCCTCTGATATCTATAGCTAATGCTATTTTTTGAACTTTCGCAGATCCCTTACCACATGCCTCAGCAAATTTTGGTATTAACGTAGGAGGTAAATTATCCACACAAAAATATCCCAAATCTTCCAAAGCCCTCATAGCTTGAGTTTTACCTGCTCCAGATAACCCACTAACAATTACAATTTTCATATTTACCCCTCCTAACAAATTTAAATTAAATAATTGAATTTCTTTAATAAATCATTCTAAACCATTTAATTATTATATTATTTATAATTATATCATAGGAATTTAAGTTTAAAAAGTTTTTCATTGCTTAATATAAAAGCACTCTTACTTATAGTAGAGTGCCTGATTTTACTTAATTATTTTTTTAATTCTTTACCTATAATTCTTACTTCTGTTTCTAATTTAACATTATACATTTTATATACTGTATCTTGTACATGTTTAATTAAATTTAATACTTCATCAGCCGTAGCATTACCATTATTCACAATAAAACCTGAATGTTTTTCTGATACCTGAGCTTCTCCAATCTTATATCCTTTAAGCCCAGAATCTTGAATTAACTTTCCAGCAAAATAACCTTCTGGCCTTTTAAATGTACTTCCTGCTGAGGCTTTATCTAAAGGTTGTTTTTCTATTCTTCTTTTAGTTAAATCATGAACTGTTTGTTTAATTTCTTCTTTATCTCCCTCTGTTAGTTCAAAGGTAGCTTCTAAAACTATATAACCTTTTTTTAAAATTATACTATTTCTATAGGAGAATTGCATTTCTTCTAAAGATAATTCCTTTATTTCTAAATTATCATCTATAATTTTTGCACATTTAAGTACATTACTAATTTCTCCACCATAAGCACCTGCATTCATGGCAACTCCACCACCAATGCTGCCTGGAATACCTGATGCGAATTCTAATCCTGATAATCCATTTCTAGATGCTAATAAGGCAACATCTATTAAAGATGCACCACCTTGAACCACTAAAGTTGTTTTATTTAAGTTTACATCTTTTAGTTTGCTTAATTTAATGATTACTCCCTGTACTCCACCATCTCTAACTATTATATTTGATCCTTTACCTAATATATAATATGCCACATCATATTTCTTACAAAGTTTTAATGTATCTCTTACCTCTTCATAACTTTCAGGAGTTATAAAAATCTCTGCATTACCACCTAATCTAAAAGTTGTATGTTCTTTCATAGGTACTTCAAATTTAATGTTTTCTTGGCTTAATACTTTATGAAGTTCATTTAAGAATTCATTTCTTTGATACATCTTTTACTCCTTAAAATTAATATTATTTTATATTAAATCTTACTTTTATAAGTATAAGTGCATTATGATTATTAATCAATAGTTACATCTTTTAATTTTTTCTTCTCTTTTAAATATTTTATAATCTTACATTCATCAGTGTTAATTATAAGTTCTTCTGGCATATCAATTGCTTCTAAAATAGGTCTTACTTTATCAAATTCTCCTATTGTACAACATATGTGTGAATCAGTTCCACAAACAACCTTTACTCCGTATATTTTACAAAGCAAAGCAATTTTTATACAATTAGGTGCACTACCCTCTCTTGAAACTCCTAAAGAACTATTATTTAGTTCTATTAATACGTTATTTTCTTTAGCCTTTTTAACAAATAATTCTTCATTTATTGGAAAAGCAGGATTACCCGGATGACCAATAATATCAACATAAGGATTTTCCATTACTTTTATTAAAGTATTGGTATTTTCATCTCTTGTTCCTGGTTTTATACAACTTTCATGAAAACTAGCGATTATTAAATCCATTCTTTCTAATGCCCATTGTGGTAAATCTAAATTTCCATTATGATCAACTATATTTGCTTCGCAACCTTTTAAGATAGTAACTCCCTCTACTATTCTAGGAACTAATCTCATATTACTAAAATAACTAGCCTTTGGTGCTCCTGACATTTGAGGGCCATGATCTGTAGCTCCTAATACCCTTAGACCTTTTCTAGAAGCTTCCTTAATATTTTCCATTAAAGTACTGTATGCATGACCACTAACAATAGTATGTGTATGTGTATCAACTACAAACTTTTTCATGTGCTTTCCTCCAAAACTATATATATATTTCATCCTTAGTATTTTAGTTATTTAACATTAATAAAAAAGCGATTAAACAATTATATTAATTTAATTTGACATATAACATAAAATCTCTATATTATTATAACATTTTATTTTTTCAATGCAATTTATAAGCTAAAATTGTAATTAAATAATTACTTTTTTCCTTTAAAATATTCTATAATACTTTCGCAAGACTTTTTATTCATTCCGTTAACTTCCATTAACTCATTAAAAGTAGCCTCTTTTATATTATTGACACTTCCAAATTTTTTTAAAAGTGCTATTCTTCTTTTTTGTCCTATATTAGGTATATCTTCTAAAATAGAATGCAAACTCCGTCTATCTCTTAGACTCCTATGATAGGTAATTGCAAATCTATGAACTTCATCTTGTATTCTTGTTATTAAATGCATTAATTGGGAATTACTTTTTATAAATAATTCCTCATTATTATAAATCAATCCTCTTGTTCTATGATTATCATCTTTAACCATACCACATACCGGTATATTGATGTTTAATTCATCTAATACCTCCAATGCTACATTAACCTGACCTTTTCCCCCATCCATTAGAATCAAATCTGGAAATAAACAAAACTTACTTTGTTCTAAACTAATTTTTTGTAATTTAATTTTTTTAATTTCTTCTATTCCATGAGAAAACCTTCTGTACAAGATTTCTCTCATACTATCATAATCATTTGGTCCTTGTATTGTGTTTATTTTAAACCTTCTATAATCACTATTTTTAGGTTTTCCTTTTTCAAACACCACCATACTTCCAACAGAATCCATTCCCATTAAATTAGATATATCATAAGCCTCTATTCTTTCTATTTTATTTGAAAGCCCCAAAAGCTCACTAAATTCCTCCATAGCAATTCTTTCTAATTCTTTTTCTTGCATTATTTTATATTTAAAAGCTTCTAAAGTCATTTTCGCATTATTTTCTACTAACTCTAAAATTTTTCTTTTTTCTCCTATTTGAGGAATCTTTAAGGTAATTTTAGTTTCAGCTTTTAAAGATAGCCACTCTTCCATTAGTTCCTTTTCTTCTATATCAGATATATAAATGGTTTTAGGAATAAAAGCAGTTCCTCCATAAAATCTTTTTATAAAATCTAAAATAATCTGGCTTTTATTTATATCTGCTGTGTTTTCAAATGTGAAGCTTTCTCTTCCCATTATCTTTCCTTCTCTTAAAAAGAAAATTTGGACACAACTATCTTTTTCATCTTGATATAAACTAATAAAATCTTCATTGTTAAAATTATTGCTTACAATTTTTTGTTTTTCTATGATTCTATTAATAGATAATATTTTATCTCTTAATGCTGCAGCCTTTTCAAAATTAAGCTTTTCTGCTTCTTCTTCCATTTGTCTTTCAAGAGAATGAACTAATGACTTATCCCTACCATTTAATATATCTATAATTTGATTAATTATATTTGCATATTCCTTTTTACTTATAAACCCAGCACAAGGTGCTTTACATTTTCCAATATGATAATTAAGACAAGGTCTATTACTTTTTTCTTCCTCTTTTATAGATAGTTTACAAGTTCTTAAAGTAAATACTTTTTTAATTAATTCCATAACTTCATATACAGCTTTTCTATCTGGATATGGACCAAAGTATTTACCACCATCATTTACATAATTACGACTTATAAATACTCTGGGAAAATCCTCTTTTACAGTTATTTTAATAAATGGATAATATTTATCATCTTTTAATAAAATATTATATTTAGGACTATATTTTTTTATAAGATTACACTCTAAAATTAAAGCTTCCATTTCCGAATCAGTAACTATATATTCAAATTCTGCTATATTCTTAACCATATTTTTAACTTTTTCCGAATGATTTTTAGAATTTTGAAAATACTGTCTTACTCTATTTTTTAGTATTTTAGCTTTTCCTACATATATAACCTCTCCCAAGGAATTCTTCATTAAATAAACTCCGGCTTTATCTGGTAAATTTTTTAAATGATATTCAAAATCAAACATATCCTAATTCGCTCTCCTTTCCCTTTTATATGTAATTTATTTTAGAATTGCATCCAAAGGAAGGATACTCCAAGGCATTAAATTATATCCTATATATAATACTATCATCATAGTTATAACACTCTCTATAGCATTTCCTTTTTTTGATCCAACTACATAGGTCATAGGAAATTTAACCTTTTTATTATTTACTGGATAAAACAATGGAATACCCTGTTTTGTAAACATATCTCCTATTAAATGTCCCGCATAACCTATAACTATATAAAAAGTAAAGTATGGTATTTTACTTTTAACCTCCAATAAACTGCCAATAATACTAAAACAAACAAATCCTAAAAAACTATGTGAAAATCCATTTCTATGTGAATTTAAACTAATAGCTATGAATGCTGCTGCTATAGCCTTTAACCCACTATCTCTTACATATATATTGTCGAACCCTAAAATAATTATGCCAACTGTAGCATAAAAAACTCGTTTTGTTTTTTCATTTTTTATAGGTAATATATATTTATTCACTATACTCTTTGGATGGTCAATATCTGCAAGTAAAGCACTACATATTGTTATAATCATCCCTAATATATTAAATTTCCCGGGTAATTTATTACAAAAAAATACATAAGTCGCTGCGCCAATAGCTGCATGAGTTTTTCCCTGCATAATTTTCTCCTGATAAAAATTGATTTTTCTATATTTATTATATTATTTTTATACTAATCTTAGCGTTTCTTTTTTCTCTATTATAACATTAACTTACACTATCTTAACATTTACAATATGTAAAAAAAGAAAATCAAACAATATATTTTTTCTTCTATATTCTTAGAAAAACTTAAAATATTGTTTGATTTTAATTTATTTTTTTATTTAATTAGCTTTTTTACTTATTCTAATTTATCTTTGAAGGTAACTTGAAACCAACTTACTTGCTATACTAGCTGCAGCTCCTCCACCTGTGCCACCTTCTTCTACTAAAACAGCAAATGCAATCTTAGGTTGATTATATGGTGCAAAACCAGCAAACCAAGAGTGATCTTTTGAATTTTCTACATGTTGTGCAGTACCTGTTTTTCCACAAACTTGTATTCCATCTATAGCAGCCCTTCTACCAGTTCCTCTATTTACAACCTCTTTCATAGCATCTTTTAAAAATTGTGCATTTTCTTTACTTAATGGTTGAGATAATTGTTCACTTTTATAATTTTTTATAACTTTTTGTTTGTTATTATATATGTTAGTCACCATAATAGGTTTCATAAGACTTCCATCATTAGCTATGGTACTTGCAACTAATGCCATCTGTACTGGTGTAGCTAAGACTGATCCTTGCCCTAAAGCACTTTGAGCTATATTTCCTTTTTCATAGCTTTTCAGTTCTGGAAATCTACTATTTTCTATTACTAGCCCTTCAGCTGGTATATTTTTATTGAAGAAAAATTTTTCGGCTGTTTCCTTCAACTTAGAGTTCCCTAAATCTAATCCTAACTGTCCAAAAATTACATTGCTAGAATGAACAAATGCATTTTTAAAATCTGTATTTCCCAATGCTTCTCCACCATAGTTTCTTATAGAATCCTTTGAATTAAATCTTAATACTCCTGAATCATAAAAGTTTCTATTTCTTATGCTTGGCATATTTTCTAAAGCACTAGATGCCGTAACAATTTTCATAGTAGATCCTGGTGGATATAATCCTGATGTACCTCTATTTAAAAGTGGACTATTTTTATCTGTATTTATTCCCTTCCATTGTTCTTTTAAATTATTCGGATCATAAGATGGTGTAGATACTAATGCTAATATTTGTCCTGTAGCTGGATCTATTGCAACTACTGCCCCTTTTCTATCACCTAATAATTCATAAGCTTTCTTTTGTAATGAGTAATCTAATGTAGTTTCAATATCATATCCTCTTTTATTACCATTTGAATTCATAGGATTAAAAACTCCATCAATTTTTCCCATTAACTCTTTATCATAAATTTTTTGAAGTCCTGTTAATCCATATGCCTTATCCATATATCCTAATGCATGTGCAAAGGCCGATCCACCAACATAATTTAATCTTTGATTATTATTTTTTACACCCTTACTCTCAACTAATACCTTTTTATTTCTATCTAAAATACTTCCTCTTTCGGTAGTTAATCTCTCATACCATAATCTGTTATTATATGGACTGCTAGCTATTTTTTCACCTTGCATAGCATACACATACATTAAATATGATATTAGTATTATAAATAATAAAAGGAATATTGCTAAAACCTTCTTTATGTTTTGAGATATATCTTTCATAATTTATCTACCCTCTTCTGAAATTTTCTGAAGAATTCCTAAAGCAAAAAATGTTATTATCATAGAACTTCCTCCATAACTTACAAAAGGTAACGTTATACCAGTTAATGGAATTGCTCCAATAACTCCTCCAATAATAACCAAAACTTGTGCTGCCATCATTGTACTATATCCCACCGCTAATAATTTAGAAAAGTCATCTTCTGTATATAATGCAGCTCTCATACTTCTATAAAATAATAAAAAGTATATAAGAACAATACCTATACCCATTATTATTCCCATCTCTTCACATATAGCTGCAAAAATAAAATCAGATGTTACTACCGGAATTATAGTTGGTTGTCCTAATCCTAATCCAGTACCAAAAAATCCTCCTGATACTATAGCAATTAAGGATTGAACTAATTGATAGCCTTCATTAGCTGCATACTTAAAGGGGTCTTGCCATATTTGAACTCTAACCCTTACGTGTCCAAAGAGAGCATAACTTATGACTGCCCCCACAATAAATAGCCCAATACACAATACTACATATTTACCTTTTGATGTTCCTATATATAACATTGTTACTGCTATGGCAAAAAACATCAATGCAGAACCTAAATCCTTTTGAAGTACCATAAACCCTAAGCTTATCATCACAACAATGGCAGGTTCTATTAAAAGAGATATACTTTTTTTACTTGTTCTAGTACCTTTGCCTCTATGTTTACTCATATATTCCTTTATTTTTTCTTGGTAATCCTTTAATGCCGCTGCTAAATATGCAACTAAAGTAATTTTCCCAAACTCAGAAGGTTGAAACGAAAATCCAGCTATCTTTATCCAGTTCTTAGATCCCATCTCCCTCTTTGCAAAGAAAGTTCCTAATGACATTAAAATTATAGTTATTACAAGATAAAAATACTTGTATTTAGAAAATCTCTTCAAATCAGGTAATAATACTACAATAAAAATAAATACACTTATTCCTACAGTAAACCACATAATTTGTTTTATCGCTTCTACCTTATTTATTCTATAGATCATAACCATTCCTATAACAGATAATAGGTTAGCAAATATAAGTAAATATTTATCCCCGTTAGGGAAAAATTTTCTAACAATAAAATGTGAAAAACCTAATAAGAACATAAGCACAATAGCAATGCCTATTGCACCTTTATCAAAGTTGTTTTGAATAATCGCTAAATTAAAAAAACAAGCTAAAATAAACAAATAAGTAAATCTTAATAATTTTTTTTCTTGTTTATAGCTATTCATTTTTTGCCTCCTATAAACTAAGATATAACTTTTAAAATAGCACTTCCTATTTTTACTTTATCTCCTGCCTTTAATAATTCTTCTCCACTTATACGTGCTTCATTTATAAAAGTACCATTAGTACTATTTAAATCAGCTATAAAACAAGAATTATTTTTCACAGTTACTTTTGCATGATAAGAAGATGTATATTGATCACTTAAAACAAGTAAATTATCCTGTTTTCTACCTATAGTAATTTGACCTTGGATAGGTATTATTGAGCCTTGCCTTAAGTTTAAATTTCCGCCAGCATCTATTACTTCAAACCCAAAATTACATGTAGACTTTGGTTTTGTTCTTTTTTTAGGTTTCTTTATATCTCTATAAATAATAATTAGAGCTAAGAAAATTATTATATATATAATTGCAATAATCACAAACTTAAAAATCACACTAAGTCCACTAAGATTCATAGGTTCTCCCTCCTTTTAAAATTCTTTTTTCTTATTATATGCTATTTATCAAATTAAGACTAGCTTTTTCTATGCTAGTCTTAATTTTTTTACATTTTATTATAACATCTTTTTTAAGTATTGTCCTGTATAAGAATTTTTGTTACTAGCTATAATTTCCGGTGTACCCGAACATAAAATAGTGCCCCCCTTTTCTCCACCTTCTGGACCTAGATCAATAAGATAGTCAGCTGATTTTATCACATCTAAATTATGTTCTATTACTACAATAGAGTTTCCATTATCAACTAATCTCTGTAAAATCTGAACTAACCTACTTACATCATCTATATGTAAACCTGTTGTCGGTTCATCAAGAATATATAATGTCTTACCCGTACTTCTTTTTGATAATTCATACGCTAACTTAATTCTTTGTGCTTCTCCTCCAGATAATTGAGTTGAAGGTTGGCCTAGTCTTATATATCCCAATCCTACATCATTTAAAGTTTCAAGTTTATTTTTAATCCTTGGTATATTTTCAAAAAACTCTAAAGCTTCTTCTACTGTCATATTTAAAACTTCATCTATATTTTTCCCCTTATACTTAACTTCTAGGGTTTCCCTATTATATCTTTTTCCTTTACATACCTCACAGGGAACATATACATCAGATAAAAATTGCATTTCAATTTTTATTATTCCATCTCCACTGCAAGCCTCACATCTACCACCTTTTACATTAAAACTAAATCTTCCTGGTTTATATCCTCTCATTTTAGCTTCAGCGGTTGTTGCAAATAATTCTCTTATAACATCAAATACTCCTGTGTATGTTGCTGGATTTGATCTTGGAGTTCTACCTATAGGACTTTGATCTATATTTATTATTTTATCTATATTTTCATAACCTATAATTTCTCTATGAACTCCTGGTATCTTTTTAGAACTTCCTATCTTTTTAACAAGTCCTTTGTAAAGTATTTCATTTACCAACGTACTTTTACCAGAGCCTGAAACACCTGTTACACAAGTAAATACACCTAGTGGTATATCTACATCAATATTTTTTAAATTATTTTCTTTAGCTCCAATAATTTTAATCTTTTTATCACTTACTTTTCGACGTTCTTTAGGTACTGGGATAAATTTTTCTCCTCTTAAATATTGTCCTGTGATTGATTCTTTACAGTTCTTAATATCATCCAAACTACCAGTTGCAACTACTTTTCCACCATGCTCTCCTGCTTTTGGTCCTATATCAACTATAAAATCTGACTCTTTAATTGTATCTTCATCATGTTCTACAACAATTAATGTATTTCCTAAATCACGTAAATGTTTTAAAGTCTCAATTAGTCTATCATTATCCCTTTGATGTAAACCTATACTTGGTTCATCTAATATATATAAAACTCCAACTAAACTTGAACCTATTTGAGTTGCTAATCTTATTCTTTGAGCTTCTCCACCTGATAATGTTCCTGCAGATCTTGCTAGGTCTAAATAATCTAATCCTACATTAATTAAGAACTCTAGTCTACTTTTAATTTCTTTAAGGATTTGGCTAGCAATTATAGTATCTTTTTCACTTAACTCTAAACTATTTAAAAAATTTAATTCTTCTCTTATAGACATTATACAAAATTCATTTATATTTTTTTCTCCAACAGTAATAGAAAGAGCTTCTTTATTTAGCCTAGCTCCTTTACATTTAGGACAAAAAGCATCTTTCATAAATCCTTCTATCTCTTTTTTTATGTAATCAGAATTAGTTTCCAAATATCTTCTTTTTAGTCCATTTATTATTCCCTCATATTTATGGTTATAAATTGCTGTTCTGAATTCTTTTACATACTCTACTTTTAACCTACCTTCACTTTCATCCATACCATATAAAAGAATATGAATGATATTATCTGGTAAATCTTGTATAGGAGTTTCTAATGAAAACTTATACCTTTCTGAAAGAGCCTTTAAAACAGCCAATCTCCATGAATCCTCTTTTAAACTTCCTTCTCCAAAAGTAGCTATTGCTCCATCCATTATACTTTTACTTCTATCCGGTAAAATTAACTCCTCATCTATTTCCATTAAAGTACCTAGTCCATCACATTTATCACATTTTCCAAAAGGTGAATTAAATGAAAATAACCTTGGTGCTATTTCTCCTATACTAACCCCACATTCGG
Organism: Hathewaya limosa; assembly: GCF_030815255.1. Taxonomy (NCBI): domain Bacteria; kingdom Bacillati; phylum Bacillota; class Clostridia; order Eubacteriales; family Clostridiaceae; genus Hathewaya; species Hathewaya limosa. Next base: position 27,219 of record NZ_JAUSWN010000026.1, read on the forward strand.
CACAAGAAAAATTTTCACTAAATAAAATATCTTCTTCATCTATGATATTTATAATAGCAAGACCTTCACTTAATTTTAAGGCCGTTTCAAGAGAATCTGTAATCCTTCCCTCTACACCTTCTTTAATTTTTATTCTATCTATTACTATTTCAATATTATGTTTTTTATTCTTCTCAAGGTTAAATTCTTCTGTTTCTGTAACATCATATACTTCTCCATCAATTCTAGCCCTTACATATCCATTCTTTTTTATATTCTCAATAACTTTTTTATGTTCACCTTTTCTACCTCGTATAACAGGAGCTAAAATTTGAAGTTTCGTACCTTGTGATAAATTCAGTACTTTATCCACCATAGTATCTATACTTTGCTTAGAAATTTCCTTTCCACACTTTGGGCAATGTGCTTTTCCAACCCTTGCATATAATAACCTTAAATAATCATATATTTCAGTAACTGTTCCTACTGTAGAACGTGGATTTCTACTTGTAGTTTTTTGATCTATAGAAATAGCAGGGGATAGTCCTTCTATATAGTCAACTTCTGGTTTATTCATTTGACCTAAAAATTGTCTTGCATATGCTGATAATGATTCAACATATCTTCTTTGTCCCTCTGCATAAATAGTATCGAAGGCTAATGAGGACTTTCCTGATCCTGATAATCCAGTAAAAAGAACTAATTTATCTCTAGGAATTTCTAAATCTACATTTTTTAAATTATGTACCTTAGCACCTTTTATAATAATTTTATCTTTCACCATAATCCCTCCTTTGTTACCTATAATTATTTTATTTTTTTCCTTAATGTAGAAATTATATCTCTCAGTTCTGCAGCCCTCTCAAATTGTAAATCTTTTGCTGCTTGTTTCATTTCTTTTTCATAAGCTCCTATTAACTTAAATATATCGTCTTCATTTCCTTCCATATCTATGCGCGAAATGTTATATTCCTCTATTTCCTCAGCCACTTCTGTAGCCTCTATAACATCTCTAATATCTTTGTATATTGTGGTTGGAACTATTCCATGTTCCTCATTATATTCCATTTGAATTTTTCTTCTTCTTTCAGTTTCTGTAATAGCAGAATTCATTGCTTTAGTAATTTTATCAGCATACATAATAACCTTACTTTCAGAATTTCTAGCCGCCCTTCCTATGGTTTGTATTAATGAAGTTTCAGATCTTAAAAACCCTTCTTTGTCTGCATCTAGAATAGCTACTAAAGCTACCTCTGGTATATCTAGTCCCTCTCTTAATAAGTTTATACCAACCAATACATCTACCTTTCCTAACCTAAGTTCTTGAATAATTTTCATTCTATCTATTGTTTTTACTTCTGAATGTAAATATGTAGTCTTAATTCCAAGCTCCTTTAAGTACTTAGTTAGATCTTCTGACATTTTTTTCGTTAATGTAGTAATTAAGATTCTGTGATTATCTTTTATATTATCCTGTATTCTTTCATATAAGTCATCCATCTGACCTTTAGTTGGTCTTACTATAATTTCAGGATCCAAAAGTCCTGTTGGTCTTATTATTTGTTCTGCAATATTTTCACTATGTTGTTTTTCATAATCAGAAGGTGTTGCACTTACAAACACAGTTTGATTTAACTTTTTTTCAAATTCCTCAAACTTTAAAGGTCTATTATCATAAGCACAAGGAAGTCTAAATCCATATTCCACAAGATTCTTCTTTCTGGAATAATCGCCCCCATACATTGCTCTTAATTGAGGTATAGTAACATGACTTTCATCTATAAAAAGCAAAAAATCTTTAGGAAAATAATCTAATAATGTATTTGGTGGAGTGCCTGGTGCCCTGCCATCTAACACTCTGGAATAATTTTCTATCCCACTACAATATCCCATTTCCATAATCATTTCTATATCAAAATTCGTTCTTTGTTTTAATCTTTGAGCCTCTAATAACTTATCCTCTTTTTTTAATTCTTTTAATCTTTCTTCTAACTCTTTATCTATAACTTTTATTGCATTTGATAATCTATTTTCTGAGGTTGCAAAGTGAGATGCCGGAAAGATAGATACATGTTTTCTCTTACCCGTAATCTTTCCTGTTAAAACATCAAACTCACAAATTCTGTCAATCTCATCTCCAAAAAATTCTAATCTTATGCCGGTATTAGTAGATGATGCAGGAAATATATCTAATACATCTCCTCTTACTCTAAAAGTTCCTCTAACAAAGTTAACATCATTTCTTTCATATTGAATACTAACTAACTTTTTCATTACTTCATTTCTTTCAATTTCCATACCTTCTCTTAAAGATACCGTTAACTTTTTATATTCTTCCGGATTACCAAGTCCATAAATACATGATACAGATGCAACAACAATAACATCTTTTCTCTCTAAAAGAGATGATGTAGCAGAATGTCTTAGCTTATCAATTTCATCATTTATAGAAGCATCCTTTTCTATAAACGTATCTGTTTGAGGAACGTAAGCCTCTGGCTGATAATAATCATAATAAGAAACAAAATATTCTACAGCATTTTCCGGAAAAAATTCTCTAAACTCAGAGCAAAGCTGAGCCGCTAAAGTTTTATTATGTGCTAATATTAATGTGGGTTTTTGAACCTTTTCAATAATATTTGCCATAGTAAATGTTTTGCCTGACCCGGTAACTCCAAGCAAAGTTTGAAAAGATTTATTACCTATAATTTCTTTTGCAATAGACTCTATGGCTTGTGGTTGATCTCCTGTAGGTTTAAACTTAGAATGAATTTTAAACATATTATCACATCCTCTAAAAACAACAGTTAATTACTTATCCTCTTCACTATCTTTATTTTTTATTTTTTCTAATACATCTTGAAAACTCTGTCCACTAGAATTAATTTTTATTACCTCATGATCATTTGTTAGATTTTTAGGAACAAAAACTATTCCTAACTTTTTGGTATTATTTAATCTATTATAAGATAATTCCTTAATTTCTCCTGTGTGCTTTTTTACCTTTAACCAAAGGAAATTTTGTAACTCTCTTAAATGTTCAAATATTTCTTTTTCGCTATTTATAATTGTATTATTTACTGAAACTAAAAGATCTCCACTTTCAATTCCCATTTCTTTTGCTGGAGAATTAGGTGCAACCTCTAAAACCATTAATCCTTCTTCTGAACTTATATATTTAGGCTTTGATTTCAATTCTATATACGTATCTAAATATAACATTCCTTCATGTAATATTGGTGTAAGTAATATTGCTATAATTTTAAAGATATATTGTAAATGAGCTAGTTGTGCTATAAAGCAAATGACTACTCCATAAATTAATATTAAACATCCCGATAATAAACTTTTTCCTTTTTTACTCTTAGTAAAAGTTATATTATTATAGCCAACTACAGCATAAAAAGGCATAAAAATTAAAATAGATGCCTTAAGTATTTCTGGGGTAAGTCCGGCATTTATTAATGGCCACCAAGAAGGTTCTGCTACACTTTCGCCTCCAGTAATTACACTTTTAGAAAAAATAAGCATAAGCGCTATTGGAACCGACCAATATCTACTTAAAGCAAAGCCACCCATTATTTTATTTTGTTGATTTGTAAAGACTGGGACAGCTCCTCTACTACCATCTATCATAACTAATAATCCTTCAACTATATGCATGACCCCTATTAAGGTTATTAATGACACTATATTTAAAGTTGGAATTGTTACTCCACTTAGACTAGTAAGGTTTAAATCATTTTTTAGAAAATTTAATATTAAAACTAAAATTGCTAAAATAGCACCTGAATAAGAAAAACAAATTAACTTAGGCTTTATAAACATCAATATTATAGAAAATAAAAATAACATATATATAACTGATGTATCTGGAAATGCAATTCCTAAATAGCTTAATATAAAACTGCCTATTATACCTCCTAAAAGTCCTATTACGATTTGTGAAAATGTAAGTTCTAGAGATGAATTTATACTTTCTCCTATAATCATTTTCTGCATAAATACAGTTTTTCTATTTTTTCTATAAAAATTTAATCCTATAAGAAAAAGTAATATCAAAAAATATGGATCTGTTATAGCATGCGCTATACCTTGAAGAGCATAAAAACCTATTTTCATTTAAATTTCTCCCTTTAAAATACTTAAACTTTAACAACAATTAAGTATCTGCAATAAATAGCAGATACTTAATCATATTATAAAATTTTTATTTAATTTTTCCCTTAATTACTTCTAAAGCCTTTTTAAATTGAGGATCCGTATTTCTATTATAAGGTTTTTGTTTTAATTCCTCTGGATATTCTACTTTAACATCTGGTTGTATACCCTTTTTATCTATATTTTCTCCCTTAGGTGTAAAATAATAAGATATTGTAACTTTTAAAGCTGTTCCGTCCCCTAATCCAAAAATTCCTTTATCTAAAATAGTTTGAACTTTTCCTTTTCCAAAAGTCTTAGTTCCTATTAATGTTCCTTTTTTATGGTCTCTAACCGCCGCCGATAAAATTTCTGATGCACTTGCTGTACCTTCATCTACTAAAATCACCAATGGTAAATCTTGTGCTAATCCACCTATAGACTTATATTCTTCTTTATTTTTGTTTTTATCTTCTGTATAAACTATAGTTTCTCCCTTTGGGATAAAATTAGATGTTATTTTTATGCATTGAGTTACAAGTCCACCAGGATTACCTCTTAAATCTAAAATTAATCCTTTAATATTTTTATCCTTTAGATTTTTAAGTTCTGCTATGAAGCTATCTCCAGTATTTTCATCAAACATAGACATTCTCATATATCCTATATTATTATCTATAACTTCACTTTTTACAGTAATCATTTTAATTTCTGCAGTAACTAATTCTACATCAAATTTTCCTTTATCTTTTCTTTCTAAAGTCAAGTGAACCTTTTCCCCCTCTTTACCCTTCATTTTTGCAATCGCTTTATCTAAGGTTTGTGGAGTAACATTTAAATCATTTACCTTAAGTAAAATATCCCCTGGTAATATCCCTGCTTTATCTGCAGGTGATTTTTCAAAAGGTGATATTATGACTACCTTATTATCCATTGTAACACCTATTTGAATACCAACACCTACATATTTCCCACCTGTTTCAGTATTCCATTTTTCATATTCCTTCTTGTCAAAATAAGTTGTATATGGATCTCCAATAGCCGATGTCATGCCCTTTATAGCACCATCTACTAACTTATCTTTTTTATATCCATTCACATAATATCTATCTATATCACCTTTTACAGCAAAAAGCTTTTTAAAATATTCTATATCACTAAAAGGCACTTTTGTAACCACTTTTGAATAAACCCTCGGAGCTATGTAAGCGGTGGCAGTATTAGTAGCTACCAGTAATGCAATAATTAAAGCTACACCTTTTTTACTTCTTTTAGGTCTTTTATCCACATTTTCTTGTGATACTTTAATATCTTTATTTTGTTCTACTTCTGGTTCTATATTTTTATTATTTGACTGTTCAGTAAATTTATTTTTTTCATTATCATCCATATTTTTTTCATTGTTATTAATTTCTTCATTACTCATTTTTTTCCCTCTTTTCCTAAACACAAATAAAATTAACCCTTTAAAAAACAGATGGAGAATATAACCCCATCTGATTTATCTCTTAGTATTTATTATTACTAAAATCCTTAAAGTTTAATCACCTATTTTAAAATACTTAACAGTTATTTTAAACTTTTAAATATTTTCTTACTGAAATTATACTTCCTATAGCTCCAATTATAGCTCCAGCAATTATAAATTTCCATGTCATTCCTACTAGGACATATGTTGGACTTATTAATTTAACAAACATATTGTTCATAAGCCTTGAATACACGAAAATTTTATATACATAATATAAAATTCCTGATGCAAATACACTTCCTATAAACCCTATGAACATACCTTCTAATATAAATGGCCATCTAATAAACCAGTCTGTAGCCCCTACAAATTTCATTATCCCTATTTCTCTTCTTCTTGAAAAAACAGCTAATTTAATTGTATTTCCTATTAGGAATATAGAAACTATAACTAGGATTATAAACATAACCATACCAACTAATCTTAAGGCATCAGTATATCGTTGAATTTTACTAGCAATATCTCTTACATCTCTTATCTCTTGTATACCTTCCATACCTTTAACTTTATCAACTACTTGGGTAATATATTCTGGTTTATCAACGGTAACGACAAATGCCATTGGGAATGGATTACTTTCTTCTAATCCTCTTACCATTTCTTCCCCTTCACCACCAAACCTCTTTTTAGCATTTTCTAGGGCCGCCGCTTTATCTTCAAATTCTATATTTTTAATTCCTTGAACAGAACTAAGTTTAACTTTAATAGCCTCTAATTGAGGTTGAGTTATTTCATCTTTTAAATATATATCAGCTTGTAAATTAGAGCCTAATTGATCCACTAGAGTATCTACACTTATGGCAGACAATAAGAATACTCCAAAAATAAACAATGTAGCCATTACTGTTGCAATAGAAGCTATACTTAACGTTCTATTTCTTTTTAAACTTTTTAATGATTCAGCAACAAAATATTTTATTGTACTAGTCCTCATAGTTATATCTACCTTTCTCTTCATCTCTTGCCAGAACACCTTTTTCTATAGCTATAACCCTTTTTTTCATTTGGTTAACTATATCTTTAGCATGAGTTACCATTAGAATAGTAGTTCCAGCTCTATTAATATCATTTAAAATCTCCATAATCTCTAAAGCAGTTTCTGGATCCAGGTTACCAGTTGGCTCATCTGCGATTAATAAACTAGGATTATTAACTATAGCTCTAGCAATAGATACTCTTTGTTGTTCTCCTCCAGATAATTCTCCTGGTAAGGCTTTATACTTCTTAGATAATCCTACCATCGAAAGTACAACTGGTACTTTTCTTTTTATTTCTTTTGAAGAACATCCTGTAACCCTCATAGCAAATGCAACATTTTCATATACATTTAATGTTGGAATTAACCTAAAATCTTGGAAAACTACGCCTATTTTTCTTCTGTAATAAGGTATCTTATTACGTGGAATTTGAGTTACATCTTCATTTGCAACAATTAATCTACCTGATGTAGGTTTTATTTCTTTTAGTAACAGTTTTATAAATGTAGACTTTCCTGCTCCACTAGGCCCTACTAAGAATACGAATTCACCCTTTTCAATTCTTAAATTTATATTAGATAAAGCTGTTACATTATTGTCATAAATTTTCGATACATTTTTAAACTCTATCATATGTATTCTCCTCATTTTATTTTTTACTACTTTTTTATAGTAATAATAATATTTTGTGATAAAAAACATTATTATTTATGTTATTTATAATTTTTATTCCACAATTTGCATTCTAAAAATAAACATATTTTTAAGTAATAAAACAAACTACATTACTCTTTTTATTATAACATAATACTTTATTATAGATAATTAAATTTATTAAAATTTTAATAATAAAATAACATATTATCTAATATATTTAAAGCTCTAATCTTCTATATAAAAATATAGTCAAGAATTAGAGCTTTTTTATGTTTATGTTAAATACTATGTTTTAAATAAAATATGATGATATCTAAAATTAGACTATATATTAATATAAATGTACTAGTATAGCCTATAACTTTTATTAATCCAAATACTTTAAAATATCTTTCCCATTGCTTTTGATGATTTAACTTTTCCATATGCTTAGGACTCATAAAAGCAATTGCACATATAACAAGACCCAAACAAGATATATATGTTGCAAAAGCATAAACCCAATACAGCACATTTAAATATGTTAGATCTTTCTTTACTAATCCTACAATAATACCTACAATTATGCCTATTATAATAGGGATTAAGCTAACTTTTAAAGATAGAATAAAACAACTATTAAAATCTATTAATCTATCTTTGAAAGTATTTTTTGCATTTTCTTTTATAACTTCTTTCATTATTATCCTCCCCATCTTATTGTAAATTATCTTGTACCAGTATATTACCATTTTGACTTATAAGAATTATACAAAAACCGATTTATGTTTTATATATTATATCATAATTTATTTTTAAAATCATTAATATAAATAGGGTTATACTAGTAAATCTTTAATTAATTTTCTAGTATAACCCTTTATTTTATACGTTATAAACCAACGCTTATTTTTAAAGCTCGATCTACTTGTACCATGTCTTTATCTGACATATGACCGATTTTCTCTTTTAATCTTCGCTTGTCCAACGTTCTTATTTGTTCCAATAATACTACTGAATCTTTGTTGAGGCCATACTCTTCTGATGAAATTTCTACATGTGTCGGTAATTTCGCCTTATCAATTTGTGAAGTAATAGCTGAAATTATCACTGTTGGACTATGCCTATTTCCCATGTCATTTTGAATTATTATTACCGGTCTAATACCACCTTGTTCAGAACCGACTACTGGACTTAGATCAGCGTAAAATATATCTCCCCTTTTTACTATCATCATCGCCATAAGGAAACTCACTCTCCAATAGTTGGGCTTCATATTCTTCTAATTCTTCTTTATAATTTTGAAAACCTAACTGACAATATTCTATATTCAATTCTGCCATCTCTTCATATCCCTTTTTCATCTGTTCTTGTATACTTTGTTTTTTTGTCTCTTCTATATATACTATTATGGCTTCTCTGATAAATTCACTCTTTTTTTTATTATTTTTTTTTAGTATCTCATTTAACTCTTTATTTAGTGCATCTGAGAGGTTAATAACTAATTTTTTACTTGACATAGTAAAACCAATTCCTCCTATTTAACTCTAGCTTTATGTATGCTCAATATATTTTTGTATTTCTATAAATTATTGAAAATCAATAATACTCTCTCCCCTAATTACTACATAAATTACTGAATATAGAGTTATAGTTTCCTGTGCCAAATATGAATTAGATATAATTACGAATTTGAACTACTTTGCCTTCTTTTATGTATACTCTAGGTACTCTTTTTCCTAAAACGCATAGAATTTCATAGCTTATAGTACCGATCAATTCCCCCAATTCTTCTGCTGTTATCTTATTATTGCCATCTTGACCTATTAATATAACTTCCTCTCCAACTTTTATATCCTTTATATTGGAGACATCTATCATACATTGGTCCATGCAAATTTTACCTACTACTGGGGCGAATTCTCCTCTTATGAGCACTTTTGCCTTACCTGTTAGTAGTCTACTATATCCATCAGCATATCCTACTGGAAGAGTTGCTATAATACTATCCTTTTCCGTTTGGAATACTCTTCCATAACCTATATATTCCCCTCTTTTAACCCTTTTTACGTGCACTACATTGGTTTTTAAAGACATTACTGGTTTAAGCGAAATTTTATCTTTGTTAACCTCATCAGATGGATAATATCCATAAAGAATTATACCTGGTCTTACCCTATCGGATATTGGTTCTTGTAAATCAATTATTGCAGCACTATTGTAAATATGTTTTTTCCCTATATCGACCCCCTTTTCTTTTAAAGCATTACAAAACCAATTAAATCTGTCTATTTGCATTTTAGTATAAGTTTTATCAAATTCATCTGCTGTGGAGAAATGAGAAAAGACTCCTTGAATTTTTAAATTAGGTAATTTACTTATTCTAATAACTTCTTCTATATTTTCATCTTCTTTTAAATACCCAATTCTCCCCATACCTGTATCTACTGCAATATGAATTTTAGCAATTTTGTTTTTTATTTTTGCACATTCTGATAATTCCTTTGCAAATTCATATGAAAATACAGTTTGATCTATATCATATTTTAAAAGTTCTTCAATAAAGCTTGGTGGTGTAAAACCTAAAATTAAAATAGGACATTGGATTCCTGACTTTCTAAGTTCTATAGCTTCACTTAAAACTGCAACAGCTAAACTATCAGCTCCATTCTCCAAAAGAACTGGAGCTACATTTAGAGCACCATGTCCATAAGCATCCGCTTTTACTACAGCCATAACTTCCTTATTCTTACAAAGTTTTTTAATTTCTCTCATATTATGTGCTAGATTATCTAAATCTACTTCTGCCCATACTGGTCTTAAATGCTTAAACACTTTCTTCACCTCATTTTTATTCTTTTGATTATTAAAACTCAATCTATATATTAAAAGTATTATTCTATATTAAATCTTAAACTGATCATTATCAAGTTGAATATTCTTTAAAAATTCTTTATATTTTACAATTAAAGTCTCCTCACCTTTTCTATTAAAAACTTTAATCATCTTAGGTATTTTTTCTTTCTTATCTAAAATAACACAAGCTTTTTCAAGATTTGAATTATTCATTGGAACCTCAAATTTAAATACTTGACAAGTTTTACCTTCATAATCTATGTTCTTTTCTTTACTATATTGTTGTAAATACAAATACTGTAAATACTGTTCTATAAAACATAACTTATACATACCATCTTGTGATTTTTCCTCATATATTTTTCCTTTATTATCCTTTACGTATATCTTATCATTTTTAAAAAAATAAGTGTTTTTTTCTAATTCTAACTTACTTCCTTGATATCTTTTATATTTCTGTTCTCCTGAATATAAAATTTCTTCTTTATTATTTTTCATAATAATATCTATTTTAGAAGTATAGGAACTCATGCTTTTTAAACTTTCCAGCGAATTTAAAGTGCCTTTTTTTCCTACAGTTAAAATTTTATATATATTAAATCCCAATATTATGGCAAGAATAAAGATTAAAACATCTGTTAGTTTAAGTTTATTAAATACATTTTTATTATTTATTTTATTTTCTTTTAGTTTCTTAAATTTTATTTTTTCTAGAATCTGTTTATTTTTTTTTACTATTAATTCTTTTTTCATAATTAGCCCCCTAAAAACCTATAGTATGAATACTTTCTTACTATAGATTTTATTAAGGAAGCTAAAATTATATTACTATTTTATTTTATAGATTTCTTTTTAAAATAAGTTCAAAAACCTTGGCAAACTATAGTTTATGTCTTCTGCTGTTACCACAAATTTATCTTTACTTAATTCTTCACCTATAAATCCATGTATATATGCCCCCATTACTGCAGCCAACATCGGATTATAATCTTGTCCAATGAAAGATGTTATTATACCTGTTAGACAATCTCCCATTCCTCCATTTGCCATAGAACTATTTCCTGTAGTATTTATATATGCGTCTTTTCCGTCCGTAATTATTGTGTTATATCCTTTTAGTAAAACAATTACTCCATTATTCTGTGCAAAACTTTTAGCTATTTCTATTCTATGTTTTTTAATTTCTTCTATACCTATACCTGTTAGCCTACTCATCTCACCTAAATGTGGAGTTAAAATAATGGGATAACTATTGTTCTCTTTCAGTATGTCTAGCCTATTTTGCAATACATTAATACCATCTGCATCAATAACAATAGGACATCTTCTATACATTAAAACTTTTTTTAATATCTCTAATGTACATTCATTATTTCCCATTCCCGGACCAAATGCTATGGAAGAAGCTCCTTTTATATATTCTTCTAATTTTTCATCTTCATTATGAATACACATTGCCTCTAGCACTCTAGAGCTTACATTACTATACACATCCTGGTCACAACATACTCTAACCAATCCCGCCCCACTTTTAACACATGCTTTCGAAGAAATTATAGCAGCACCAGTAAATCCTTTTGATCCTGAAAAAATTAAATCCTTTCCAAAATCTCCTTTATGACTCAATAAATTTCTATGTTTAAAATTACTTCTAACAAATTCATCATCTACAAGATATTCACCTTTATTAAACTTATTTACAGCATTTAAAGGCATACCAATCTCCTCTACAATAACATCTCCTAAATAATCGAAGGCCTCATAACTTAAAAAACCTCTTTTATACATAACAAAAGAAATTGTCTTTGTAGCCTTTATTGCACATCCTAATACATCACCTGTATCACTATGTAAACCCGATGGAATATCTATAGCTATAACATCATTTGATTTTCTATTAACCAACTCTATTACCTTTTCAAACATTCCTTCTACATTACGTTTTAAACCAGTACCAAAAATTCCATCTATAATTAAACTATTTTCTTTTATGTTGTCATCTATGTTTTTTATATCTTGTTCCAAGAGAATTTCACTTATATCTGCATTTATATTTTTTAAGATCTGATAATTTACATTAAAATCCTTAGACCCTTCTCTGTCCCCTATTATAAAAAACTTAACTTTTTTATTTAAGGCTATTAGGTGCCTTCCTAATGCCAGTGCATCTCCGCCATTATTTCCTTTACCACATATAACTATAAATTCTTTATATGCTTCAATTGATATATTCTTTAATACCTTAAGAGCTGCATTTTCCATTAATATAATACTAGGTATCTTCAATTCTTCTATGCAATATTTATCTAATTCTCTTATATCTCGAGCTTGTCCTATTATCATTTAATCAACCTCCATAACAGCATAAGCAATAGCATCTGTACAACTATGGGATATACTTATATGAATTCTATAATCTCCATTTTTACTAGCAATTAGTTTTGCCTTTCCCTTTAATGAAACCATTGGTTTACCTAATGTATTATTCTCAATTAATATATCTTTAAAATCAAATTCTCTAAATCCTGTTCCTAAAGCTTTAGCTACTGCTTCTTTTGCAGCAAACTTTCCCGCTACAAATTCTGGTCTAAACTTCTTCCTTGCAAAATAATCTATTTCAGATTTATTAAAAAGCTTATTTAAAAAAGCATCTCTTCTTTCTAAAGCCTTTTTTATTCTATTAATTTCAATTATATCTACTCCAACTCCAATAATCATTTTTTCTTCCTTTCTATATTTATTTTAATAAAAATAGGAATATAAAATTTTATATTATTATAGACTATTATATAACATTATTTAAACAACATTATATTTATTATTAAGTTTTAACAAGTAAATTTGGTTACAATTTTAAAATGTTCCTTTTTACTTAAAAAAAATAGACAACTACCATAAATGGAATTGCCTACTTTTAATATAATAATTAGTTATTAGTTACATGTTTAATTAATCAAATAAAACCAAAATTTAAATTTTAATATGAACATATACTTTCCATATCTTTATCAAAATCTGATACATAACTGTCTATGTATTCTCCTAGTATATCTACCAAATGAATGGGTGATACATCATGATTGTATAAAATTTTTAATAGATTATGAACTTTATATCTTTGCGGACTAATACTTTTTATACAATCTCTTTCAATATTCACAAGAGTTCCATTTATAACATCTTGACGTTCAACTTCTATTCCATAAGTTTGAATCACGGACAATTCACTTTCAATATAAAGTGACATTTCACTTTTTACTAATCTGTAGATATAATTATGTTTCACCTCATTTTCACTAATATGTTTTGAAACGCTTTCTACAATTTCCATTTTGATCCCCCTACCCTTTCACGGTTAATTACCATGTTTTAATTTTATCATCTTGTGGAAAAAAACTATGTCATTTTGTGTATCACTGTTAATAATTTTCTTCCCTATCAATTGACACTTAAACATACCTTAGAGTCACATAACTCTATTTTTATACCTATTTTTTATTTCTATATCACTTATTATAAAATTCTATATGTCGAATTGCTTGTCTATATGTACAAAATTGAAAAACTATTTTTTATTTTTACAAAAATTATTAACAGAATAATAAGAAAATATCCACAGTTTTTTCCACTTAATCACATGTCGCATTAAGCCTTCTAGAAAAAACTGTGGATATGTTTATAACTTTTTCATATACTTATCAACAGTTAAATAACTTTTTTTCATTGTGGATAACTTTTCCACATTCATTTCATGTTTAGAAAATTTAGCTTCATTGTAAATTTTAGCTAAGTTTTCTAACTCCTCATTTTTATCAACTTTAATTTTTAAAACATTACTTAAAACGGTTGCACTCATATACGGTTTAAAAACTTTCTTTTTATAACACTGATTTAAAAACTTTCTATATATGCTCCTTATATTATCTCTAATATCACCTTTACTTTTAAAAATTCTCTTAATACTAATATGCTTCTTATTATTACTACTTTCCTTTATTCTTTCAACAATTTCATCTTCATCTTCCTTATGATCAAACAATCTAGCCACTATAATTTTAATTAACTTAACTACCGTATATGCTATTATAATAAATGCTAATATTTTTAATATACAGTAAACTCCTCCTCCTATCAAAGTAATTATAAAATTTCTTACTTTGCCAGCAACACCTTGTTTACTTTCTAATACTTTATTAATTGCTTTCATATCAACCTTCTGTACATCTATTTTACCTGAATCAGAGTTACCTAAATTAACTTTTATAAAATCACAGACCTTATTTATTACTATTCCAATTTTACAAAAGATATAATAGAAAAACTTATCAAAATAACCTGATAAATATCCTTTTAATTTCATAAAAAATAATATAAATATATTATAAATTGGTTCTATAGACATTAACATAACTACACTAAAAATCATACCATTAGTCTTTTTAGCATTTTTATTTCTAATTTTATATTTATAATTTCTACTTTCTCTTAATAAGAGAATACTAAAAACTAAAATTAAAAAATAAAATGTGTTAATTCTTTGGAATAACTCATCAAAAATAAAATTCATAAAAACTCCTAAAATACCTATGATAATTAGTGAGTTTCTAACAATATTTTGATATTGATAATATGAATATAAAGTTTCTTTAAATGTTCCAATCGAAAAAACTAGGACTAAGCTATAAACTAAATTTAAGATAACGCCTAATACTTTAGAATCCATTAAAAAATAAACTACGGGACTTGTTAAGATACTAATAATTAATGTTAATAATAGTATCCTATTGTTTTTATACAACCTTTTAAATATATATTTGGATAAATATAATGTTAAAAATAAAATTGTTAAATTCAATATATATATATATCTACTTAAATCTATATTTAAAAGTATTTTAATAAAAAAACTCCATAAAATAAAAAGCATTGTATTCATAAAAACAGCAAAAATAAACTTTACTTCATCATACCAACTCATCATCTTATGGCCCCCTTAAAATCAAATTTTTTAACACCTTTAATATTAGGTAACCTTAAGTCTGATGAAACATCCATCATAGCTATGGATATTCCCCTTGAAACTAATTCTTGTACCATATTTATACTCTCTTTATCTAAATAAAATCCTAAAATTATATATGAATAGTTTCTTTTAAATTCATTTTTTTTCTTAGATAATAATTCACTAAAGTTCATTTTTTTAGATGGATATATCCTAGCACACATTTCTAACACATTTCCTAAAGAATATTCTGAGCATATAACTTCACTTACACCTTTTTTATTTTTACCAATTATTTGTGCATTTGTCCAAAAATCTGTATTAATATTTAAATTTGAACATTCTGATGCTAAAGATGCAACTAAGCTAATTGCATTTTCTAATTCTATTTCATCGCCACTCCTCCATACCTTTCTTCCAGATTCCACATTTAAAAGCATAATTAATTGTTTTTCTGAAGTATGATCATATTCTCTAACCATTAACCTATTCATCTTAGCACTAGATGCCCAATGAATATCTTTCATTCTATCATTAGTGTTATATTCCCTTATTCCTTTAATATATATAGGATCTTTGTAAATCCATCTTTTAACTATATTATCTCCATATAAAGTGTTAGAGGAAAATTTAAATTGACTTAGCTTTTTTACTTCTGGATAAACTATAAGTTCCAAGTAATCTATAAATTCTTTTTTACAATTTGAAAAGCCAAAGATATCACCTATTGTAACTTTTATATGACTTATTGTATAAATCCCTCTTTTACTGCTTTTAAAAGTAGTATTCCTTATTTTACGTTCATAGGATCTCATAGTATATCTACTTATATTTACCTTGAATCCATTATCGTCTTTTTGTAATTCCTGTTTCATCTTTACAAACTCAGTAGGTAATTTTTCTCTAACATATATAAACGAAAGTGGAAGTCGTTTATTATTTTCAATAGTAGTCTTTATATTAAACCTTTCATTTTCAAAAACTCTTATTTTATCTAACTCTCTTTTAATATTAAATTCATTAAAACTTTTAGCATTCATCTTTTTATCAAATTTGAGCAAACAATATATTAAAATTAAAATAAATATTATACGCATTTTTCATCACCTAAATTTCTTCTAAGGGAGTTGGTAATGTATTTAAAATATCTTCTATTATCTTACTAGACAAACGCCTGTTTAAATCCATATCAGTATGTAACACCAATCTATGACTTAAAACAGAAACTGCCATTTCTTTTATATCCTCTGGAATTACATAATCTCTACCATTTATAGCTGCATATGCTTGTACTGCTTTCATCAAGGCTAAGGTAGCCCTTGGACTACAACCAGTAACTACCTCATTATTAGTTCTAGTTTCCTTTACAATGTCTAAAATATATTCTCTTATATGCGAACTTATATGAATCTTATTATAATTTTCTTGTACATACTTAATTTCTTGTAAATTAACTACACTTTCTAAATTATCTAATGGATCCTCTTCTAGAAATCTTTCCATCATATCTAATTCTTCTGTCTTATTAGGATATCCCATAGACAAAGTTATAAAAAATCTATCTAATTGTGCTTCAGGTAATGGAAATGTTCCAAATTGTTCTATTGGATTTTGAGTACCTATTACGAAGAAAGGCTTATTTAATTGAATCGTATTACCTTCTACAGTAATCTGATTTTCTTCCATACACTCTAAAAGTGCAGATTGAGTTCTTGGAGTTGCCCTGTTTATTTCATCTGCTAAAACAAAATGAGAAAGTAACGGTCCTTTTCTAAACTCAAATTCGCCATTTTTCTGATTGTAGAAATATATTCCTGTTAAATCCGATGGTAATAAATCTGGTGTGAATTGAATTCTTTTAAACTCACAGTTTAAAGATTTTGCTAAACTTCTTGCAAGTTTTGTTTTTCCGAGACCTGGAACATCCTCTAAAAGTACATGTCCTGAACAAATAAATGCAACAATAATTTTATCTATTTTACTTGTCTTTCCAACAATTACTTTGCTAACATTTTCATTAATTTTATCTCTAAACTCCTTAAATTTCATAACTTCCATTTTAAGTTTCCCCCTATAATCAAATCTATTAACTAAATTAATTAAACTTATTATATCATAATTTTTCTCAATATTAAGAATATTGTATTACTTTCTTTTTCTATTATTTTATTCTTTATTCTTTTAGAAAAGTATCGAGTAGGAGCTAAATAATTATTTTATTTAGCGTCCTCTCACACCACCGTACGTACCGTTCGGTATACGGCGGTTCATTAAGAATTATGTATT
>NZ_JAUSWN010000027.1:0-39281 GCF_030815255.1 Hathewaya limosa
TTAAGCTTATAGGCGGTGAACTATCATTAAATTTTCTATAAAACACAAAAAAACGCTGCCGCGTTAGTATAAATTTTTATGCTAATGCGACAGCCTCCTGGTTATTTTTATTCAATAAACTTTCCTATTTTTCTAAACTTATAGTATCTCTTCTTCAATGTTCCTTCTATAGGTTCACTACATAGTCGAATTAAAGTTTCTTCTAAATTTTTTTCTAAGTTCTTACACATAAAGTCTATATCTTTATGTGCCCCTCCATAAGGTTCCTTTATTACTCTATCTATAATTCCAAAGTTCATTAAATCTTTAGATGTTATTTTCATAACATCAGATACTTCTATACACTTTTTGGCATCTTTAAATAATATACTAGCAAATCCTTCTGGAGATAAAATAGAGTATATGGAGTTTTCTAACATCCACACTTCATCTGCTACAGCTAGTGCAAGTGCTCCTCCACTTCCCCCTTCTCCTATTATTATAGAAATAATAGGACTCTTTAAATCTGACATTTCCATAAGATTCTTAGCAATAGCTTCACCTTGTCCTCTTTCTTCAGCTTCTATTCCGCAAAATGCCCCTGGTGTATCAATAAAACAAATTACTGGACGTTTAAATTTTTCTGCTTGCTTCATTAATCGTAAGGCTTTTCTATATCCTTCTGGATGAGGCATTCCAAAATTTCTTTTAATATTTTCTTGAAGATCTCTTCCTTTTTGTATACCTATAACAGTTACTGGCTTGCTTTTAAAGCTTCCTATTCCACTTATAATGGATGAATCATCTCCATATAATCTATCTCCATGAAATTCTTCAAAGTAATCAAATATTTTATTTATATAATCAAGCGCTGTAGGTCTTTCCAATAGCCTTGCAATTTTCACTTTTTCCCATGTACCTAATTCATCATTATCTTTTAATTTAAATTTTTTCGTTTTAATAATGTTTTTGTTTTCTAGATGCGATACTTCTTTATCTTCACCATTTTTTTCTTCTCTTACATCATTGCTTATATTACAATGTACACTTAAAATTTTAGCTAGAGTCTCTTTCATATCTTTTCTCTTAACGATTTTATCCACAAACCCTTTATCTAATAAAAATTCTGCGCTTTGAAATTCTTCTGGTAACTTTTGTTTTATAGTTTGTTCTATAACCCTTTTTCCTGCAAATCCAATTAGTGCTTTAGGTTCTGATAGAATAATATCTCCTTGCATAGCAAAGCTTGCTGTAACCCCACCCGTAGTTGGATCTGTTAGAACTGTTATATATAAAAGACCTTTTTCACTATGTTTTTTTATAGCCGCACTAACCTTGGCCATTTGCATTAAGGAAAACATTCCTTCTTGCATTCTTGCTCCACCAGATGCTGTAAAAAGAATTACTGGTAATCTTTTTTTCTTTGCTAACTCAAATAATCTAGTTATTTTTTCTCCAACAACTGAGCCCATACTTCCCATCATAAATTGTGAATCCATAACACCTATAGCTACATTTATACCATTTATTTTTCCTACTCCAGTTATAACTGCTTCATTTAGGTTTTTATTCTCCATTAATACTTCAATCTTTTTATTATATCCCGGAAAATTTAAAGGATTTTCGCTTTTCATATCCTTATCCATTTCCTTAAATGTTCCTGAATCTATAGTATATTTTATTCTTTCCTTGGCTGCTAGTCTAAAACAGGTTCCACATTCACTACATGTCATTAAACTATTTTCTATATCTTTTTTATAAACAATTTTTTTACAACAATTACACTTTATCCACATACCATTAGGTATGTTAGGTTTTACTATATCTTCATGTATATTATCTACGGAAGTGTTTATAGTATTTTGAATATTTACGGTAGCATATTTATTTTTCCTAAAGATATTTTTAATGCCCATTTTCATCACCACATAAATTTTATTTTAAATACCAAATTCCTTTTTTATAAAACTTGTATCAATTTTGGCTTCATTAAAGTTTTGATTATTCAATATTCTATATTGAAAATCTATATTAGTTTTAATACCCTCTACAATAAATTCACCTAGTGCCCTTTTCATTTTATTTATAGCTTCTTCTCTATTTTTTCCATAAACAATTAGTTTTCCCACCATAGAATCATATGAAGAAGGTATTGTATATCCATTGTATATTGCACTATCTAATCTTACTCCATTACCACCAGGTAGATGAATTATGTTAACAGTTCCAGGAGAAGGCATAAAATTATTATTAGGATCTTCTGCATTTATACGACATTCTATTGCATGACCTTCTAACTTAACATCTTTCTGTGAAAGATTTAATTTTTCTCCACTAGCAATTTTTATTTGTTCTTTTACTAAATCCACCCCTGTAACCATTTCCGTTATGGGATGTTCAACTTGTATTCTTGTATTCATTTCCATAAAATAAAACTCATTATTACTATCTAATAAAAATTCTATAGTTCCTGCATTTTCATAAGAAGCTGCTTTACATGCTTTAATAGCTGCCTCTCCCATTTTTGCCCTCATTTCTTCAGAAAGAACAGGACAAGGTGCTTCCTCTAAAACTTTTTGATTTCTTCTCTGTATAGAACAATCTCTTTCTCCTAAATAAATAGCATTACCATAAGAATCAGCTAAAACTTGAATTTCTACATGGCGAGGATTTTGAATGAACTTTTCAATATACATAGAATCATCTCCAAAAGCCCCCTTTGCTTCTCTTTTAGCTGTTGAAAAAGCTTTATTAAACTCTTTTTTAGAATTAACTATTCTAATTCCTCTTCCTCCACCACCAGCAGAAGCCTTAATCATTATAGGAAATCCTATTTTCTCAGCAATTTTTAACCCTTCCTCTTCATCTTGTACCGCACCTTTAGATCCTCTTATAACAGGTACTTGATTTTTTTCCATGGTTTCCTTTGCTTTAGACTTATTTCCCATAAGTTCTATAGTCTCAGGATTAGGTCCTATAAACTTTATATTACATTCACTACACATTTTCGCGAATTTACTATTTTCAGATAAAAATCCAAAACCAGGATGTATTGCTTCTGCACTAGTTAATACAGCTGCACTTAGTATATTTTTAACATTTAAATAACTATCAGCACTTTTAGCTGGTCCTATACATACTGCTTCATCAGCTAATTGTGTATGAATAGCATCTTCATCAATTGTGGAATATACAGCTACAGTTTTAATTCCCATTTCCCTACAAGCTCTTATAATTCTAACAGCTATTTCTCCTCTATTGGCAATTAAAATTTTATTAAACATATTTTTTATTTTCCTATGGCAAAAGTAAGCTCAGCTATAGTTGCAATTTCTCCATCCACAGTTGCTGTAGCCTTACCTATTCCCATAGGTCCTCTCATTTTAATAATTTCTACATCTAGCATCAATTTATCGCCTGGTACAACTTTTCTTTTAAATCTAGCCTTGTTTATTCCACCAAAATATGCAATCTTACCTTTAAATTCTTCCATACTTAAAAGAGCTACTGCTCCTACTTGAGCTAAAGCTTCTACGATTAATACTCCTGGCATTACAGGTTCTTCTGGGAAATGTCCCTGAAAAAAATAATCATTTATACTAACATTTTTATACCCTAAGGCTCTAACCCCCGGTTCTAACTCTTCTATTCTATCTACTAAAACAAATGGGTATCTATGAGGAATTATCTTTTGAATTTCTTTTATATCCAAAGTTTTCACTTCCTTAATTTAAATTTACACACTTAATATAATTTTAGTAATTAAGTATTATTTTTAACTTCATCATTACCAAAGACGACTAATTACATCTTTTTAACCTTAAATAAACTTTGATTAAACTCTACCATTTCTTCATTTTGAACTAATACCTCTACTATTTCACAATCAAACTGAGCATTTATCTCATTCATAAGCTTCATAGCCTCAATAATACAAAGTGTTTCGCCTTTTTTAACTTTTTGACCAACATTCACAAAAACTTTTTCATCCGGAGAAGGAGAAGAATAGAATGTTCCTACTATAGGAGAAACTACATCTTCTAGGTCTGTATCCTCATCCTGTTTACATTCTTCTTTAATCACTTGCTCTTGACTAATTTCACATTTTTTCTCTTGGGTATCTTCTTTAATTTTAGTTTTATTACTTAAACAATTTTTTTCCTCGTCCTTTACTTGTTCAGTAACCTTTTCTTCTATATTAATTTTACTTTCTTCCGTATTGTTATTTGAATTATATTTCGGAACTTCATTTCCTAGTGTTATAGCAAATCCATGATTTTTAATTTCTATATAATTAAATTTAGATTTATCTAAAACCTTTATTAAATTCTCTATTTCTTTATAATCCATAGAAATTATCTTCCTTCCCATTTTTTAAATAACAATGTGGCATTATGTCCACCGAATCCCAATGAATTTGACATTGCATATTTAAGTTCTACTTTTCTTCCATTATTAGCTACGTAATCTAAATCACAATCTTCATCTTTAACATTTAATGAAATTGTTGGATGAACATATCCTTCTTGTAATGATTTTAAACATATTATACTTTCTATAGCTCCTGCAGCTCCCAATAAATGCCCTGTCATAGACTTAGTAGAGTTTACTGGTATTTTATATGCATATTCTCCAAATACTTTCTTAATTGCTATAGTTTCAAATTTATCATTATATGGTGTACCTGTGCCATGAGCATTAATATACGAAACTTCTTCGTACTTAATTCCACCTTCCTTAATTGCAAGTTTCATACACTTAGCAGCTCCATCACCTTCTGGACTTGGTGATGTTATATGATAAGCATCACAATTAGCACCATATCCTATAATCTCTCCATAAATTTTAGCCCCTCTTTTTAATGCATGTTCCAATGATTCTAAAATTAATATCCCAGCTCCTTCTCCCATGACAAATCCATTTCTTTCTTTATCAAAAGGAATAGATGCTCTATTTTTATCCTTACTTGTACTTAGGGCTGTTAAATTTGCAAATCCAGAAATTGCAAGAGGAGTTATTGCTGCCTCTGTTCCTCCGGCTATCATCATTTCTTCATCACCATACTTTATCTTTTTAAAAGCCTCTCCTATACAATTTGTTCCTGTAGCACAAGCTGTTACTATACTAGTACATACACCTTTTGCCCCATATTTAATAGCTATATTTCCAGCAGCTATATTTGCAATTATCATAGGAATCATAAAAGGTGATATTCTAGCTGGTCCCTTTTCCATAAGCTTTTCTTTTTCTTTTTCTGTGGTACTAAGTCCACCTATACCAGACCCAACTATTACACCAAAATTATCTTTATCTATTTCATCTAAATTTAATCCTGAATCTTTAATTGCTTCTTCGGATGCAATCATAGCTAATTGACAAAATCTATCCATTCTTTTAGCTTCTCTTTTATCCATAAAATCTTCTATTTTAAATTCTTTCAATTCTCCTGCTAAAGAAACCCTTAGATTATCTATTGGAAAACTTTTAATTTCGTCTATACCATTTTGACCATTTTTTGCTCCATTCCAAAATTCATCTACAGAATTTCCTATTGGAGTAAGTGCACCCATTCCTGTAACTACAACTCTATGCATCATAATCATCGATCCTTTCTTTACATTACCATTCCACCATCAACATTAATTACCTGACCTGTTATATAAGATGCATCTTCACTACTTAAGAATGCAACTAAATTTGCAACATCTCTCGCTTCTCCCATCTTTCTTAATGGAATATTATTTTTTATATCTTCTTTTACTCTATCTGAAAGCACATCTGTCATATCTGTTTTTATAAACCCTGGAGCTATAGCATTTACTGTAATTCCTCTACTGCCTAGCTCCTTAGCAAGTGATTTAGTAAGTCCTATAATTCCTGCCTTTGAAGATGCATAATTTACTTGACCTGCATTACCTACTTCACCTACAACAGAAGATATATTTATAACTCTTCCACCTTTTTGTTTAAGCATAATAGGTGTAACTTGACGAACACAATTAAATGTTCCCTTTAAATTTACATCTATAACAGAATCAAAATCTTCTTCCTTCATTCTCATAAGTAATGTATCTTTAGTTATTCCTGCATTATTTACTAAAACATCAATTCTTCCATAATGCTGCATAACCTGTTTAAACATTTCCTCTACAGAATTAAAGTTACTAACATCTGCTTTTATAGTCATAGCAGTAACACCCTTTGACTCTATTTCCTTTATAAATTGTAAAAGAGCCTCATTATCTTTTCTATAATTAACTACAATATTAAATCCTTTTTCTGCAAGTCTTAATGCTATGGCTTTTCCAATTCCTCTACTTCCACCTGTCACTATGGCAACCTTATTTTCTTTCATGTAAACCTTCTCCTCTCGCTAGTTAGACTTTCAATTTCTCTAAGACAGTTTTTAACGATTCTGTATCTTCTACATTCAATATATTAACTTTTCTATTTATCTTTTTTATAAAATTGCTTAAAACTTTTCCAGGTCCAATTTCCACAAAAGTATCTATACCACTTTCTAACATTTTTTCAATAGATTTTTGCCATAAGACAGTGCTCATAACTTGTGTTTTTAATGTTTCTCTTATCTTCGAAAACTCCATATAGTCTCCAGTAACATTAGTTATTACTGGTACAATTGGATCCGTAAACTCTATTTTATTAAGTTCTAGTTCTAAATTCTCTGCCGCTCCTTTTAACATAGGAGTATGGAAAGGACCACTAACAGATAATTCAAGTGCTCGTAATGCTCCCTTTTCTCTAGCTACTATACAGGCCTTCTGTATAGCTTTTTTTTCTCCTCCCAAAACAATCTGTTTTGGACAATTTAAATTGGAAATAGCTATAAATCCTTCTTCTGAACATTCTTGAACAATTTTATCTATCTTTTCTTTTTCTAAACCAATAATAGCTGCCATAGAACCTGTGCCACTTGGCACCGCTTCCTCCATAAATCTTCCTCTTTTTCTAACTAAAGCTATAGCCTTTTCAAATTCTAAAGCACCAGACGCTACTAAAGCTGAATATTCACCTAAACTAAGTCCTGCCATTACTTTAGGTTTTATACCTCTAGATTCTAAAACTTTATATATAGCAAAACTGGTAGTTAGTATTGCCGGTTGAGTATTTTCTGTCTTTTCTAACTCTTCTTTTTTTCCTTCAAAACAAAGAGAAGTAAGTGAAAACCCTAAAATCTCATCAGCTTTATTAAAAACATTTTTACTTTCTTCAAAATTCTCATATATTGATTTACCCATTCCTATATATTGAGAACCCTGTCCTGAAAATATAAATCCTATGTTACTCATTTATTTTTCCTCCCTAAAAGTACTAACCACACTTTCAGCTTCTGTAAAAAGTTCTT
Organism: Hathewaya limosa; assembly: GCF_030815255.1. Taxonomy (NCBI): domain Bacteria; kingdom Bacillati; phylum Bacillota; class Clostridia; order Eubacteriales; family Clostridiaceae; genus Hathewaya; species Hathewaya limosa. The sequence goes on from NZ_JAUSWN010000027.1 coordinate 7,346, forward strand.
GTATTATTTCACTACAACTTTGCTTTTTCTTAACTAATCCAGCTATTTGTCCCGCCATAATAGAACCTGCATCCACATCACCTTCTACAACAGCTTTTCTTAAAGTACCTGTTCCTAATCCTTCCATTTCTTCTTTAGAAATACCTTGCTTCTCTAAATCTAAATATTTTCTTGCTAATTTATTTCTAATAACCCTAACTGGATGACCAGTACATCTTGCTGTAACCACAGTATCTATGTCTTTTGCCGATAATACTTTTTGCTTATAATTTTCATGTACATTGCATTCGTCTGCTACTAAAAATCTTGTTCCAAGTTGCACTCCATCTGCACCTAACATAAATGCTGCTACAACACCTCTTCCATCTCCAATACCACCAGCTGCAATTACAGGAATATCTATGGCATCAACCACTTGTGGTACTAGAACCATAGTAGTTAATTCTCCAATATGCCCTCCTGCCTCACATCCTTCTACAATTACAGCATCTGCCCCAGCTCTTTCCATTCTTTTAGCTAAAGCTACAGAAGGAACTACAGGAATAACTTTAATCCCTTTACTCTTCCATTTATCCATATACTTCCCTGGATTTCCAGCACCAGTAGTTATAACCTTAATCCCTTCTTCGCATACTAAATCTGTAATTTCTTCTGCATAAGGACTTAAAAGCATTATATTTACCCCAAAAGGTTTATTTGTTAACTGTTTTGTTTTTCTAATTTCTTCCCTAACTACTTCTACTGGCGCATTTCCTGCTGCTATAATCCCTAAGCCACCTGCATTAGAAACTGCAGCGGCTAAGGAACTATCTGCAATCCAAGCCATGGCCCCTTGAAATATAGGATATTGAATTTCTAAAATTTCGCATATCTTAGAATTAAACATAGTTCCCTCCACACTTAAAATTACTATCTTTCTTATTTAGTCTTTTCTTCTATATACTTTACAACTTCTCCAACAGTTTTAATTTCTTCTATATCTTCATTAGGAATTTGAATATCGAATTCTTCTTCTAAAGACATTACGATCTCAAAAATTTCTAGTGAATCTACACCTAAGTCATTAATTAATGCTTTTTCCATAGTAACTTCACTTTCATCTACACCTAATTGATCAACAATAATTTCTCTTACTTTTTCAAATATCATAATAATTCTCTCCTTATAAATTAGTGATTTTATTTGATTATCAAAGTATTTATTTTTAAAATACTCTTTTAAAAGCTCATTTTTAATTCTTACTATATAAATGTAAACAATTTTACATTTAAGTTTGACAATCAAAGTATTTATATAAAAAATAAATCTTTTATATTTATATATAAGATTTTATTTAATTTCTATAAAAAATATTTTTGTTTGATATTCAAAGTATATTTCAAAGGTTTATTCCTATATAATATTTATTAATGCTCCACCCCAGGTAAGTCCAGCACCAAATCCAACTATAATAACTCTTTCTCCTGATTTTAAGATACCTAATTTTTTCATTTCATCAAAAGCTATTCCTATACTAGCACTAGATGTATTTCCATACCTATCTAAGTTAATATAAAATTTTTCCATTGGGATATTAAGTCTTTTACTCACATTTTGAATTATTCTATAATTAGCTTGATGGCATATAATATGATCTACAGAACTTATATTTTCTCTTTTTAGAATCTCTTTTATACATTGCTCAACTTTTGTTACTGCAAACTTAAATACTTCTTTACCATCCATTTTTATATATTTATAATTTGAACTTTTTTCTTGTAAAAAAGGAGTATCTAGATCATTACAATAACAACTTAAATAATCTGCACCATCCCCATCTGACCCTAAAATGATTTGAGGAATTTGTTCCTTTTCTCCTACGGATAACACCATAGCCGATGAACCATCTCCAAATAGAACACATGTATTTCTATCATTCCAATTTAAAACATTAGATAATATCTCTGCACCTATTACTAGAATATTTTTATACATACAACTATTTATATAGGCCTTAGCACAAGATAAACCATATACAAAGCCGGAGCATGCTGCTAACATATCAAAAGCTGCCGCATTTTTTGCTCCTAATAAACTTTGTACTTCACAGGCTATAGAAGGAAATGTTTTTATAGATGAAGATGTAGCAACTATTATTAAATCTAAATCTTCAGGAGAAATTTTCGCATCTTTTAAAGCAATTTTAGCTGCATTATAAGATAAAGTTTTTAAATCTTCCCCTTCTGTTACTCTTCTCTCTTTTATTCCAGTTCTAGAACTTATCCATTCATCATTAGTTTCAACAATCTGACTAAGTTCATGATTTGTAAGTATTTTTTTAGGCACATACATACCAGTACCTAATATACGTACTTTGTTCATCGTGTTTCCTTCTTTCATACTTTTCTAAAGATAGAATTTATAATTTCGATTACTTTAGATGATAATTTTTCTTAAAGAAACTATTTAATTTTTCTAGTGAATTTATTAATACACTTTCTTCTTCATCACTTAATCCCTCAATAGTAGCTCTTATCATATCTGAATGAAATTTTTCATGCACTCTAAAGGCTAATTTTCCTTTTCTAGTAAGTTCAATTAAAACAACTCTTCTATCTGTTTCACTTCTTTTTCTCTCAACATAACCTTTTTTAACAAGATTATTAATTGCTATAGTCAAAGTACCCACAGTAATTTCAAGTTGCTGTGCTATTTCACTCATTGCCTTATTATCATACATTCCAATGGCAGCTATTGTATGGATTTCGGTAATAGATAGATCTTTAAGATTTCCTTCTTTAATGGCATTTTGTTCAATAGTTAAAATATCATTAAACGTTTCTACCAATAATTCATTTAAAATTTTCACTGACTTACTCAAAAGATCACCACACAAATTTTGATTATCAAACTATTTGATACCCAAAGTATATTAAAAATTTTAACTTTTGTCAAGAACATAAAAATTAGCCTATACCTTAAGTTACTATGTAAACTAAGATATAGGCTTTATTTTATATAAAAATACACTTTATATATATTTTTAATTTAACATTTGTTTAATATATGTCTTTACTGTTTTGGGCTTTTTATTCTGCTTTACTATATTCCAAAAACTTTACTTCTTCCGCTAAAATTTCTGTATAATACTTTTTATTTCCTTCTTTATTTTCATAACTATGATTTCTCAAACTTCCAATAATACTAACAAGTTTTCCTTTATTTAAATATGGTGTTAAGGCCTCTGCTGGTTTTCCCCATAATGAAACTTGAAAAAAATCAGTAACTTTCTCACCTTGCTTATTTGTGTATCCTGCATCTACTGCTACTGGAAACTTTGTATAACTTTTTTTATTTTCTTCTGTAGTCTTTAATTCTGCCTCCTTAGCGATTCGTCCAATGATAAAAATTTTATTCATAGGTACATCCTCCTTAAAGGTATTTTCTAGGATTATACCCATTTAGTTGAATCTTAATCATTTTCCTTCACTTAAAATTGCATTTATTTCTCCACCTAAGAGAATTATTATAGATGTCAAAAATAACCACAGTAACAATACAATTACAGCGCCTAATCCTCCATAAATTTTAGAATAATTGTTTATGTTATTTACATAATATGCAAAAATTGCTGAAGTAATTATCCATCCTAAACTTGAAAATAAAGCTCCTGGAAGCACCTCTAGCCACTTCATATTTTTACATGGTATTACATAATATAAAATTGAAAAGATTACTATCATGAATATTAGAGCCATAAAATATCTTATAATATTCCAATTTAAAATAAAATCCATTGATAGATTTAAATATTTTATTATTGCAAGACCTATTTTCTCTCCAAATACAACTGTAGAAAATGCAAAAATAACTATAATTATTAATACAAAAACAGATATTAAAGATAAAATAATAGTTTTCCAATAAGGTCTCTTATCCTTTGTTTCATAAGCTTTATTTAATCCTTTTATAATAGCTCGAAATCCACTAGATGATGCCCAAAGAGTACCTAAAATACCAAAAGATAAAACATCTATCCTCCCCATTGTTAATACTTCAGACACTGTTTGTGATAAAAGTTCAAATGCACTATGTGGCATTAATGGTTGTAATGTACTCATGATAGTTTCGGCATCTAAAGAGCTATATCCAACTATAGTAAGTAAAAATATTAAAAAAGGAAATATAGACAGGATTAAACTATATGCTAATTGGCATGCAAGAGCATATAAGTCATGCTCTTTAAACCTTTTAACTAGTTTTGCTATAAATGTTAACACTAAATCACCTCATAGAGAGAATCTTAATAAAATATATAATTATTTATTTCTTATTAATATAACGTATAGATATATTATAATCTAATTGACTTATTTAAAGAAAATAAATATAAATATTTTTCTTTTACTTTTTTCCCTGTAAGTATTTCAAGAGCTTTTTCATAATAATCTAGTTGCAACTTATATCTTCTTACTATCTTTTCTTCTTCTCCTTGTTCTATATAGTCTGTTTTATAATCTAATAAAATTACTTCTCCATCCCTTGTCTCAAAATAACAATCTATAATTCCTTGTAACAATATTTCCTCTTCCTTATAAATTTCATCTTTAAGTTCTGGAAATACTTCTATAGCTTTTAATGGAATATGAAATTCTATTTCTCGATACACATTTGGAATACTATTTACTATTTTATTTCCTAATTTATCTTTAAAAAACATAAATATTCTATTAGGATCCACTGAATTTGACTCTTCTTCTGTTATTAGTTCTTTTGAATAAATTCTAAAAATTTCACTTTTCACATCCTCTATAGACTTTACTTTGGCAAAGTCTATATACTGCATAATTGCATGAAAAGCCGTTCCTCTTTCTGCAGCTGTTAACTTTTTCTTTCCTTCCATAAAAGAAGGTCTTTTTATAAGACTAACTTCAACAACTTCTTGTGAATTTTCTTGTTCTAATACATTAAATCTTCTTTTTAATTCAGAAACCGTTAATACTGTAGGAAGTTCTTCTGCCTTCGAATACATATATTCATAAGTTAATCTAGAATTTATAAAATCATAAATTTTATTGTCTATGTTCTTTTGATTATCTTTACATACATTGTTTTCTATTAATTCATCATTAACATTATATTGATTTAAAATATTTGTTAAAACTTCTCCTCTATCTTTTTCATCTTCTAATTTTAAATCTTCTAATTCACCTTTATTCCAAATTTTAAAATTCCATTTAGAATTATCATCAATATTATTTTCAAATTCTTGTTCAATTCCAAATACCCTGTTTAATTCTACTTTTAAAAGTTCTACAAATTTACTATGATTAATTAATGAAATCATTATCCAATCTAAATAACTTCTGCATTTAGCTATACTATACTCTGCAACTTTTTCATTCTTAAAGGATGCCCTATTTTTCGTTCTTTCAATAAAATTCACTATATTTCTAGTTCCACCTACTAAAATAAGCTTCTCTTTTGCTCTTGTTAAGGCAACATATAAAATTCTCATTTCTTCTGATATAGTTTCCATAAGAATTTTTTCCTTTATTGCTTTCTTTATTGGTAATGGATAAGAAATTCTTCTTTCATAATCTATAAGATCTGGTCCAAATCCTAGCTCATGATGTAAAAGTAAATTTGAATTTAAATCTTGTAAATTAAATTTTTTTCCTATACCACATAAGAAAACTATAGGAAATTCCAAACCTTTACTTTTATGAATGCTCATTATTCTAACTACATCATCATTTTCTCCTAAAATTTTAGCACTACCCATATCTCCACTATTGTTTTTTAATCTATTAATGAAATTAATAAAATTAAATAATCCTTTATAACTTGTATTTTCATATTGTCTAGCCCTTTGGAATAATACTTTTAAGTTTGCTTGTCGTTGAATTCCATTTGGTAATGCTCCTACAAACCCATAGTATCCTGTCTCCATATATAAAAACCAAATAAATTCATCTATTGGAGTATATAATGATTTCTCAATCCATGAGTCTAACTTATAAAAAAATTCATCAAGCTTTTTACTTAGTTTATTATCATTATTTTTTATATAATCTTTACAAGCATCGTAAAAACTTTTATGTTTTTCATCTATCCTAATGCTTATAAAATCATCGGGACTAAATCCTCCAATTGGAGATTTCATTATGGCTAATAGTGGAATATCTTGTATGGGATTATCTATTATTTGCAAAAGGCTTAATATTGTTTTAATCTCCGTAGTTTCAAAATATCCTGTACTTATATCTGCATATGCTGGAATATTATATTTTTTAAATTCCTCCATAAATTCTCCAGCTACACTAGCTGTGCTTCTCAACAAAATTACAATGTCTTTATATTTTACACGTCTATATTCCTTTGTATGTTTATCTAAAACCATAAAGGGATTTTCATTATTCTCTATAAATTCCTTTATCCTATATGCTGTAATTCTAGCTTCATAGGCCATATCTGTTGTTGATTCAACCTCTTCAGAATCATCATCTATTTGGATACCAACTTCTGTTTCAGCTTCTTCCTCATTTTTTTCTAATAAGTGAAGCTCTATATCTCCACCTACGAAACCCTCTTTATAACCAATTTCTTCATAATCTGCCCCTAAGTTCAATGCCTCATTTTCGTTATAATCCAATTCCCCAATCTGTTCTGACATTATAGAGGTAAAAATAAAATTAACTCCATCTAATATTTCTTTTCTACTTCTAAAATTTTTAAACAACAATATTTTTCTAAAATCTGATCCCTTTTCACTACTATAATTATTATATTTTTCTAGAAACAATTCTGGTTTTGCTTGTCTGAATCTATATATACTCTGTTTTATATCGCCTACCATAAAGACATTGGGCTTTCCTTCACTAACTTTAGAAACCATGTTTAATAATAATTCTTGAACAAAATTAGAATCTTGATATTCATCTATTAAAATTTCATCATACTTTTCTCTTAATTCTAATGCCACGCCTGATGGAACATATTTTCCTTTTTCATTTATAACCCATTGATTTTTTTCATCTTTTTCAACTAAAATTTCTAAACAAAAATGTTCAAAATCATTAAAATCAATAATTCCCTTTTCCTTTTTCTTTCTTTTATATATTGTACTAAATTGCATAACTAAAATACTTAAATTCTTTATTATAGGGTAAATATATTCATAACTTTCTTTTACATTCTCATTACTTATTTCCCCATAATCCTGTCTTAATGCTTCAATTTGTTTTTTGATATCATTTCTAATTCCCTGTATTTTATCTTTTGTATTTTTATCTTTTACATTCCTAATTGTAGGAAGCTTCTTAAATTTAACTTCTTGTATCTCTGTTATAAAATCTATAAAAGATATCTTTAAGCCTTGAACTAAATCATTAATCATAGCTAATTCATCTTTTATAAGTTCTTCATAAGGTTCTAATTCAATAGATTCTTGCACTAAATTATACGCTTCACAATATTGCATATAAGCGCCTTGCAATGAAACTAATAATGTATTTTTCAAAATTCTAATCCAATCACTATCTTCAATAGAATTAAATTTGCTTACATTAAATTTTTCTGAATTCTCTTCTAACCATTTCTTGGGATTAGGTGCTGTATTAGCAAAATTATAAATTCTTAAAACTAATTCCATAAGTCTAAGGTCATCTCTATTAGTACAATACGTTTCTACCAACCTTAAAAACTCTTCTCCTGAGCACCCTTCCTCTTCATTAATTTCAACAGAATTATCATATTTATGTTCAAACAATTCTTCTAAAGCCTCTTGTTTCAAAAGCACAACTTCAGTTTCATCTGCTACCCTAAATCCCGGGTCTATATCTATTTTATGAAAATTATTTTTAATTACATTTAAACAGAAAGAGTGAATTGTTGTTATACTGGCTCTATTTAATAAAGTTAATTGTCTTTGTAATCTTACAGCATTTTTTCCCTTACCAATCTCCTTAGATAATGCATCGCCTATTCTCTCTCTCATTTCTGATGCTGCAGCATTAGTAAATGTAACTACTAATAATCTATCTATATCTATTGGATTTTTTTCATCCATAATCATTTGAATAATTCTTTCAACAAGTACTGCTGTTTTTCCTGAACCGGCAGCCGCAGCAACTAAAAGATTACAATTATGTGTCTCTATTACATCCAATTGTTCGTTGGTCCATTTAATATCCGCCATTCTCTCTTTCCTCCTTTTCTTCATTTAATAATTTCCAAACTTCTTCATCACTTTTTTCTTTTAATATTTTATACTCATTATCTTGCATTGCTAAATCAAAAGTACAGATACTTGAATATACACAGTACTCACAAGCAGTACCTGTTTTTGTCATACACGGTCCTATATTAATTACTCCTTCTAACATATCTTCACAAGAATTTATTAATTTACTTTTGACATGCTCTCTTAAAAGCTCAAATTGCTCTTTTGTAGCAATATGAGAAATCTTAGAAAAATCTCCATCCTTTTTGAAACCAACAGGCAATATTAAAGATGCTCCTTCTATTTCTCTATCCATTTCTCTAACTATCTTTGTATCAGCTAAAATTAATCCCTTCATTTTCAGTGCTTTCATTATTTCTTTTTCTAATTCTTCATCTGATAAGTTTTTATCTTTTTTAACTATTGGATTATCTATTTTAAAATACAAAATTCCTGCTGGAAATACGGGAAAATCAATTTTTTCTCCTTCTTTCTCTAGTATTGCATCCAAATAAGTTAAAAGCTGAACTTGAAGACCGTAATAAACCTCCCAAAGTTTGAAATCTTTATTTCCTGACTTATAATCTATTACCCTAAAGTATTCCTCTCCCTCGTATATAAGTTTATCTACCCTATCAATTTTTCCAACTAATTGAACCTTATCTCCTGTAGATAACTCTAACTCTATAGGTGAATACCCCTCTTTTCCCAAACCAAATTGAATTTCATATCCTAAAGGTGAAAAACCTCCTCTTTGCATATGTTGAACAATTAATTTTGCTGATTTTTTTACAACCCTCTTTATTCTTTCACCAAAATATCCATATCTACGTGAACCTTTAAACACATTTCCTATAGATTCTTGCATTTCCTTATTAAATCCTTTTTCAACAAGTTTTTCACATAATTCATCGGTAATCTTATCCCAAGAACTTTCCTTATCTACATACTTTGAAAATCTATCTAATATACTATGCATAAACGTACCTAAATCTGGTGGATTTAAACTAAATATTTTTCTTTCTTCTGCTCTTAATCCATATCTAACAAAATAAGCAAAAGGACATCTTATATAATTTTCTATTCTAGAAATACTGAACATTTTATTTTCACCATATAATTCAATTGCTCTGTCTTTACCTATGGTTTCAACTTGATTAGAATAAGAAAAAGCATTTAACATTCCATCTATCTTTTCTCTCCATTTTTCATCCTTATTAAACCATTTATAAACTTCTATCCAAAGTTCAGATAACTCTTTACTCTCATCTACCTCTTGTAATTTTTCAATAAAATGATTAAATGTAGGTGTTTTACTTACTATGAGATTTTTTTCATTAATTGAAACAACATTACTTTCCTCTTCTAATGCTGGAAATAATGCTTTTAACCTGGAAATTATAATAGAAGGTCTTAATGCTTTTCCCTCATGATCTGATATTGGATAACTTATCCTTAAATATTCCTGTCCTAAAGTTAAAGTTGTGTAGATTAAATATTGTTCTTCAAATGCTTGACTTCTTGTGTCCTTTGCAAGCTCTACACCTTTATCTTTTATAAATATCCTATCTCTATCTGTAAGAATTCCTTCTTTTGCGTTAGTTTTGGGGAACACACCATCATTTACTCCCAATATAAATAAGTATTTAATATTATGTCCTCTTAATCTTTCAACACTACTTACAATTACTTGATGAAGGGTTTGAGGAATAAATCCCATTTTATGCTCTTTAAAACCAAGCTGCATTATTTTAGAAAATTTCTCCAACGTAACCTCTTCTTCGCCAACTACTTCAACCATTTGATCTAAAAGTTGCATAATAAAATTCCAAATCTTACTGTACTCATTTACTAATTCAATTTCTTTTCTTTCCTTAAATTTAGTAACTAGCTTTTCAATTTTCTCTCTAATATTAATTATTTCTAAATAGTTGAAAAGTGCTACACAGAAATCTTTAATTTTTCTTCTGCCACGCATACTATTATTTAAACTTACAATTGGCCCAATAACCTGATTTCTAGTATCAGTAATTATTTTTATTTCATCACATAAAGCTTTTACTTTTTTTAATGTTTCTTCTTCTACTTCTTCATTAAATAACTGAACTAACTCATAAAAGTCATTAGAAATAAAACTTTGAATTATTTGTTCTTCTGTTATAATTTCTCTTTTTTCATAATCTATATTTTTTATATTTTTATTTTCTTTTACATAATCAAAAACAGTTTCAAATTTATCTTTAAATCCTTTAATATTACCTTCAAAGCTTTTAACATAATCATCACGTTTTAGCTGTTCCATGTTGCTTAATGTATTGTATAAAAAATTATTAATTTTATATTTTAAATTGTACTTAGAAATTATATTTTTGTACCAACTTTGGTCCTCTATCCAATTCTTTTTACCTCTTATACCAGACTCCAAAATATAATTTTCTAATAAATCTATATGATTATATTCAATACCTAAAATTCCTGTCTTTAAATACCTAAAAACACTTTCATATCTCCAATTATTATTTAATATATCCATTAGAGAAGATAAAAGTATTATTAAATTATTTGAACTTATATCCTTTTTTTCATCTATGAAATACGGTATATCATATTCATTTAAAATTGATTTTACTAAGTTTTCATATGTATCTAGATTTCTTGTAATTACCGCTATCTCATTAAATTTAGCACCTTTTTCACGACATAACCCCAAAATATTTATTGCTAAATCTTCTACTTCTGAATATATATTCATTGCCTTAAACAACTCTATATTTTCTATATTTTTTTTATATGGTTTAAATGGATAAGAAAAATAATTTCTTTCTAAATATGCCAAATCCTCTTTTTCCTTAAATTTAACTACAGGAGAATTTGATAACTCTATAGATTTTTCAACTTTTATTCCTTCTTTTCTTGCCATTTCAATCAATTTATCTCTCGTATAAATTATAGGTGAAAATACCGTACTATAGTTTATACTTTCACTATCCTCATAATCCATATTTAAAGTTATATTTAAATTGCAATTATTTCTAAGTAAAGATTCTAAAATCAAATGCTGTTGAGGAGTAAATCCACTAAATTCATCAATCCAAATATCTATGTCTCTAAAAATTTTACTTTCACTAAGTTTTTTATTAAGTATAGTCAAATCTTCTTCTGGATCTATATATCCACTGTGTAGAATCTTTTGAAATTTTTCATAAATTATAGCTAAATCACTAATTTTATTATATAAAAAACTATTCTCATCTATATCATCTTTTAGTTCATATAATGTCTCTGGTGTTACATTATATTTTTTAAATTCACTTACAATTTCTAATAACGTATTTACAAATCCAGTTTGTTTAGCTGCTGTAGAATAAATTTTTAATTCATCCTTTAATTCATCAACAACTTTATATAAAAGCATAGTTTTTCCTGACGATTGTATATGCGTTTTAGTTATTCCACCTACTTCCTTAAAAACTTTATTAGCCATTCTCTTAAAACTTAAAACATCTATATCCTTACCTAAAAAACCAAATTCATTTATAAGTTTTTTCTCTGTTTGGAAAGTAAGTTGTTCAGGGGTAATTAAAATAAGGGGTCCCTTAGTTCTTTTATTTCTATATTCATTTTTTATATCATTAATTACAAAGGAAGTTTTTCCACTTCCACTTCTTCCATAAATAAATCTTATACTCATAAAATTTGTTTAACTTAATATATCTACTAAGCTAGATCCTCCTCTTTTAAATTATATATAACCATTATTATTCATTATATCATTATAATAACTTTTTACTAAAAAATCGTTCCTTATACTTTTATCATACAGATTCGTATAAAGAACGATTTATAATTTTATTTATAAAACTTTTACTTGTTTTAAAACATTATAAAATACTATAAGAAACATGAAAAATATCATTCCCATAAATCCATTCATAGTTAATCCTATAAATATAGCCGCCAACACCGCTACAGGATGTATTCCTAAAGAAGCTGATACAATTTTAGGTTCTATTATCTGTCTTATAACAGACATTGCTCCATAAGCTATAAGTAATGTGACTGCTATTCCTTTTGACCCTATAACCCAGTATATAATAATTAAGGGTCCATATACCATTCCTATTCCTACGACTGGCAGTATATCTGCTATAGCTGAAACTATACTTAATATAACTGAATATTTAACTCCTAAGATCAAGAATACTATCAAAGTTTCTATAAAAGTTAAAAATATTATTAATCCATAAGACATTAAATAATTTATAATCATTTTCTTCGCTTGATTAAATATACTTGAATATTTTCCCATTATGTTATTTTGTATATTTTGCTTTTTTCTAATAATTAAATCCTTTGTAAAAAAGTAAGTTGCCATAATAGAAAAAAATATTACCATTAATAAATATGGCACATTGCTAACAAAGCTTACTAATGATGTTACCACTGATCCTGAAAAGGATAATAAATTACCTGAGTATTTACTTATAAACTCTGATATGTATGTTTTAAAAGTTTTTAATATTTCAGGATCTACATTTTCATATTTTTGCTGTATTTTACTTATAAACGTATAAATATTGTCTGAATTATTTACCAAATAATCTTGAGTACCTTTGGCTAATTGAACTAATTCATTACTTAGTGAAATTATTCCCCATAGTAATAATGAAAAAATTATAGCGAAAAAAAATATATTAGTTATCAAACAAGCTAACGTACTTTTAAACTTAAACTTTTTCATTAAGTATTCGGTAGGTTTTCTTAAAATCAAAGCTATAATCAGTGCTATAACAAAAGGAAAAGTATATTTTAAAGTCCCAAAAAAGATGTAAAAAATCATTGTATACATCAAAATAAATATAATTAATTTATCTATTTTTTCTACAGTTCCTTCTAACATAGTCTACCTCCTAAAGTTTTTATAAAATTTTTTAGCTTCAGTATATTTCAACTGAAGCTAAAAGTATTTTTATAATACATTATATCAAAATTTAATCTTGTAAGTAAACTAATCCAATTAGTCCAGGTCCACTATGAACACCTGACACTGGGCTTATACTACCACCCTTAGAAATATTTTTTATATTTGGTACCTTTTTTAAATTTTCGTAAACATTCTCCATTTCTTCTTCTGCATATCCATGCATTAGCCATGCATCACCAGGCTTTTCAAAGCCACTTGCAATTTCTACTAGCTTTTTAAGTGACTGCTTTCTACCTCTTAACTTTTCATAAGTTACATATCTTCCATCTTGATCAATTGTTATAATAGGTTTTAAACTTAACATTTCACCTATGGTTCCTGCAACTGCACCGATTCTTCCACCTTTTTTTAAATACTTTAAAGTTCCTACTACGAAAAATACATTTACCTTTTCTCTTATCTTTGGAATCTCTGTTATAATTTCTTTAAAAGATTTACCTTCTTCTATCATCTTCCCACATTTTTCTACTAATATACCTTCGCCTAATGATATACTTTTAGAGTCAAAAATAAAGCTTTCAATTTCAGGATAATCTTCGCTTATAAGTCTTAAGGCATTATAAATACCTGATAATCCTGATGATAAAGTAATTGCTATAACATGTGTATATCCCTCTAGCTTTATTCTATTAAAAAGTTTTTCCATATCTGATAAGGATGGTAATGATGATGTTGGTATTTCTTCATCTAGGTTAGAATAAACATCTTCTGGTTTAATATTTATACCATCCAAAAATTCCTTATTCTCATATATAATTCTAAAAGGAAGTACATTTATATTATATTTATTTATAATATCCCTTCCTAAGTCACATGCGCTATCTGTTATTAATGCTATTTTTTGCAAACGAAACCCCTCCACTCACTAATAATTTATTTATTTATTTTTTACTACATATTCTGCTATTGAACTTGGTGAAATAGAATCTGTCTTTAATAAACTTTGTAATACAAATCCATCCATAGTAGCAACCATTATGTTACTAAGTACATTATAATCTATATTTTTATCCTTTAATATTTTTCTTAATCCTTCTTCAACAACATTTTTCCACTTTATATATTCTTTATTAAATTGTTTTCTTAAATCTTCATTTTTCATTAAGGCTTCTTGAATAAGACATAAATGTAGTTTTCCATTTTCATGAGCATTTAATATGTTTTTAAAAGTAACTTCTATGATTTTAGTTGGATCACTATTAGTATCTATATTTTGTAATGCCTTATTTATTTTTAATGTACTTTCCTTAAAATATCTATGTGCAATATCATTAATTAAGTCATTTTTAGATGAATAATAATAATACAAAGTTCCCTTACTAATTCCAACCTCTTTGGCAATATCCGCTAAACTAGTACTTTCTATTCCCTTTTCTATAATTAATTTTTCAGTAACTTGTAAAATTTTTTCTTGATTATTTATACAATTCTCTTTAATAATAACCTGTTCTCCTTTCTCGTCCGCCCGTCCGACTAATATTAGTTAAAGTATAGCAATTGTTACCATTAGTGTCAATATGTCTTTATAAAATAAAAAGTATAATAACTCTTTTTATTTTAAGCTATTACACTTTTTAAATTCATTATTTAATTTCTATTTATTTTACCTCATCCCATTTTGGAGTTTTCCATTGATTTCCTTCAGTTGCATAATACCAAAGAACTTTATCTCCATCCTTTAAGTTGACTTTACTTGCCCCTACTGATGATTGGACATCGTTTACTGTGAAACACCATCCATCATAATTTTTATTTTCTATTTCTAATATAGACTTAACAAACAGACCATAAGTGCTATTTTCTATTATATATTTGTCTGTTACATTTTTAAGTGAATCTAAAACTGTTATGTTTTGTTTTTGATTATTAACTTTAAAATTTTCACATTTTGATATAGGATCTTTTTTACTTGGTATGGATATTTTAACTTGAATATTTATAGATTTTTCATTATCCACTTTAGAAAAATCTTTTAATTCATAAAAAGCCCCTCTATTATTTACAAAATCTCTATATGATATAAGTGCTTGAGTAGCTTGAGAAGTAGCTAATATATTCTCAGCTTGTCCTTTATTATGCATAAATCCTTTATCATTAGCAAAACTTAATAAATTACTTATTAAATTATTATCATTTTTAGTGAATTGTTTACTTGCTGGATCTATCTTGTTAGATGTTAAAGCTATTATAGCTTGTGATAAACTTTCACTACTTTCTCCTGTCCATTCTGAATAGTAAAGTCCTTTTTTATTTTGCATATTTGCTAAAGTTTTTGCGGCATTTTCTATACATTCTTTAACTTCTACACTATCATTATAAGGGGCTAATGCAGTCATAACTATAGCTGTTGTATCAAGATCTACATTATTACCAAATCCCCATCCTTTTTTATCCTTACTTTTAGTTATTAAATTTTTAACTAAATCTTTTCTTACACTATCAGTTACATTCTTTATTTCATATTTTCCACAATCTAATGCAATTAATGAATACGCTTCACTAAACACATTATTCTTGATAAATCCTTTTTTGCATAACTTTTCTACCAAATTAAGTTCTTTATCTACAACTCTAGCATCTTTTCCAGCAGCTGTTAATGCAATTATAGCTTTTGCATAATCTGTATCTTGTGCTTTATCCTTTTTATCTTTTATAGATTTAATAAATTTATTTAAATTTTCTTCTGATACTTTTTCACCACATTTACTTAGGACCAAAGAATTCCATTCGTTTAGATCCTTGGAACTTAGTGATGTAAGATATTTAAGATTATTTTTTAATGCCTTATCAATTCTTTCATTTTGATTTTGTGTTTTTAATAATTCTTCCCATGATGGTGCTTTCCATTGATTACTTTTAGTTGCGTAGTACCAAAGAACTTTATCCCCAGATTTTAATTTACATTTATCGGCACTTTCCATAATATCTTTGCCATTAACTGTGTACATCCATCCATCGGATTCTTTAGCACCTATTCCATTTATAGAAGTTACATAACCACCATCTTTATTAACCTCATACTTGACCCCTATTGCCTCTAATACTCCTAATGGAGTGAATCCCTTACTTTGTTTATTATTATCTATAACAACTTTGTCATTCACAAAAGTAGGAGTATAAATACTTCCACTTGGAAGGGCTATTGCCGCTTGAACATCCAATGTTTGTTGTTTTTCTACTTTCCAAGAAGCGACATTAAATGTTTTAGCTGCCCAAAGTCTCCCCGCATTAAAGGCCTTATCTTTATCAGCCTTTATTGATTTTAAATATTCAACTAATACATCTAAATCTTTACAATAAGAAATCTTATTTATCTCATCCTTACTTAACCCTTCACTTACAGATTTAGCATAATTATCTGTTAACGCCTTTAATCCTTCTACATCATTATCTAATCCTGCTTTATATGAATCTATCCACTCTTTAACTCCATCATTATATTTAACTGTGGATATATCATCTATTTCTTCTTTAACTTCTTTTAAATCCAAGGTATTGTCATTTACTAAAGAGATCTTATTAATACCATCAACTACCTTAGAAATTTTTTCTCCTTCAACTTTATCTAATTCTGAAGACCATGTACTTCTATATTGTATTTCTATTACATCTTTAACTAATTCTTTTCCTTTATTAATATCCTTTTGCTTCTTTGATTTTTTAGAATTATTTATGTAGTTTATTATTTTTGTAAATATAGGTTGCTGAACTTGATCAACTTGCACTGAAAATGTACCTTTAGCCCAATTAAGCTGCTTAGGTAATTTTTCAATAGCTTTTCTTGCTTCCTTTATAGATTTTTGAGTTTTTTCATTTAAGCATTTAATTGTCGCATCATAAGCTTCTTTATAAAGTTTATCTAAATTGTTCTCTGTAACTTTGCATATTTTTTTATTTGTAATTTTTTTTGAATCTTTATTTAATATCTTATTTTTATTACCATCATATGTTATATCCTTAACTTCTAAATCATTAAGTTTTATATTTTCTCCTGTAACTCTATTAACAACGGTTTGTCCAGTTTTATCTAATCCTATTTTAACATTGTTCCATAATTTATTACTTCCAGCAAAAACAGTAGAAGTAAATAAGGTGAAACTCAATACTGCTGCTATTAAACTACTTAGAAATTTCTTCCTCATATAATTCCCTCCATATCCATATTTTTCACAAAATTCATATTAATTTTACTATATTATTATTAAATATACAAATTTTAATCTTAAAAAAAACTATCTCGAAATTTCGAGATAGCCTTTTATTTCTTTGATTATACCCAATTAAATTTATATAAAACATGATTCTTATCTGAACTTAATGTCTCCCATCCTAAACCAAATTTACCATTTGCCACGACTTTTACTTCTTCACTTAATTGTTTCTGTGTCATATTTAATCCTTTGATTCTTAAATATAAAGAACTTTTTTTAGTTTTCAATGCTTCTAAAATCAACTTATCTAATTCTTCCTTATTTGTTACCTTTGGAATTACCTTACCATCATTAGTATATTCATCTATATCCATATTATCATATGCATATTTAGTAGAAGTACATCTTGGATAATTTCTTTCCTCATAATCTCCTCGTATATGGTCTTGATTAAGAACATTATCTGTTACATTAAAATAAGTATGAATAACTGGCGTAATAGTAGAACCCTCTACAACAATATTAGTTCCATTTCTATCTGATACAGGATCATCCCAAGTAGCATCTAAGTTGTACCATTCATTATCTAACTTAACCATATTCCATGCATGTCCTCCTCCTGGACGTCCATCATGTTTTGACTTACCAGTAGCATATTTACATTCTATTCCAACTTCTTTTAACAATAACTGCATTGCTTTTGCATAACTTTCACAAACGCCTTTATGTAAGATTAACACACCATATGCATTGTGATCCTCTAAATCAATAGGATTTTTATTTAATCCTGCCATATTATAATCTGCATTTTTAACTATATAATCGTGTAATGCCAATTCCTTCTGAAAATCTGTCATTCCATCTTTTATAACTTCTTTTACTATTCTTTTAACTTCTTCTTCTACTGCTTCCTTCTGTTTTCTTACAGTAGTTATATCTCTCATATAAGTAAACTTTATTGTTATCTCTTGTTCTGCTTGCCCTTGATATCCTCTAATTGATGCACTAGCAGTAGGCTTTCCATAATCTTCACCACCTAGCTCAACCATAGCATCATTCCAATGATCAAAATTGTATATATTTTTATCATACTTAGGAACTTTAATACTTATACTTTGTTTAAGACTTCTTACTGCCTCTTTTATAATATTATTAAATTCTTCTCCACTATTAGCTACTAATTGTTTTTCGGCCTTAACTGTTAAATTAAATTCCTTAGTTATACTTTTATCTTTTTTACTTAATGTAGCTGTTAATGTAACTAACCTATCTTTTTCCCCAAATTGCGGTCTTATAACTTTTCCATTAGAACTTATTATGCCTTCATCACTAGATGTCCAAGTAATATTTATATCATTTAAAAATGTTTTTAAGTTAATATCTTTTTCTATATTATCTACATTAGATATTTCTAAGGCATTATTTGCTAATTGCAACTCTTTTTCTATATTCTCCTCTTTTGCTTTAACTACAATATTAAAAGTTTTTACTTTTGAAACTTCTCCTTTTGATAATGTAGCTGTTAGTATAACGTTTTCATCTTTATCACTTCGTGTAACTATTCCATCGTTTGATATAATAGATTCATTACTTGAGTTCCAAATTATACTTACCTTATTTTCATCATCTTCATTACATAATTTTATATTATCTACTACGCCTTGTAGATTTCCTTTTATATCTAAATTATTAAAGCTTTTTTCAACATATTCTTCATTTGTAAAATCCTCAGCTTTAACAGTAACCATAAACTGTTTATTTTCTACAATTCCATTTAAGGATAATATAGCATTTAAAGTAACAACCATATTTCCTTGATTTGCCTTAGGTCTAACTACTCTTCCGGTATTATCTATGATATCTTTTCTTGAAGACTCCCATTTAATTTGAACTTCGTTTTCACCAGTTATTGGTAAATTTAAATTACTTTCTATTTCATCTATATTTTTTAGCTCTAAAGCTTGTTTGGCTTCATTAAGCTTGTTTTGATTCTCTAGTTGAATTTTTACTTTTTCCTCTTGTCTTTGTCTCTCTAATTCTGCTTTCTCTTTTGCAGCTTGTTGTTCTTCCTTCTCTTTCTTTATTCTTGCTTCTTCCTTTTCTTTTGCTTCTTTCTCCATTTTCTCTTGCTCGACTTGTTTTTCTTTTGCTTCCTTCTCCGCTTTCTCTTTTGCAAGTTGTTTTTCTTTTGCCTCTTGATCTGCCTTTATTCTTGCTTCTTCCCTTTCTTCTGCTTCCTTCGCTGCAATCTTAGCTTTTTCTTGAGCTTCTTTAAGTTCTTTTTCTAATTTTAACTTTTCGGCATCTTTAGCTAATTTTAGTTGTTCTTCTAATTTTTTTGCTTCTTTTTCCGTTTCTATTTTTGCTTTTTCTTTTTCCTTTGCTTCCTTCTCCGCCTTCTCTTTTACAAGTTGTTTTTCTTTTGCCTCTTGATCTGCCCTTATTCTTGCTTCTTCTTTTTCTTTTGCCTCCTTTGCTGCAATTTTAGCTTTCTCTTGAGCTTCTTTAAGTTCTTTTTCTAATTTTAATTTTTCAGTATCTTTAGCTAATTCTATTTGTTCTTTTAATTTTTTTTCTTGTTTTTCCGCTTCTATTTTTGCTTCTTCTTTTTCCTTTGCTTCTTTTTCTGCCTTCTCTTTTATGGCTTGTTTTTCTTTTGCTTCTTGTTTCTTTTTCTCTAATTCTGCCTTTTCTTTTTCTAATTTGTTTTGTTTTATTTCATCAGATTTTTGTTTATCCTCAATATTTAATTTTGTTTGTATTTCCCATGAACCTGTATCAACTCTTTTACTAGCCCAATATCTTCCGGCATTAAAAGCTTTATTTTTATCTGCATTTATATCTTTTAAATATTTTATTAATTCATCTTTATTACTACATTTAAGTATATCTTTGATTTCTTCTTTAGTTAATTCATTACAAATAACTTCTGAATACTTATTAGTTAACTCTTTAACTCCAACTATCTCTACATCGATTTGTTTTCTGTAAGTGTAAATCCATTGTTTAACTCCATCATTATACTCTACAGTATCTATATCTTTCATTTCTTCATTAGCAATTTTCCAAGATTCTGAGTCGTTTTTTATACTAGCTCTTTGAATGGATTTAACTAAATTACTTATTTTCTCTTGTTGAACTTTATCTAACTCCGCTGACCATGTCGCTTTATATTGATCCTCTATTACATCCTTTATTAGTTTTCTACTTTCATTTATAGAAAGCTGAGATTTTAATTCCTTAGCTTTTTCTAAAGTTTCTATAATTTTTTCAAAAATAGGTTGTTGAATTGAATCAACTTGTTTTGAAAACTCTCCTATTGCCCATTGAAGATTACTTGGAATTCTAGCAATCATATCTCTAGCCTCTTTTATAGATTCTTGAGTTCGTAAATTTAAACATTTAGTAGTTGCATAATACGCATCTTTATATAATTCTTCTATGCTTTTTTTACTTAAATCAACAACATCTTCTTTTTTTACATTATTATCTTTTTTATTTTTATTATCTGTTGTATTTTCTTTTACCACTTGTATTTTTTTATCTAAAGATATGTCTTTTTCATTTAAGTTTTTAAGATTAACTGGTTCATTTGACACCTTAATAGCTATATTTTGTCCTACTTCATCTATACCACTTTTAACATTTTTCCACATTGATATTTCGGTAGCAAAAATAGTAGATGCACATATATTTACCGTTAATGCCATTGCTATTACTGAGGTTAAAAAGTTCTTCTTCATTATTATTCCTCCTAAGGAAATTTTATTAATTAAAGTTGTTTTACAATAATTTACTTTTTATTTAATCTTTATTTACATTATTCATTAAATTTTTTATCGTTTCTTTTAATATAAAATTAAGTATAATTTTATATTTTAAATTAAATTTATACATTATCTCTGTTATATATAAAAAAAATGCCTAAAATTGTTTTTAAACATTTTAGGCATTTATTGTTATTTACCAAAATAAATTGTATTGTACATGATTCTCATCAGAAACTATTGTATCCCAACTAAGATCATAATTTCCCTTAGCTATTTTTTCCACTTCCTCAGCAAATTGTTCTTGGCTCATCTTAAATCCTTGAATTCTTAATATTAAATTCTTTTTCTTTTTATCTAAAGCATCTAATATTTCTCTATCCAAATTTTCCCTACTTTTAACTGTTTTTATTAATTTTCCGTCACTTGTATATTCATCAATATCTAAATTTTCATAGGCATATTTAGTACCTGTACATTTAGGATAATTTTTTTCCTCATATTCTCCTCTTATGTGATCTCTATTAAGTATTTCATCGGTTACATTAAAATACTTATGAATAACAGGCATAAAATAGTTTTCAGAAACTTCAATAGATCCATTCCTATCTGATATTGGATCATCCCAAGTAGCATCTAAATTATACCATTCGTTATCTAACTTAACCATATTCCATGCATGTCCGAGTCCTGGTCTTCCATTATATTTGGAAGTTCCTGTAACATATTTACATTCAATGCTTGCTGCATTTAATAATAGTTGCATAGCTTTTGCATAACTCTCACAAACTCCCTTGTGTAAAATTAAAACTCCATATGCATTGTGATCTTCAGCTTTAAAAACTCCATTATTATAATTCTGTACATTATAATCCGCTGTTTTAACAATATAGTCATGCAATGCTAGTTCTTTTTCTACATCTGTCATACCCTTTTTTATAACTGTTTTAATTATTCTTTGGACTTCTCTCTCAACCTCTGATTTTTCTCTTTTCATAGTATCGATTGATATAGCATAATTTAATTTTAAATCTAAAATGTATTCTACTCTATCTTTTGAAGAAAGACTTGCATTTAATTCTGGTTTTCCATAATCTAAATCTGGATTTGTGGTAAGTACATCCTCTACTATCTCTAGGTTGTAATCATTTTTATTATATTGAGGAATTCTTATTCTCAATCTTTCAGGAAAATATTTTAAACTATCTTCTAATATGGATATAAATTCTGCTTTATTATTAGCAATTAACTCTCTTTTAGACTTGACTATTACATCAAAATCTTTAGTTACATTCTTTCCATTCTTACTAACCATTGCTGTAAGTCTAACTTTGCAATCCGCTTTACCTAGTATAGGTCTTTTTACTTTCCCACTAGAACTTACTACTTTAGGATTATTTGACTTCCATGATATAGTGCATCCTTCTAAAGAAGTCGGTAAAATAATATCCTCAACTATATTATTTCTATTTTTTATTTCTAATGAATCTCTAACAAGTATTAATTCTTTTTCTATATTTTCTTCTTTAGCTTTTACTACTATATTAAAGTTTTTATTTTTAATAACTTTTCCTTTTGATAAAATAGCCGTTAATACTACTGACTCATCTTTATTAGTTCTTACAACTTTTCCTTCATTAGAAATAATATATTCTTTATTAGATTTCCAACTTATTTTAACTTTGTTTGTTTTATCATAATTATATAATTTTAAATCATCTACTAATGCAGAAAGATTTCCCTCTAGAGTCAACTCATTAGTTGCTCTATTTACTAAATCATTATCACTAAATTCTTGCGACTTAACTATTACTTCAAAAGTTTTAGTATCTTGAATCCCATCCTTGGACAAAATCGCTGTTAAAGTAATAATTTCATTTCCTTCACTTGCTTTAGGTCTTGTTACTTTCCCATTTTTACTAATTACGTCTTCATTTGAAGATTTCCATTCTATATTTACACCATTTTCGGCCTTACTTGGCAAAATTAAATTTTTACTTATATTGTGTAAATCTCCTAAATTTAATTTTTCTTTAGCTTCTCCAATTAACTGTGAAATAGTTTTTTCTGTATTATGTTCTATTTGTATATCTGACTTTATACCATAAGAAGGTATGTTAAAACTTATACTTGCCCAGAATTTTCCTACATTCATAGCCTTATTATCGTTGACTTTTATAGATTTTAGATATCTCACTAGCTCATCTATATTCTTACAACTAGTTACTTTATTAATTTCTTCTCTACTTAAACCTTTACTTAGCATTTTAGAATATTCATGTGTTAAATTTTTTAAACCAAATACTTCATTATCTATTTGATGTTTATAATTATTTATCCATTGTTTAACTCCAACATTATATTCTACTTTAGCCAAGTCATCTATTTCCATTTTTGCATCTGTTAAATCTAAAGTATTATACTGTATTATAGTAGAATTTTTAAATTTATTTACCGCTATATTTATTTTTTCTTGTTGAATTTTATCCAACTCCGAAGACCACGTTCTTTTATATTGCTCCTCTATCACATCGTTAACTAACTCTCTTCCATTATTTATATCTATTTGAGCCTTTGTACCTTTAGATTTATTTATAAAATTTATTATTTTAACAAAAATAGGATGTTGTACTGTATCCACTTGTTTAGAAAATTCACCAATTGCCCAATCTAAATTTTTAGGTAATTTAGCAATTGCACTTCTTGCTTCTTTAATAGATCTTTGTGTTTTTTCTTGTAAACTTCTTTTAGTTGCATCATATGCATCTTTATAAAGTTCATCCATACTTTTCTTTTTATTGCTATTATTAATTGAATAATTAAGTTTTTTACTATTACCTATAGTTTTATGTATTTTTGTACCTAAATCTACATCCACTTTGCTTTTTTCTGATACACCAACTTGTTTGTTATTTACTTTAAGAACTACAGCTTGTCCTGTTTTGTCAATACCATTTTTAACATTATTCCAAAGAGAATTTTCACTAGCAAAAACTGATGGAGTAATTATACTTAATGTTAACGTTATAGCTATTAAACTACTTAAAACTCTTTTCTTCATAATTCATTTCCCCCCTTAATAATACTATCGTTAACTTTTCTTTTTGATTCACATTTATTTTTTTATTTTATTAATTGCATGCTTTGTAAAAAACTCCATTATATTTTCCTTATATAAAAAAATATAAAAATATTTTCTTTTTTGTAGTATTTAAAATAAAAATAATAAAAAGCTCATAAAATTTATGAGCTTTTTTAATTACTATAAAATAAATTCTATTGAGAAAACATCGTTAGCAGAAATTTGTTGTCCTAATAAATTTATTGTGCCATTTATTTTCCTATTTCCCATAAAAAATTGAAAGAGTTTCATGTAATTTAATTGTTTTATAATTTGATCTGTTTCTTGTTGAGTAAAAATTCTTTTTTGACCATTTTTAAAATTTAAAGCTAATTTCATATTTTTCTCCCTAAAAATTACTTCACTATTAATATACGTGTTTACCATAAATTTTGATAATAATTTTAAATATATTTTATAACATTTTTAATCTCTAATTAATATTATTAAATTATATCAATATAATTAGGATGGTTTATATGAAAATAAATTTTAGCTATGAAAAAACTCAAACTTCTTACAATAGTGGCTTTATTAAAAAAGGAAAATTTTATAGATGTAATTATATAAAATTTAAAAGTCCTTATAAATTTTCTAACCCTGGTACTGAGACTATTGAACTGTATAACTTTGAACCCAAAACTCCTGCTAAAGGTTCAGCATTAATTATTCATGGCTTAGGAACTAAAAACATAAGATTTTTATTTTGGCTTGGTCCAACTCTAGCTTCCTTCAATGTAAGTTGTAATATATTAATTCTTCCCGGACATTATACACGTGTAGCGAAAGGGTGTGTAAGTGGTAAAAATTATGTATATCCTGATATTAAAACCATGTATAATGCTTGGGAACATGCCATAGTAGACATTCAATCTTCTATAGATTTTTTACAGGAAACTAACCGTTGGAAAGAAAAAAACTGTATTTTAGGATATTGCCTTGGTGGAATGTTAAGTTCAATTGCTAGTTGTATAGACCCTAGAATAGATGAAACTATTTTACTTAATACTGGAGGATATTTTCCTAAAATAATTCATGAATGTTCCGTTGGAAAATTTGCCAGAAGAATGTTTGAAAATGGATATACAACAGATTATTTTTTACAAGATAAATATAAATTATATGGCACTTATGACAAACAACTTCCTACCGTTAGAAAATTTTGTTTAAATGAACTGTTAAATTCCGAAGAAATTCATCCACTTTTTAAAATTGATCCTCTATCCTATGGACACCTATTAAATAAAGATAAGGTAACTTTCATTGATGGAATTTATGATGAAACTTTGCCAATTACAAGTAGAAGTCTTTTATTTAAAGAATTAGAAGGTAGCGATAGATATCTTCTTCCTATGACTCATGGTTCCATATTACTATTTCAATTTTTTATTGCTCAATATGTAATGTTAAAATTAAAAATTGGTGTATTACCTAAGCCTGAAAATTTAATGCCTCAAAATATAAAAATTCCTATAATTAATGATTTAATTAAATATATTAAATAAAAATAGAATGTTTATTTGAAATCCATGCTATTTTAAGATAAAGTTATATTTATGATATTATTACAATCCAAAAATAAAAAACTTTTATATAAAATATTGATTTAAAGGATGGTTATATATGAATTTAATTTCTATAGAAAACTTAAGTAAAAGTTATAGCGAAAAAATTCTTTTAAATAAAATTTCTTTTGGAATTAACGAAGGTGAAAAGATAGGTATTATTGGTGTTAATGGAACTGGTAAATCCACTCTTCTTAAAATTATTGCTGGTTTAGAAGAGTGTGATGAAGGCACTATTATAAAAAATAACAAAGTTAATATAGAATATCTTCCCCAAACCCCTGAATTTGATGATAATTCCACAGTATTAGAACAAATTTTTAAAGGAAACTCTCCTGTTATAGTTGCATTAAAAAACTATGAAAATATTATTGAAAAATTAGATAAAGATCCTAATGATAACAAACTTTCCGAAAAACTTATATCACTTTCTGCTAAAATAGATGCTTTAGATGGTTGGGATTTAGAAAGTAGGGCTAAAACTATCTTAACTAAATTAGGTATTAAAGATTTTGATAAAAAAGTTTCTACATTATCAGGAGGACAAAAAAAGAGAATAGCTCTTGCTCAAGTTTTAATTTCCCCTGCTGAGCTCCTTATATTAGATGAGCCTACAAATCACATGGACAATGAGAGTATAGCATGGCTTGAAGAATTTTTAAATTCTAGAAAAGGTTCTGTACTTATGATTACTCATGATAGATATTTTTTAGATAGAGTATCTAATCGAATTTTAGAAATTGATCATGGTAGACTATTTTCATATGAAGGAAACTTTAGTAGCTTTTTAGAAAAAAAAGTTGAACGTGAAGAATTGGAATCAGCTAAGGAGGATAAACGTCAAAATCTTTTAAGACGTGAACTTGCTTGGATAAGAAGAGGTGCTAAAGCTAGAAGTACAAAACAAAAAGCTAGGATTGACCGTTTTCAAGAACTTTCTTCTGAAGATCCTATAAATAAAAATGATAATTTAGAAATATCTACAGCTCATTCAAGACTTGGTAATAAAATAATTATTTTAGATAAAGTTAATAAAAACTTTAATGAAAAAAATATTATAAAAGATTTTTCTTATATTATGACTAAGGATGATAGAATAGGAATTATTGGACCTAATGGAATAGGTAAATCAACCTTAATGAATTTAATTGCTAACAGATTAAAACCTGATAGTGGAGAAGTTGTTCTTGGTGAAACAGTAAAATTAGGTTACTTTTCTCAGTCAAATTACAATATGGATGAAAATTTAAGAGTTATAGAATATATCAAAGAAACTGCTGAATTTATCTTAACTAAAGAAGGTGATAGAATTTCAGCTTCTCAGATGTTAGAAAAATTTTTATTTCCACCAGAAGCTCAGTGGACCCCTATTTATAAATTATCCGGTGGAGAAAGAAGACGATTATTTTTATTAAAAATTTTAATGGAAGCACCTAATATTTTACTATTAGATGAGCCTACAAATGATTTGGATATAGCAACATTGGAAATTTTAGAAGACTACATAGAAAACTTTAATGGCCCAATTATGACTGTATCCCATGACAGATACTTTCTTGATAAAATAGCAAATAAAATTTTTTCTTATGAAGGAAACGGTCAGGTATTAGAGCATACCGGAAATTATTCAGACTTTATAGAATATAAACGAAATTTATCCACAGAATGTGAACAACTTGAAGAAAACAAAAATCAAACTGTGAATAATTCTAATAAAAAAATTGATGATCCTATAAAAAAAGAAAAAAAACTTTTAAAATTATCTTATAAAGATCAAAGGGAATATGATGAAATTGAGAGTATTATTGAAAATATAGAAAATACTATAGTAGAAACTGAAGATGAAATTACAAAAAATGCTTCCAATTATTCAAAACTTCAAGAATTACTTGTGAAAAAAGAATCTCTTGAAAAAAAACTTGAAAAAAAGATGGAGCGTTGGGAATACTTAAATGAGTTAGTAGAAGAAATCAATGCAAATAAAAAATTAGAAAACTAGTTTAAATATAAAAATAAATGACACTAAAAATCTATTTTATAAATTTTAGTGTCATAATTTATTTTCCGTAAATTTCTCTATTCTTTTAATTAAATTTTAAAATGTTTGTTTTTTACTCAAAAAAATTTAATTATTGATTATAATTCTAAAGGCTATTTTTACTTAACTGATTCTTTTATTACAATTTCTTATTTACCATAAACGTAACTTTTCATTTGTATTACTTATAAAATAAATAAAATATAAAAACGGAACTTACTAAAAGTTTATTTTATGTCTTTATACTTCCTTTTTATTTCTTTTAAATCTTGCCAAAATGGTGTTTTTTTATTTGGATCTCTTAAAACGGCTGATGGATGAAAAGTTGGCATTATAAAAAAACCTTTTCTCTCTACCCATATCCCTCTATCCCTTGTTATTCTTAAATTAGGTCCTATTATGTATTTACCTGCAACAGCCCCTAGACAAACTATTATCTTGGGTTTAACTAAAGCTACTTGATTTCTTAAATAAGGTATACAAGCTCTAGCTTCTTCCTCTAATGGATTTCTATTGTTTTCAGGTCTACACTTACAAATATTAGCTATATAATAATCTCTTTCTCTATGTAAATCTAATGCTAATAACCCTTTTGTAAGTAATTGTCCTGCTCTTCCTACAAAAGGGATTCCTGTTCTATCTTCGTCAGCCCCTGGTGCCTCACCAATAAACATTATATCCGCATTTGGATTTCCCTCGCCAAATACCATATTAGTTCTTCCGTTTATAAGATCACATTTTTCGCATTCTTTACATTCATTATATAATTCTTTCCACTGAAGCATAATTTCCTCCATAATTTTCACTATATATATTAATTATACTCTTATTATCTTTGATTTAAATGCATATTTTATAGTTAAAAGTTATTTCTAACTATAAAATATATAAAATTTTATTTTTTTAATACTTTTATTAAAATATATAAATTTTATTTTAAATATCATGTTAATTTTTATTTAAAATAAATTTACAAATAGTTTTAAAAAAATTAACTTTATGATATAATTTTTCTTATTTATATTTAACAGGAGGTACTTATGAATGCAATTCAATTTTTTCAATCTTTTGCAAATCCTTTTTTAGATGGATTTTTTCAAGCTATTACAATGTTTGGAGAAGACCTTTTTATACTTTTAGTTATTACCCTTACTTACTGGTGTTTTGATAAAAAATTTGGATATAGATTAGGTTTCGCATATCTATCAAGTATGACTTTAAATGGTGTTATAAAAGATATATTTAAAATTCCCAGACCTTTTAATAAAAATGGTATAAGATCACTTAGAATTAAAACCGCTACTGGATATTCCTTTCCTAGTGGTCATACTCAAGGTTCATCTACATTTTTTATTACTATAATACAAAAAATAAATAAAAACTATTTTTATTTACTAGGTAGTATTTTAATTTTATTAATTTGTATATCTAGATTATATCTAGGAGTACATACTCTTTTAGATGTTTGTGGTGGTTTATTGTTTGGTATTTCTTGGGCACTTATATCTAATAAATTTATGGATTATGTAGAAAACGGAAAAGAACATCTTCTTATGTTGCTTTTAATTCCTATATTAATTGGTACCATTTTTTGTACATCTTCTGATTATTTTAAAGCAGCAGGAATATGTTGTAGCTTCATTATAGGATTCTTTATAGAAACCAAATATATAAAGTTTGAAGCTAAACAGCCACTAAAAATTCAAATAATAAAGTATCTTATAGGTATTATTATAGCCGTTGCTATTAAAAGTTCTTTTAAAATATTTTTACCTAAAAACAATTTAGGAGAATTTATAAGATTTTTCGCATTAGGAATATGGGTTACAATTTTAGCACCTTATATTTTCAGTAAAATAAGTAAAAAACATAAAAAACCTTCACTATAATGTGGAGGTTTTTCTTATAATTAAATTTTTTTATTCTTTATTTATTGTTGCTCTTCTTACTAATGATAATTGAATTATCATAGCTACTAAACTTAATATTATAAATGTTATGATTCCTATATAAGGATTTTGTGGTTGAAATCCTAATAACTTCATGATTACTGGTATACCTATATTCTCATTAAAATCCCCAAAACAGTCCATTCCTATTAACATCATAATAGGAATAAGTGATACTACTATTTGCCCTATTTTATTTAATCTAAAATATATCATAGTTATTGTTAATCCTGTCATAAAAATTAATAAGCCTATTGTAAAACTCCATATATAATTAA
The DNA here is from genome assembly GCF_030815255.1 of Hathewaya limosa. Taxonomy (NCBI): domain Bacteria; kingdom Bacillati; phylum Bacillota; class Clostridia; order Eubacteriales; family Clostridiaceae; genus Hathewaya; species Hathewaya limosa. Next base: position 37,402 of record NZ_JAUSWN010000027.1, read on the forward strand.
TTAATAAATATAACTTCATATCACTAAGTGCCGGATTTAAATATATCTGAAAATTCTCAGGCAACATATATATTAAATCAAATATATTAGGAGAATCAGTAAATATAGATAATGCCTTACTTATAATTATATTTATAAAAGGTAGAATAGCTGTCATTACAACCCCATACTTTATAGTTCCTATTATAAAACTTTTTCGTGAAACATTATTACCTTGTGAAAAATAAAAAGGTTTTTTAAATGAACATAGACCTAACACAAAAATCGTAATAAAAGCACCTAAATCAACTCCATTTACTTCACCATTACATCTATCTAATATTTTCGTTGCTACAATTATAGATACTAGAAAAGCACCAAAAATAGCATAATAAACACTAAAAACTTTTTGGGCTATTTTTAACTGATATTTATAAATTTTATTACTAATATTCATTTAAATCCCCCTCCATTTCTGTTAAATGTATAAATAATTTTTGAAGCTCTACTTTAGAAATATCTAAATTTAACTCATCAATTTTTTCATAATCTTCATCTGTTTTTTCTTCTAATATAGTAACTTTTTTATATGTTCCTAATGTTTCTTCTGCTATAATCTTTTTATCCTTTATATATTCATCGATTTTTATATCGCTACCACCAGCACAATAAGCTAACTCTAATAAATTTTCTACATAATCATTTGCTATTACTTTTTTGTCTTTTAGTATTATAACTTTTTCTAATAAGTCGGATATCTCTTCAATCATATGAGTAGATATTATAATAGTATTTTGATTTTCAGTATAATTTTTTAATAATTCTTTATAAAAAAGTTCCCTATGATTCGCATCTAATCCTAAAATAGGTTCATCAAATATTAAAATTTCTGCCCCTGATGCCAAAGTAATAATCAACTTAGTAATTGATTTATATCCTGTAGATAATTTTTTTAATTTCTTATTTATATCCAACTGAAAACGTTTGCTAAGTTCCTTAGCATAGTCCATATTAAAATTTTCATAAAATTCCTTTGTCCAATTAAAAATATCTATTATCTTCATATCTAAAGGTAACAAATTTTTTTCTTCCATAAAATATATTTTAGAAAGTACATTATTATTTTCATATACCTCTTCTCCATCAACAAGAATTATCCCCTTACTCAAAAAATCTCTGTTTGTTATAAGATGTAATAGTGTTGTTTTACCAACACCATTCCTCCCAAGAAGCCCATAAATTTTTCCTTCTTCTATTTTTAAAGATATGTCTGATAAAATTTCTTTTTCACCATAGCTTTTGCATACACTAGTTAACTCAATGCTACTCATTTTCATATCCCCCTTTTATCATATTGACTATTTCTTCCTCACTTATTCCAAGTCTTTTTGCTTCCTCCATAAGATTTAAAATGTAATCATCAAAAAATTTATCTTTTCTTTTTTTCAATAATTTACTTTTAGCCCCATTACAAACAAACATGCCTACCCCCCTTTTTTTATAAATTATTTCATTAGTCACTAATAAATTAAATCCTTTCCCCACCGTAGCTGGATTTATCTTATATGTTACAGAAATCTCTGTTGTTGATGGAATCTGCTCTTCTTCTTTGTAAATATTACTTAATATTCCTTCTTCAATGCTATTGGCAACTTGTTGATAAATAGGAATTTCACCATTAAAGTCAAAAAACAATTTTATCACCTCCTTACCTTATCGGTTAGTTACTTATGTAATTAACTATATATGTCTCTTAATAATTTGTCAATATTTTCTTTTATCAATTTTTATTTTTTACTAAAAAACAAAAAGGGGCTGTCGCACTAAAAAATAGTGCGACAGCTTTTTGCGTAAAAAATAAATCTCCCACTCGAAAGAGTGAAAGATTTATAGTAAAATTA
>NZ_JAUSWN010000028.1:0-35581 GCF_030815255.1 Hathewaya limosa
TTGACACAATCTTAAACAACAAATATATTGAAAACCTTGGTTACAGAAGTATATCTAAAGGATATCAGCTAATACATAATTCTTAATGAACCGCCATATACCGAACGGTACGTACGGTGGTGTGAGAGGACGCTAAATAAAATAATTATTTAGCTCCTACTCGATAACTTGAAGGAATAAAAAAATACTCATTTTAATGGATTATAAAAAGGAATTTATTTTGTAACACAGGAAGTAAATAATATTTAAAGTGAAGGGTTTAAAGTAGAAGTAATATAGATAACTGAAAAAGTTAATTTTTGAAAGATGATTTCTAAAGTTTTTAGAAGTCATTTTTTTATGGATAATATATTAAAAGTTATAATATAAAGTTTGTTATTATTTATAAATGTAATAAAAAGTATTAATATGATAGATTGTGTTAATAATGTAAATATTAAGTTAAATATTATGATAATATGTAATTAAATATATATAACTTTCTAATAAATAAACTTCCAAACATATATGAAACTTTTAATAAAAGGTTCATATTATCGAGTGAACGCCTTATGCCATGAAAGTGGCACGTAGGGTGTGGACCTAATTAAATACATAATACTTTGTATAGTTAGGGATAGCAATTTAAATAATAAAGACAATAAAAAAATAGAAATAAATCAATTTAAAAATAAACATGTAAAAAGTGGAGAAGAATTAGAGATTGTAGTTAAGGGACAAACTTTAAAAAAAGAAAACTTATATGTTTATTGTTTAGATGATACAGGTATGGTAGATAACTCAGAAATAGAATATTCTATTAAGGATTTACAAGAAAAACAAGTTATAACTTTTAAATTTAATAATAAAAATAATAAAGAGAAATTATATAAGTTAAATGTTAAATATGAAGATGGTAAATCAAGTAAGGCGAATTCTATGAGTACAGTTTATGTAATGCCAGATATAAAAAAAAATAACGTAGTAGTAAATGAAATAAAACCTAAAATATCACATATGAAAGAAATAGGGGGGAGAAATCCTATTACTGTTAAAGGAAATAATTTAATATCAAATGACTTAGAATTAAAGGTTATTGAAAATTCTTCTAATAGACAGTTAACTAATGGAGAAAATAATTTTAAAGGAAATTCAAATCAACAAGAAATTTTCTTTGATTTTCCTAAAAATAACACAGATATAGATAAAGTATATAGAGTAGAAGTTTGGAGTAAAAATGAAAATAAGCTTTTAAATAGTAGTAATGTTATAGTTAGAAAAAGAAAAGTTACTAACATAAGTGAAACGCTTAAATGTACACAAATAAGTAAAGATAATAATGGGAAAATCATAACCATAAAATTTAATGAGAATGTTAAAGGTGATATACAAACTTTAAGAAGAAATATAAAGTTAGCCAGAACTTATAATAATTATAATAATGTTCATGCTAATTTTGAATTATTAGATCCAAAGGATAATATAGAAATCAAAAATAATGAAATTATAATAACTTTAAATAAAGCTTTAACTGAAACAGAAGTTAACAATAGAATAAAAATTGAGGCAGGGGCAGTTAAGGATTCTAATGAAAAGTTCAATAAAGAAATATTAGAAAGAATAATGGCAGATAATGAAATTAATCAAACTGAATATAAGGGTATGAATAAAATAAATTCCAAGATTTTCAACAGCAATGGAGGAAATGTGGAAATTGAAATTATTGGAAAAAACTTAAAACAGTTTAAAAAAGATGGACATATGACAGAGGGAACGGTAGTTCAAATTTTTGATGTTACTAGTACTACAGCTAGAGAAGATATCAAAGTATATGTAGAAGGATATGGAGATAACCAACTTTTAAAATTTAAAGTACCTGAAAATAATACGGAAAAGACACAAACATATATGGTTTCAATTTCTACAAACGGAGGAGTCACTAGAGTGGAAGAAAATAAGAACTTTGAAGATGAAAGATTTAATAGAATAGCTATTTCAGTTCTTCCCAAAAATAAGAATAAAAACGATATTACAATTTCCCATATTACTATAGCATCTTATGGTACTAATACTGATCAATTAGGAGATAATACGATAGCTACAACTCCATTAAATCAAGAAAGTAAAAAAACTAGATTAGAGGTATATGGAACTAATTTAGATAAAAATAAAACTAAAGTAAGAGTTGTAGATAAAAATGGAGTAATTTGGCCTGTTGTAAATGAACCAAGTTATGATAGTACGGATGTATTCATAATGGTTGGATTTGATAAAACAGGAGTAATGTTAGGCGGAACGCATCAAATGTTAGAAGTAATATGCCCTAATAATATTAAGGGAGATCCTGAATTTAAAATTGAAGTAGCACCAGATGGGATAAATTTTGATAAAAAAACATTTGCAAGGGTAAAAGTTCCAAGTTACAAAGTTGCCAATAGAGAAATGAAGGTTGAAAATGTAACTATTAAATATTTGAATGAAAAGGGAGATCAATTAGAAAAACAAGAAACAGTTAAGGCATATGACTGGTTTTTTAAGAAAGAATTTAAATTTAATCAAAAAGAAATTAAAGGATATACACTTAAGGAAATAAAGAAAGATCCAGGTTCTATAAAAGATGAAAATAAGGTAGTAACTTATATTTATAGCCAAAATTAGAATATGTAAAAAATAAAGATAGTCGTTAGGCCAATGTCATTAAGTTAGCATTTGGTCAATAGACTAAGCTCTAAATTGAAAGTGGAAGAACTCTTTAATGGAATAGTTCTTCCACTTTTTTATATTTATGTGCATGACAAAAAAACAGATCTTCACCTGCTTAAAAATTACTATTAAATTAGTTATATTTATGCTACTCTATACAAGAAGCCAATAAATGTCTTGGTAATTATATTCCTTTTTCGATGGCGGTCGGGCCTTATTGGAATTATATTTTGGGCAATTATTGCTTCTAAATTAGGTGATGTTGTTTTACCATAATAGAATTTTCTGCACATATGAGTGGCTATGGAAAAATTGGCCTTATATATGTATTTTCTTTGCTTTTTCTTTATGACTACATGTGAGGTAATCATTTGAGTAAAGTTATACATTATTAGATGTGCATAGATTTCTTGTAGGATACACATCACCTTTTTTGAATGAAAATTCAATAGTCCTATAGTATACTTTAAATCTCTGAAAGATGTTTCAATTTCCCATCTAGCTGCATAAAGTTTTTTCAATTCTTCTAGAGGATACTCATCCACATTTAAGTTTGTTAATAAAGTTTCATAGGTATCATCTGATATTTGAAATCTAACCATTCGAAAATTCAATTCATAAAACTTTACTGGCTCAGCTTTCTTATTTTTTACTGGAAGATAATCAAATGTTGAACTTCCTGGAATAAATTTGTAGTGATTTTTATCCTTTAATAATTCTTTTGTTTCATTTGTCTGCTTTCTTGTAAGTTTCAATTGAATATTCACATCAAAGTAGTTATCTTCTGGTAATTCGAAACTGCTTTTCATTCCACCAGCTCCATCTTTTATTCGGATAAGAAATTTCCAACCTTTTTCCTGAATATGTGCCATATTGTTATAGGACTCATATCCTCTATCAACAATAACAAGTGCTTTAGGAATTGTTGAACGGTCTACCATGTCAATAAAAGCTTTATGCTCATTGCTTTCTCTCTTTTTCTGTATTATGGCATCTGAGTAGATATATTGTTTTAAGTCATATAGGGCATTTAAATGAAGTAGATTATAAGGCTTCTTACCATTGGAACCTGATATGTAAGATTCTTTATCATCTTGATTAGTAGCTATCTGTAGATCAGAGCCATCAACAGCCAAAATTCTTAATTCATCCTCATTAGTTTCTAAAGATATATCTGTTGAAAAAGATTTAAAAATAGTTTCAAAAGCTTCAGGTTTAATTTTATTCCTCTGTTGTATAAATGCAGATGAAGTAGCTGTGTCTGCTGAATAATTAAACATATCTAGCAATTCATTTGATAGGGTTCCTCCTCCCATGCCAATAATTCCTGTTAGCATTTGTTTAAGCGAAAGCTTACGCTTACGAGTAAAATCAGTTTTAGAGTTCACACAATAATCTGATGGATTTGCAGCAACACTTTCAATTTTAGATAGTAATAGTTTTTTAACATAATTCGGTTTCATATGTATCCTCCTTGAAATTAAGATTTACTCAATTTCAAGGGCCGCTTTCGCTAACTCATTAGTTATTAGCGAAAGCGGCCGCACATATTCTTATTCTTGTCAACTATTTTTTATAAAAAAAGACCCCTATACTATTTGTTAGTATAGAGATCTGACTTTGTCATCTTAACTTAATGACATTGGTCGTTAGGCTATCTTTATTTTTTATTTAAAATTTCATAAATAATTTTAAATTCTATAGGTTAACTTAGTTCTATAGAATATATCAATATGAAAAAGAAAATATGTCGAATGATGCTATAATATGAGAAAATATAATAACTTTTAACTTCCAATTATCGAGTGAACGCCCTATGCCATGAAAGTGGCACGTAGGGTGTGGATCTAATTAAATACAAACTATAAAAAGCAAAAGATATATTTATTAAGAATAACTTATAGGTTTGCATAGTTAGAGATAGCAATAAAAAAACAAAAATAAATTCTATAGATTTAAGAGAGAAATATAATGGTAAAAAAACAGTTGCTAAACCATTAGTTTTATTAGTTGATTTTAAAGATTATAAATTTAATGATATAAAAAAAGAAGAAACTCCTAGAAATTTTAAAGATTGGTCTAAAAAACATTATGAGGATATGATTTTTGGAAATAAAACTTATAAAGGGCCTAAAGGAGAAGAGTTATATACTTTAAAACAATATTATGAGGAGCAATCAGGAGGAAGTTTTACTTTAGAAGGTGGGGTAGCTGGATGGTATACGGCAAGAAATAATGCTGAGCATTATGGTAAACCATATAGAGAGAATCATGATAGTAATGTAGAACAGCTAGTTAAAGAAGCTTTTGAACAAGCTTGTAAGGATAATAGCATTGACCTAAGTGAGTATGATGTAGAAGATCCATTTGATAGGGATGAAGATGGAAATCTACATGAACCAGATGGAATAATTGATAATTTAATTTTGGTGCATGCAGGAAAAGGTGAGGAAGTAGGTGGAGGAACTTTAGGCGAAAATGCTATATGGTCCCATAGAGATAGAGTAAGTGGGATGATTGGATATAGTAAAAAAGATGTTCATGGAAATAACATAGGAATACGTGATTATATGATAGTTTCACAAGATACAGCAATAGGAATTTTAGCACATGAATATGGACATATATTAGGACTTCCAGATGAGTATAATATTGTGGATAGTAATTTCAATACACCAATAGGATATTGGTCAATTATGGCTAGTGGAAGTTGGGGCGGGGTAAGTGCTGGTACTGATCCAACTGGTTTTAGTCCTTGGTGTAAACAATATTTACAAGATACTATAGGTGGAAATTGGTTAAATAAGAAAGAGATCAATTTAGAGGATATTGATAATAAGGGGTTAGATATATTATTAGATGAGGCAAGTAAAAAAGGAAAAAATGAAGAAGTGATTAGAATTAATTTACCAAAGCAAAATTCTAATAATAGAGGTGAAAAAGATAGATATTATCTTTTGGAATGGCGTAATAATGAAGGAACGGATAAGGCACTTCCTTTTGGAGAGGGAGGAAAGTTAGGCTATAACTCTGGGCTTGTTATTTGGTATGTAGATGAAAATTATCTAGAGAAAGATAAAAATGGTGTATTAACAGGGAAAAAAGATAATGATGTGAAGTCTCATCCAGGGTATGGCTTTATAGGCGTTGTGGATGCAGATCAACATATACTTCATTGGCAAGACCCTGTAAGTGGAGAATTAAAGCATAAGGCATCTTCAGATTATCACATACATGATGCAGCCTTTGGTATAAAAAAGAACCAAGTTATTTATGTAGATAATATAAAAAATCAACCAGGACTAATTCTTACAGATGATAAAACTTTTATGCATCCTATATTTGATGATAGTAAAGATTATTCTAATGAAGGAATAGAAAGTGCAGGTAGAATATTATCGAACTATGGATTAAAGATATATGTAACAGGGGAAAGTAAGGATAGAAGTGTTGGTAAGATACACATACTAAGAAGTAAGGAATCTGAAGAGAAGATAAAAAATGGACCTTTAAAAGAAGAGATTACTTCAAAGTATCTAAAAAGTATTTCTTTAGATAAAAACATAATTAAACAAGGAGAAAAAGCGGAAATAAGTGTAGAAGTTAATAAAACTAATTTAAAGGATGAAATTGTTTTAGGATATGAAGGGTATAATAAAGGTAGGAAAATTGAAAAACATATAAACTTAAAATTAGATAATGGGAAATATATAGGAGAAATAAGTGCAAAAGATGAATTTACTATAGGAAAATGGCAACCTAAATATATAATTCTTGAAAATAAAGATGGAGAATCACAGATTATATATAATGTAAGTAATGTTGATATTTATGGTAATTCTGCAAATAAAGAAGATTTAAGTAGGGGAAATATTAATATTATTTCTAGTGATTCAAATAGTTTAAAGATAGCTAATGTTACAGGAAAGAATACATTAATTCTAGGGGAAACTTCAGAATTAAAGTTTAATGTTCTTAATGAGGGAGCTATTACTAAAGATGTTAGTTTAATTGTAGAGGTTTATGATAGAAATAATAAACTCATTAAATCAGAAAGAAAAAATACAAATATAAAATTTACAGAGAATAAAGAGGTAGGGATTTTCTTAGATTTAAAAGAAGGTATTGATGAGGGAAAAGAATATATAGTAAAAACTATTTTAAAAGATACTAAAACTAATAAGAATTTAATTGAACCAATACAATTTAAAACTATTTCTATAAACTCATTAGAAAAGCAAGAGCTACAAAAATATAAAGAAACAAAAAATCCTTTAGAAATTCAGGGATTATTAAGTAATGAATCAAGTAATTTGGAACTTAGTCTAAATGAATATAAGGTTTTAAATGAGGATCTTAAACTTTTAGTATGTAAAGAACTTTTTAATAATAAAAAAACTATAATTTCTAAAGAAGAATTACAAAATCTTTTAAATAAATCTATGGACAAAGTAAAATTAGACCAATACAAAAATGCTGAGGATATTTCAGCACTTAGAAATGTATTAAATAATGAACCCAATATATTAGGTATCAATGTTTTAGAATATAAAAGGTTAGATATATATAGTAGAGATAAAGTAGTAACGGAGTTATTTAATAATAAAAATGAACTTACATGTAAAGAAGGTATACAGGACGCTTTAGACAAATGGATAAAAAAAGAAACAAAATTTATTGATGCAGAAAAGAAAATGAAGTCATTCAATGATTATATGTATAATACATGGGTATTAAATAGGGATAATATAAAGATTGCCCAAAGTTTATTAAAAGAGGTAGAAGAAGCCTTAGAAAATTTAGATACAGAGGTTAAGGAGAGATGTTCAAAGAATTCAGAGTACGTTAAAAATAAGAAGTCTATAGAAGATACCCTAAACAAAATAAAACAAAATGATTTGGAGATTTCAAAATATGTTAATGCAGAAAATTATAATAAAGTAAAAGAATTATTAGATAATAAAACTAATATATTAGGCTTAGGCTTAAAAGAATATAATAATTTAGATGATGATAATAAAATAATAATTGCTAAAAATATTTATATGGCAAATAAAAAACTAAAATCACAAGAAGATATACAAAAAATAATAAATGATTCTTTAAAAAATATAAAAGCTTCAGCAATGGATACGCAAGTTCTTAAATATTATAATGCAAAAAATAAAGAGGAAATTAAAGCATTGTTAGATTTAAATGTAAATTCATTAGGACTTAAATTAGACGTATATAAAACCTTAGACGATGTTAATAAACAATATGTTACTAATGAATTGTATAAAGTAAAGAATAAGCTAGTAAAAAAAGAAGTTATCCAAAATGAAGTAAATAAAGCTTGTACGGAAGTGCTTTTAATGGATTTAGAGGATAGATATAATGAGGACTGTCTTGGAAAAATAGATGATACCTTTATAAAATCAGTAGATAATTTACTTAAAGATATAGACAGAGCTTTAGGAGCAATTTCCGTAGACAATGATAAAAAATACTTAATAAATAAATATAGATGCTATGAAGAGATAAAGAAGGCATGTAAACCTAAAGCAAGTGTAGGGGCTTTTAAAACACTAGTTAGTAAACTTAAGAAAATGTATATGAATGGAATTGATAATGAAGAAGATATAAAAAAAGCAGAAGAAATGATAAAAGATGCAGAAAATATGTCAGAGGAATTAAAAAGTAATGGAAAATTAAATGAAATTAAAAGTCTTTTAAATGAGTTAGAAATTATAAAAGAAGACCTATAATATAGGTAATAAACTATAAATTTTAAGCTAAGTATAATGCTTAGCTTTTTTATTATGTATTCAAAAATGTAATAAATAAATGTAATCATATATATAATGTAAATAAAGTTAAAATAAAGTCGGAATATATGTTAATATGCATTTAAGTATAGTAACTTTTTAATGTATAACTTCCAAATTTTTAAGTAAGATTCGGTTATTACCGAGTGAACGCCTTATGCCATAAAAGTGGCACGTAGGGTGTGGACCTAATGATAAAGTTAGGGATAGCAAAGAAAATAAAAGTTGGACATGTAATGATTTTAATTTTAATGGAACAATTATAACAGGATTCTCCGCACTTGGAAAAGAGAAATTTAAGGAAAATAAAGATGTAATTTTACCAAAAACAAATAGAGAAGGAAAGTTAGTAACAGAAATAGGTGATAAGGCTTTTTTTAGTTTAATAGAAGATAAATTTAAAGAAAGTTTTAAAGATAAATCTAAGGCTAAACAAGATCCTAAGATAGCTATAGGGTCTATTAAAATACCAGAAGGCATCAAAGTTATAGGAAAAGAAGTTTTTCGTAATAATTGTTTAAAAACTATTGATTTACCTAGTAGTATGACAACTATAAAAGAATTAGCTTTTAATAATAATAAGTTAGAATCTCTAATTATACCAGAAAGTCTTAAGGAATTAGGAAATGGTGCATTTACCCTAAACGAGATCTCAGATTTACAACTTTCTAAAAACTTAAAAGTTATACCTACGGCATTTGGATATAATAACTTAACTAATTTAACAATTCCAGAGGGTGTAAAGGAAATAGATGCCTATGCATTTAATTCTAACGAATTAAGGTATATAGATTTTCCAGCAACATTGAAAAAGATAGGAAATAATGCTTTTGCAAATAATGAACTGGTTTCCGCCGAGTTTTCTAAAAATGTAAAAAATATAGCGTTAGATCGTTTTTCATTTTATAATAATAAATTAACAAGTATTACTTTATTAAATAAGGTAAAAAAGGTAAATGGAGAAGCATTTAAAGATAATGAATCATGTTCAGAGGATGGCAAGGTTCATATTTATACATTAAGTTTTGATCCAAATAACTGCAATGAATGGTTCCCTAATTCAAAGTATCATAAAATAATTTCTTTACGTAACTAATAATGTAATTAATATAACTATAAAGCATAAAGTATTTTCTTGAATCTTTTATTTTCTGAATCTTCTTTTTGCCTTTAGTTGAATAAATCAGATCTTTGAAGATAAAGTATACAACCAAATGCAATATTAAATGGAGCAGCTTATAATAGGTGAAAATTAATTAAAAATTACAGGTATTGATGTAAATAAGTAAAAAACTATGGAATTAAAATCCCATAGTTTTTATTTTAGAATTCAGTTAGAAGAGAAAATATATTAGGATATGATATAATAATATTATAAAATTTATTAGGTGGTGTTATTATATTGAGTACACTAAATGATAAAAGTATAATATTAAATAAATTAAGTTCGGATGAATTTATAAAGTTTATAGGTGAGTTTAATATTGATAGTGTGTTAGTTTTTGGAAGCATATGCAATGATGAATTTAATGAAGAATCTGATGTAGACATAGCTTTATTAGGTAAACATAAAATAGATTTGGAAAATATCTTAGATATAGAATTATTTTTAGAAGGCTTTTTAGAAAGAGAAATAGATGTAATAGATTTAAGAAGTGAATCTTTGGATTTATTCGTAAAAATAAATATTTTAAATAATGCAAAAATCATATATTCTACAGATCATAATAAATTATTTGATGAGTTTTGTGACTATACTGATAAAATTTACAAAGAAAATGAGGATTTTATATATTTTAGAAGAAAGGATGTATTATGGTGAATAAAGAAAGACTTTTAAAAATAATAGAGGATATGTATGAATGTACATCAGATATAGATGAATGTATTGATATATTAGATAACAATAAGGAGAATACACTAATGGTAAAACTAGCAAAGTCAAGTTTGAGACAATTATTTGTTAGTTTTCATACTATATTAGAAGATTTTTCTTCAATTATTTTAAAAGAAATTAAAAAGTTTAAAGTAGGATTAACTTTGAGTGATGCTTTAAGGTTATTAAGAGATAATAATATTATTGATGAAGATACATATTTTTTTCTTCAAAGATCTAGAATGATTAGAAATAGAATTTCTCACAGATATAAAGAACCAAGCCATGAGGAGTTAATTGAACATATTATTAAATATAGAGATAGAATTGATGTAATAATTGAAATAGCAAAAAAATATATTAGATAATAGTTATGAATATTAAACACAATTTATTGATAAAATTGAAGATGTAAAATGTATCTAAAGATACAATATAGCAAGCGATAATTTAGGATTAAAATAATATAAATATTAAAAAATACAATTAGTTGAGTAGAGAAATCTATTCAACAGTTTTTTATGTAAAAATATATTTTAATATAGAAAATATATATAGGAAATACGTAGAGTATTGAATATTGAAATAAGTGATGTAAATAATGTCGAAAAATGATAAAATCTTTTCATAAATAATAACTTTAAACTTCCGAAAAACCGAGTGAACGCCTTATGCCATGAAAGTGGCACGTAGGGTGTGGACCTAATGATAAAGTTAGGGATAGCGATAAAAATAAAGATTCAATAATTAATATACAAGACGCTGGCTTAAGAAAAGTTATAAATTATAACTTGGGAAAAGATAGAAAACAAGATGCCGAGATTACAAAAGAGGAAATGGAATCTCTTAAAGAATTAAATGGTGATGAGGCTTTAGAGTATTTACCAATGGATCAATGGGTGGATTCTAAAACATTATGCAGAGGAATCAAGAGCATAGAAGGCTTGCAATATGCAGTGAATCTTGAAAGATTGGATTTAAGTGAAAATGCTATTAAAGATTTAACACCTTTAAAAAATCTTAAAAAGCTTAATTATGTAGAGTTAGATAGAAATTTCTTAGGAGATTTAACTCCACTATCTAATTTAACTAATTTAACTCACCTAAACATATATAACAATGATCAAATAGATGATATGACAGCCATATCTAATTTACCTAAATTAGAATGGTTAGATTTACATTATTGTAATAGAGGTAAGAGAAAAGTAAATGTTGAACCACTAGGTAAACTTACAACTTTAAAGATGGTTAATCTTGAAAGTAACTTTGTTGAGGACATAAGTTTTGCAAAGAATTTAACGAATATAGAAATAATAGGGGTAGGTGCAAATCATGTAACAGATATGACACCACTGCATGATGCAATCCATAAAATCTATGGAAAAGGTGAATATGTAGATGAAACTAAAACATATGTGGGAATGCTTGTGCAAGCTCTTAAAGATCCTATAAACAAAGAATTAAATTATGAAACTTCTACTTTTACAATAGATGATCCAGTTAAAGGACTAGATGAATATGTGAAGGCTTATAATATTACTCCACAGGTGATATTTAAAGGTGGATGTGAAAATAAAAATGTAACTTTAAATTATAATAAAGGTACAAAAAAAATTGAAGTAACAGTTAAAGGAAATTTAGAAGATACAGAAAGAAAAATTGATACAACAATTATTCTAGGATATGAAAAGTATACTATAAATATAGAACTAAAGATCACTCAAAAAGCTACAACTGATCCAACTAAAAAAAGTAAAGAAGCTGTTAAACAAGCTGAAAAAGCTATAGAAAATGTTATTTCTTTTAAAGATGTAAATGAAAATAATATAGAGGAAGCTAAAGAAGTATTAGAAACAGCTAAAAAATCTATAGAAATAGCTAAAAAGTTAGATTCTACTTTTGATAAAGATTTATCAGAGTCAACTAAATTAAATGTATTAGAAAACAGTATAAAAGCAACAAAAAAAGAAATGGCAAATAAAAAGATACCTAATACAATAAAAGCTGTAAACGATGCATATGCATTAAAAGATGGTTTAACTAAAGAAAAATTAAGTAAAGCAAATGGTATGTATAGTTATGCAGAATATAATTTAAGAACAGTGAAAAAATTAGATCCAGAGTTTGATAAGGATAATGAATTATCAAATAAATTAGAGGAACTTAAAAAAGCTATAAATACAGTAAAAAATAATAAGTAATTAAAAGTAAAAACTGTTGAGTAGATAAGTCTATTCCACAGTTTTTATTTTTTGTGTAGCGCAAGATTGAATTTCCATTTATACTATAATTATAACTTAATTAATAGGGGGTTGAATAAATGGGAGAAAAGATATTAACTATTGATTTGAAGAATAGAACTTTTAAGGATTCTATAATTTTAGATTTGAGCGATATAAAAGATAAAAAATTTTTAAGGTTAAATTTAGTGGTTGAAAAAAGTTTAAATAAAATAAAAAACTTTCTTAAAGATGGGGAATTGCAAAGTGCAAAACTTGAACTGGAAACAATAAAGCCTTATTTTAAGGAAAATAAGGATAGTGAATTCCTTCAAGAATATAATATGTACAATGAGGTTTGTTTAATTCTTATATGTGCTATAAAAGAATTATATGAAGATGAAGATGAATTAAATAAGTTTTTAAAGTTAAGTGAAATATTTCATCAGTTAATAATTTTTAAGGTTTCTAACGACATTTCATATTTTATAGAATTTTATGATGAACATTTAATTAAGTTAGAACAATATGTAATAAATTATGATTTATTAAAAGTTTTGAAAAATCTAAAGAAACAATTAGATAAGGGAGAAAAACTTTCTTATGTTATGGAGATAGTGGATAAACTTAGCGAAACATATATTTATAAAGATGAAGAAAAAAAAGAATTAGAAGGTTTACAACATATAATAAAAGAACTAAGGGAAGATAAAATAAAAACATACAATGATGGTACTAAGAATGATAAATTATGTATCGTAAAGTTTTTAATGCCTTATAGATATAGAAGAATGGTCAAAGATAGTAAATTCGATGAATATGTTAAGATATTAAATTGTACATATAGTGATTATGAAGAAATAGAAAACGATTTATACAATATGCATAAGCTATATATATTAAATAAAAGTAATACATATGAAGAATTTTATAAGACAATTATTAATTTTAAACACATAATAGATTTTAGGCTAAGTGAATATGCAAGTTATTATATTATAAGAAGATTATTTGAAAAAAATAAAAATTATTATAGTATAAAAGAATTAGAAGCTGATACATGTGAAATTATGAAGTTATTAAAAATTAAAAAAAATACTAATAGTATTCCTGTCTAGAAAAAGGAGGATAAAAAGTGGGTAGTTTATTTTATAAGTTATTTGGCAAGCCAAAAGATATTAGTTTTGAATTAGAAAATAAATTTAATATAGAAGGTACTAATATTGAAAAATTTCCTATAGATTTTAATTATGGAACATCTAATTTTAGAAAAATGTTAATTTATGATGAGTATAAAAAAATTGAAAAGCCATCAGAAAAAAATTTAATACAAATAGAAACGGTATACATATATGAAGGATATGAAGGAGTAGAAGCAGGAGTATTTTTTATTAATACTTCAAGTTTACCAATAGAATTTTATAAACTTCGTTTGGCGTTAATAGATAAGAATAAAAATATAATCTTTGAAAAAAATATCAACATAAATGGAGAATTTATAGTAAGTCCTAATGCTAGTATGTTCTATGAAATTAAATTTGAAGATATAATACTACCAGAAAATATAAATATTAAAGAATTAGAAATAGTATTACCAGATTTAAATGATTTAGCTATTTCATATACCACAGATATAGATATGGAGAATCTTTTAGATGAAAAAAGTTTATCAGAAGATACCAAAGAATTTTTAAGAGAAAGATTTTTTGAGATTTCATCTATCAGGAAAGGTGAATTTATTGTAGATCCTATTTATGCCATAGGAGATAAAGAAGGGATAAACTTAATTATTTTATTTAGAAATGCAAGTGATATTGATATACAATTAAATTCAATACCTATTGTTGTTTCTATGAAAGAAGGTTTACCTATATATATGGGTGAGGTTGATTTTAATGATAACAACCTTATAATAGAGGAAAGTGCAGGGAAATTATTAAATGTAAATATTCCTAAAGAAAATATGTTGATTGACCCATTAGAAAATTATGTTTATAAATTTACATTTAAGTAATGTAAAGGCTTATATATGTATTTTTTAGAAAAGCTTTTAATATTAACCTTAATATGATATAATGAGGTGGAATATTAAGAAAATATTGCAAAAGTGTACTAGCTCTTCTATTTAGATAATTTAGATAATAAAAAAGATCAACCTCTAGGGGGTTGGTCTTTTTTATTATGGAATAAAATAATTAAATAAGATATAATTAAAAATAACGATTTCTTTATTAAATTAACTTAAGGATGGGATTAATAATATGGAAGGTTTTTTAAATATATTGGGAAATTATAGTAATAGAGAACTTAAAAAGATATATCCAATAGTAGATAAAATAGAAAAATTGGATGAAGAGTTTTCTAAACTTTCTAATGAAGAATTAAAGAATAAAACTATTGAGTTTAAAGATAGATTAGAAAAAGGTGAAACTTTAGATGACATACTTATAGAAGCCTTTGCAACAGTTCGTGAGGCTGCATTTAGAGTGCTTGGAATGAAGCATTATAGAGTACAATTAATAGGGGGCATGGTACTTTATCAAGGAAGAATAGCAGAGATGAAAACGGGAGAAGGTAAAACATTAGTTGGTACCTTATCTGCTTATTTAAATGCTCTAACAGGTCAGGGTGTACATATTATAACTACAAATGATTATCTTGCAAAAAGAGATAGAGATGAAATGGGAAAAGTTCATGAATTTTTAGGATTAAGTGTAGGGGTTATTCTTCATGATATGCAACCAGATGAAAGAAGAGCACAATATGCTTGTGATATTACATATGGAACTAATAGTGAACTTGGATTTGATTACTTAAGAGATAACATGGCAACTAAAAAAGAAGATAGAGTTCAAAGAGAATTAAACTATTGTATAGTGGATGAAATTGACTCTATTTTAATAGATGAGGCTAGAACACCTCTTATTATTTCAGGAGAGGGAAAAAAGCCTACAAAATATTATATAGTGGTAGATAAGTTTGTAAGAGGATTAAAAGAAAAGGAAGATTATGAAGTTGATAGAAAAGGTAAGGCTGTTATATTAACGGCTTTAGGTATTGAGAAGTTAGAAAAATATTTTAATATAGAAAACTATGCTGATCCAGAAAATAGAGATCTTCAACACCATGTTTCACAAGCTTTAAGAGCTCATTATACAATGCATTTAAACAAAGATTATATTGTTAAAAAGGGTGAAGTGTTAATTGTTGATGAGTTTACAGGAAGAGTTATGGAAGGTAGAAGATTTAGTGAAGGGTTACATGAGGCATTAGAGGCTAAAGAGGGAGTTAGAATCCAAAAGGAATCTAAGACTCTTGCAACTATTACAATTCAAAACTATTTTAGAATGTATAACAGGTTATCTGGAATGTCTGGTACTGCTGTAACTGAAGAAACTGAGTTTCAAGAAATTTATGGATTAGATGTTATTACAATTCCAACAAATAAGCCTGTTCAAAGAATAGATCATAAAGATATTATATATAAGACTTTAAAGGATAAATATGATGCTATTATAGAAGATATTCTTATTTGTCATAAAAAAGGACAACCGGTATTAGTTGGTACTTCTAGCATTCAAAAATCAGAGGATATTTCTTATCTTTTAAAGAGAAGAGGAATTAAACATTATCTTTTAAATGCTAAGAATCATGAAAAGGAAGCTAAGATTGTTGAAAAAGCAGGAAGAAAAGATGCTATAACTATTGCAACTAACATGGCCGGACGTGGTACAGATATAAAAATAAATGATGAAGTTAGAGCATTAGGTGGTCTTAGAATAATAGGAACAGATAGACATGATGCAAGAAGAATAGATAATCAGTTAAAAGGAAGAGCAGGACGTCAAGGGGATGTAGGAAGTTCTCAATTTTATATTTCACTTCAAGATGAACTTTTTAAAGTATTTGAGGCAGATAGATTTAATTCATTGTTTGGTAAATTAGATTTACCTGAACATGAACCAATTACGGAAAAGTCTGTTTATAAGGCAGTTGAATTCGCTCAAAAGGCAATAGAAGGAAATAGTTTTGAAACTAGAAAGAATATTATTGGTTTTGATGATGTTATAAATAAACAAAGACTTGTAATCTACGATCAAAGAAATTTTGTTCTTGATAAGGGTGATATTACTGAAAACATTGATGATATGATTAAGTTTGTTTTAGAAGATATAGTAAAAAAACATTTAACAGATGCACTAAAGCAAGATGCCATTGATGATGCAGATGATTTTGATGATAATTTAAGAAAACTTGTACTGTTCTTAAACGATTTCGGTATTGTAGATGAAGAGATAATTAACTTTGAAAATTTGGAGAATAAGTCCATAGATATAATACAAAGAATAGTTAATAGAGCTGTTAAACATATTTATGAAGGCGTTATGGAAAGTTTTGATACAGAAGAGGAGTTTAAGGATAAGCAAAGAGAGATTCTTCTTAAAAATGTGGATCAAAAGTGGATTGACCATTTAGATAATATGGAACATTTAAAGGATGGAATAAAGTTAAGATCTTATAGACAATTAGATCCAGTTAGAGAATTCCAAATCGAAAGTAGTGCAGCTTTTAATGAAATGGTACTATCTATTAAATATGATACTGTAAAAGATCTTTTAAAAATAAAATAGTTTTAGATAGGAAAGAGAGGAAACTATTATGGTTATATTGGTAACAGGAGCTCATGGACAATTAGGACATGAAGTTTTAACTCAACTAAAAGGAACAGAACATGAGGTTTTTCACTTTAGTAAAGATGGATTAGATATAAGTAATTTAAGTGATGTTATTTCTGTATTTAATGGAACAAAACCTGATGTTGTTATTAATTGTGCAGCATATACTAATGTAGATGGTTGTGAAAGTAATAAGGATGAAGCGTTTAAGGTTAATGCATTAGGAGCTAAAAATTTAGCCATGATTTGTGAACAGGTTGGTGCTAAACTTATACATATATCCACAGATTATGTGTATAATAGTGAACATACTGAGCCAATTAGGGAATATGAACTTACTGAACCTGAAAGCGTTTATGGAAAAACCAAACTTATGGGTGATGAATATGTTAGAGATTTCTGTTCTAAATATTTTATTATAAGAACTTCTTGGCTTTATGGAATGAAGGGTAAAAACTTTGTGTATACAATTCTTAAAAATGCTAAGGAAAAGGGAAAATTAAAAGTAGTTAATGATCAAATAGGAAGTCCAACTAATTGTAAAGATCTAGTTTCTCATGTTCTAAAACTTATGAGTACTGAAGAATATGGAATATATCACTGTACGGCTAAAGGGGAATGTTCTTGGTATGATTTTGCATGTAAGATTGTAGAATTATCAGGTATACCTTGTGAAGTTTCATCTTGTGCTACAGGAGAATTTAAAACTGTTGCAAAGAGACCAGCCTATTCTTATTTAGACAATATGATGCTAAGATGTACTATTGGAGATAATATGCGTCCTTGGGAAGAAGCTTTAGAAGAGTTTATAAAAATTCTTAAGGAAAAACACGAAATTTAATTAAGTTTAGTAATATGTATAATAATAAATAAAAATAATATTTATGAGAAAGGGTACGATTTATGAATTATAAAGATAAATATGATTTATGGATTAATTCTAGTTTTATAGATGAAGATACCAAAGGTGAACTTAAAAATATTAAGGAAGAAAAAGAGATTGAAGATAGATTTTATAAGGATTTAGAATTTGGTACTGGTGGACTTAGGGGAGTTATTGGTGCTGGAAGTAATAGACTTAATGTTTATACAGTAGGTAAGGCTACGGAAGGTTTTGGAAGATACTTAAAGGATAAGTTTGAAAACCCTAGTGTAGCCATAGCACATGATTCTAGAAATATGTCTAAGGAATTTGCAGAGTATGCTGGAAGAGTTCTAGCTGCAAATGGTGTTAAAGTATATTTATTTGAAACATTAACGCCAACTCCTATTTTATCTTATGGTGTAAGAGAATTAAAATGCTCTGGTGGTATTGTAATTACAGCTTCTCATAATCCTAAAGAATATAATGGATATAAAGTATACGGAGCAGATGGTGGTCAGGTTACTGATATTCCAGCAAAAGAAATTATAGGCTTTGTAAATGGTGTTAATTCCTTTGAAGATGTTAATGTTATCTCAAAAGAAGAGGCTCTTGAAAATGGAATGTTAAATTATGTTGGAGAAGATGTATATTCTACTTATGTTGAAAAGGTAAAAGATCTAACTATAAGAAAAGAATTAGTACAGGAGCATGCTAAGGATTTAAATATTATTTATACGCCAATTCATGGTACAGGAAATATTCCTGTTAGAAGAGTTTTAAAGGAACTTGGATATGAAAATGTAAGAGTTGTAAAGGAACAAGAACTTCCTAATGGAAACTTTCCAACAGCGCCTTATCCAAATCCAGAAGATAAGCAAGTTTTCACTATTGCTTTAGATATGGCAAAAACTGAAGCTGCTGATATTATTCTAGGAACTGATCCTGATTGTGATAGAATTGGAGTAGTTGTTAAGGATAATACTGGGGAATATAGAGTATTAAATGGTAACCAAGTTGGAGTTTTACTTTCTCATTATATGATCTCTTCATTAAAATATGAAAATAGACTACCTAATGGAGCAACAATTGTTAATACTATAGTATCTACAAATATGGTAAACCCTATTTGCAGAGAGTATGGTGTAGAGGTTAGAGAAGTTTTAACTGGTTTTAAATATATAGGAGAACTTATTGGTAAATTTGAAAAAGAAACTCCTAGAAAGAATTCCTTCTTATTTGGGTATGAGGAAAGTTACGGATATTTAGCAGGAGATTTTGTAAGAGATAAGGATGCAGTTATTGCGGCAACTTTAATTTGTGAAATGACACTTTATTATAAGTCTCTTGGAAAAACATTATATGAAGCATTAATAGATTTGTATGATAAATATGGTTATTATAAAGAAAAATTAATTTCTATAACTTTAAAAGGTAAAGAAGGACAAGAAAAGATTGCAAGTATTATAGAAGCTTTAAGAAATGGAACTTTTAAAAACTTTGGAGAGTTTAAAGTTGCATATAAAGAAGACTATAAGTTAAGCTACAAAGAAAATGTTAATACAGGAGATAAAGAAGAGATAACTCTTCCAAAATCTAATGTTATTAAGTTTATTTTTGATGATGAGGCTTATTTTGTGGTACGTCCTTCAGGAACGGAACCAAAAATAAAAATTTATTTAGGTGTTATAGGAAATTCAATAAGTGATGCTGAAAATAAAATTATAAATTTAGAGAATGAAGTAAATAATCTTTTAAAAACTATATAGTAAAATAGTAAAAAACCTGGCATTATATTTAGTAATGTCAGGTTTTTTTATCCATAAATTATGTTTTTAAACATAAATAAAAAATATATAAATAGAAAAATAATACTTTAAAATTTTTAAAAATTAATGTATAATGGAAAATAATAATTAAAAAGATTCTGATAATTGAAATAAATATAAAAAATAAGTCAAAATTTATATTGTACTAAAAAAATTATTTGTGTAAAAAATTTTCAAAATGTTATTTCTATGAAAGTTTATATAGAAATTTTATTAATATTTAATTTAGGGGGAATGCTTTGTGATAAGTAAAAAACTCACAAGTATTATTTTATCAGCTACAATATTTTTAGGGTTAAGTGGTAATTGTACCCTAGTACATGGTGTTGAAAGTGCAGAATTAAAAGGTGCATTACCAACTATTGAAAAACAACAATACAGTAAAAAGAAGTTTACTGCTAAACCTTTAATTATCTTAATGGATTTTCCGGATTATAAACATGAAGATTTGGATAAAAAAGAGACTTGGAGAATAAACAACTTTAAAGGTAGTGAGTGTACGCCAGAGTTTTATAAAAAACTATTTTTCGGAAAAGATTATTATAAGACATCAGATGGACAAAAACATATAACAGTTAATAAGTTTTTACAAGAAGAATCTGGAGGAACTTACGGATTTGAGGGAAAAGTTGTAGGATGGTATATGGCAGATCATGAAGCTAAGTATTATGGATCAAATGAAGGTGGAAGTGACCAAGAAAGAGCTAGAAAACTTGTTAAAGAAGCTATTGAGAAGGCTTCAAAGGATATTGATTTGTCAGAATTTGATGTAGAAGATAAGTGGGATTTAGATGGAGATGGAAATTATGATGAACCAGATGGAATCCTAGATACAGTAGTAGTAATTCACCCAGGTTTAGGAGAAGAATGGGGTGGAGGTTCATTAGGTGAAAATGCTATATGGCCTTACAGATGGGGCTTCAATATATTTGGACAAGAAATGGATAAGTTAAATAACGAGGAAAAAGAAGCTTTAGTAAAGAAGAATCCTATTGTTACAGATAAAAATGGGAAAAAATTTAGAGCTGAAGATTTTACAGTGTTTGAACAAGATTTACCAGTAGATTTATTTGCCCATGAATATGGACATGTCTTAGGACTTCCAGATTTATACGCATTCCATGGACAAGATGTACCAGTTGAAAATTGGTCTATAATGGGTGGAAGCTATACAGGAGATCCTAGAGGATCACAACCAGTAAGTTATGGTGCTTATTGTAGGGAATATTTACAAAAGGATTTTGAAAAAAGAGGTAGAAAAGCAAATTGGCAAAATTCTAAGGAATTAAATTTATCTGATATAGATGAAAAAGGTATGGATATCGTATTAGACCAAGCAAGTTTAAAAGGAAAAAATAATGATGCTATAAGAATTAACTTGCCAAAGAGAAAAGGAAATAGAATAGTAATTCCAAGCGAAGGAAAGACTTGTTACTTTAGTGGTAAGGGTAACCATATAGAAAATTATATGACTACTAAAGAAAGTCTTGATTTAACAGGCAAAGATTCTGCAGAGTTAAGCTTTAAAACTTGGTATAAAATAGATCCAGGTTTTGATTTTGCATCAGTTCAAGTTAGAGAAAAAGGAAAGAAAGAATGGACATGCGTTAAAGGTAATATTACTACTGATAAAGTTGATAAGTGGATTGTAGATAATGATGCGGAGAGTATTAAAAAGAGAAACCCAGGTCATGGAATTACCGATTCTTCAAAGGGCAAATGGGTAGATGCAAAATTCGATTTAAGTGCTTTCAAAGGTAAGAAAATAGATTTAAGATTTAGATTTAGAACTGATGGAAATACTCCAGAAGAGGGAATATATATTGATGATATAAAGGTTACAGCAGATAATAAGGCACTTTTAAATGATAATGCAGAAGGAGATACAAAATTTAACTTTGATGGATTTGTTAAAAGTGATGGTGTAGAAATTTACGATCATTACTATTTAGTTGAGTGGAGAAATAGTGGTGCGGATACTCTATCAGATAAGGGATTAAAAACTATTAATATTGGTAGAAAAGGTCTTGAATATGATCCAGGTTTAATAATTTGGCATATAGATGAAAAATATAATGGTTTCAAACCAGACCAACAAGCCGGCGATCATCCAGGAAGAATGTTTGCAGGTGTTGTAGATGCTGATCAAAATCCTGTAACATATAGATATGAAAAGAGCGGAAGAAATGGTGCAGATAATATGAATTATCAAATGCATGATGCTGCATTTAGTTTAAGACCAGGTTCAAAAATAAACATTACAGGAAAGAGTAAGGATGATGTATATCATATTGAGGATAATCATAATTTTATGAATCCTGTATTTAGCGATTCACAAGATTATTCAGCTAAATATAAAAAAGTTTGTGGATTAGATTTAGCTAAGTATGGTTTAAATGTTTTTGTAACAGATGAAAGTAAAGATAGAAGTACCGCAAAGATTCATATTGCTAAATATAATAATGGTTCTAATTGCACAAATCAAGATGCTTCTTTAATAAAATCTATTGAAGAGGATAATGGTAAACTATTTATTCAAACAGATAATAAATATGGTGATAAAGTTTATGCAGAATTTAGAGGAAAAGACAATAAGGTAAAACAATTAGTTCTTGATTATAAGGATGGCAAATATGTATCCGATGCAGCATTTTTAAAAGAAAATCTAGATTTTAAGTTAAGTCATGTTATATTTATTGATAATGAGGGAAATGCAAAGTGTGTTTATAATAAAGGTGTTCATAAAATTTTCGGTGCTAATTTAAATATAGAGCAACCTAATAAGGTAATAATTGAAAATGGTGAAGATGAATTTAAACAAGGAACTACTCCAAAGGTAACTGTTAAATTCAGAGATGCAAGTAATAAATCAAAAAGAGTTAGATTATTAATAGGTGTTTATAATGATAAAAATAGAATTGTTGGAAGTTCAGAAGTAAGTGGTAATTTAGATTCAGAAGGAAGAGTAACTTTAAAAGCGGGAGTAAGATTACCAAAAGAAGATAATTTAAAACTTAAAGTGTTTGTATGTGATTCTAATACTTTTGAACATTTAACTCCAATAAAAGTTGTTAATGTAAAATAATTAATAAATACCTATAAAAATAATTTAAAATATAGTAAAATGGATTAATTAAAAGCCTCTAGGAGAGTTAAATATAACCACTAGAGGTTTTAAATTTTAAAATATTTGTACTATAATATAATAATATAAAAGAAAAGTTGTAAATGAAGTAGGAAAATACTAAAATTAATACATGATATAAGTTGTTTAGGAGGAAAAAATGACAAAAAATTATGATGAAGATTTAAGTTTAAAAAAGCTTAAAGAATTAGATGAAAATATACCACTAGATTCTGAATATAAGAAAGTTTGTGTGTTTGGACAGGGATTTGTTGGGTTACCATTAAGTTTGAGTTTTGCACTTAGAGGGTGTTCAGTTATAGGGGTTGATGTAGATACAAGTTTAATTAATGATATAAATAGTGGATTGACTCATCATACAGAGAAATTTCATGGTATAGGCATAAAAGACATTTTAAATATGGAACTTAAAGACAATAAGTACATAGGAACTATAGATGGTGAAGAAGCTGTTAAAAAGTGTAATAATATTATAGTAACTGTTGGGATTCCAATTAAAAATGGTGAGTATATAATGAATTATTTAGAAGGAGCAGCAGTTACTATAGGTAAGAATATTAAAAAAGGTGATTTGGTTGTAATTAGAAGCACAGTGATTCCAGGAACAACAGAAGAATTTATTCTGCCTATTTTAGAAAAAGAGTCTAATATGAAAGCTGGAGAAGATTTTTATTTAGCTTATGCATCAGAAAGAATAGCAGAAGGTGTGGCATTTGATGAATTTGCTAATATGCCAACAATAGTTGGTGCTATAAATGAAGAAAGTTTAAAAAGAGCTATAAAATTATTATCTATAGTTTGCAAAGCTGAGGTAATTCCAGCTACAAATATAAAAGCAGTAGAAACATCAAAGGTTTTTGAAAATGTTCAAAGGGATGTAAATATTGCTATGTGTCAAGAGTTTGCAAGATTTACAGAAGGATTAGGAATTGATATATCAGAAGTTGTTAAACTTGCTAATACTCATAAAAGAGTAAATCTTTTAGTGCCAGGACCAGGGGTAGGAGGATATTGCATTCCAAATGCATATCACTATATAGCTCCAAGGGCAGAAAAAATGGGAGTTTCTATGGATTTGTTGAAATTATCAAGAGAAAAAAATGCAAAGCT
The DNA here is from genome assembly GCF_030815255.1 of Hathewaya limosa. Classification (NCBI taxonomy): domain Bacteria; kingdom Bacillati; phylum Bacillota; class Clostridia; order Eubacteriales; family Clostridiaceae; genus Hathewaya; species Hathewaya limosa. Next base: position 24,210 of record NZ_JAUSWN010000028.1, read on the forward strand.
TCCTGAATTCATAGTTGATAAAACAGAAGAAATGTTGAATAAAAATAATAAGGCTTTAAAAGATTCAAAAATAGCTGTTTTAGGTCTTGCGATGAAAGATTATTCTAATGATGATAGAATAAGTCCTCCAATTGATATATGTAAAATATTAATTGAAAGAGGTGCAAATGTTAAGGCATTTGATCCTGTTGTTCCTACAATATATGATTTTAAGGTTAAGACAGAAGAAGAAGCGTTAAAGAATGCAGATGCAATATTAATATTAACAAAACAATATGAAATAATAATGGATGATTGTGAGTATTTTAAAACTCTTGTGAATGAGGATACTGTTATTATAGATACCAAATCAGTAGTTGATGAAAATCAATGTAATAAAAATGGAATGCATATTTGGAAAATATAGGTTTATACAAAATTTTAAAGTTGTTTTTGAAATTAGGAAGTCTTTAAAAGACTTCTTTTTCTATATAAGAATTTAAAAAGTTTATTAATTTTTGGAGGGGTACATGAAAAATAAAAAAATAAAAGAATTAATGTATTTTATACCAGCTCTTATTTTTATGATTATGATTTTTTGTTTTTCTCAACAACCTGGAGATGTTTCTACACAAAATAATCAATTTATAGTGGAGATTATGAATAAAGTTATACCTTCTTTCGTAACTTTTGTTGGATACGATATGCTTAATTTTCTAGTTAGAAAGGCTGCACATGTTACTGAATTTATGATTTTATTTTTTCTATTTTTTTATGGAATAAATAATTATTATAAGGTTAGAACTAAACAAGTTTTATTAAAATATTGGGTAATGTCATCAATAAGCACATTTTTATATGCATGTACTGATGAAATACATCAAATTTTTATTATGGGAAGATCGGGACAATTTAAGGATGTTATGATTGATTCTATTGGAATAGTTATAGGAAGTATAATTTTATTTATTATAGGTATGATTAAAATGAAATTAAAGAGTAGACAGGCATATAAAGAATAAGATATTTAATAATAAATAGAAAAAATTCAAAAAACAAATATCTCACTAAATTAATAGTGAGATGAAAAGAAAATCATTATGTTTGTTAGGTTTATAGGAATCTTTGAAATCAACGTATTATACTCAAATTTGTATATGTTTTTTCTATGTCTTTATATTAAAACAAAATTACTTTTAGTTCAATAAAAATTAAAAAACACTATAGTAAAAGTTTTATTAATAGGGAAATCAAATAGTAGAATAATGATTTTTTTAGTTATTTGTGCAATAATTATTTAAAGGACTAATGGAGAGGTGATTTGATGAAAATATTACATACCTCTGATTGGCATCTTGGTAAGTACTTAGAGAATGCCAGCAGATTAGAGGAACAAGAGAAATTTTTAGAAGATTTTAAAATTGTTTTAGATGAAGAAAATATAGATTTAGTTATTATAGCAGGAGATATTTATGATAATAGTAATCCTCCGGCTAAAGCAGAAAGATTATTTTATAAAACTTTAAAAGATATAACTAAAAATGGACAAAGAATGGTCTTAATTATTTCAGGAAATCATGATAATCCAGAAAGATTAGTTGCAGCAAATCCTTTGGCATATGAAGAGGGAGTTATTATGCTGGCTACTCCTAAGAGTATTGCAGAAGTAGGAAAATGTGGACAACATAATATTATAGATGCGGGAGAAGGGTATATAGAAATAGAAATAAAGGGTGAAAAGGCTGTTGTCTTAACCATTCCGTATCCTAGCGAAAAAAGATTAAATGAAGTTATATATGAAGGGTTAAATGATGAAGATAGAGCAAAATCTTATGTAGAGAAAATGAAAATGCTATTTTCAGGATTAGAGGATAAATACAGAAGGGATACTATAAATATTTTTGTATCTCATCTTTTTGTAATAGGTGGACAAGAATCTGATTCGGAAAGAGGAATTCAATTGGGTGGAAGTTTAGCAGTACCCCCTGTTATTTTCCCACGTAAAGCGCAATATGTAGCACTAGGACATTTGCATAAACCACAAGTGGTTAATTGTGAGGGAGATACTATAATTAGATATTCTGGTTCTCCATTACCCTACAGTAAAAGTGAAATTGGATATTCTAAAGGTGCATATATTTTAGATATTCATGCTGGAGATATTCCAGATATAAAGCAAATTTACTTTAAAAATTATAAACCTATAGAAGTTTGGAAATGTAATGGAGTAGATGAAGCTATTAAGAAGTGTGAAGAGAATAAAGACCGAGAGGTATGGGTTTATCTAGAGATTAAGACGGATAAATATATTACTGAAGAAGAAATAAAAACCATGAAAGAAATAAAAAAAGATATTCTAGAATTTAGACCTATTATTATAAATGAAGAAAATTCTGAGGATGAATTTGAAAGCTATATTGAAAAAAGCTTTAAAGATCTTTTCGAGGATTTTTATAAGAAAGAAAGAGGAGTGGAAGCTTCTGAAGAAGTTGTAGATTTATTCTTGAAAATAGCTTTAGGAGAGGATGAGGAGTAGTAATGAAACCAATTACATTAAAGATTAAAGGGTTAAACAGTTTTATAGAGGAACAAACTATTGATTTTGAAAAACTTACGTCTAAAGGCCTTTTTGGAATTTTTGGACCTACTGGTTCAGGGAAGTCTACTATTTTAGATGCTATAACTTTAGCGCTTTATGGGGAAATATCAAGAAAAAGTAGCAATTGTATAAATACTTCTTGTGATGAATTATTGGTTAGTTATGAATTCCAAATTTTAAATAATGGTATACGAAAAAACTATGTAGTAGAGAGAAATATAAAACGAGATAAGAATGAAACTATTAAAACAAGGTATTGTAGAATTATAGAGAAATCAGCTTATAGTGAAGAGAGAGTCATAGGGGAAGGACCTAGAGAGGTTAAAAAATGTTGTGAAGACATAATAGGACTAAGTTGCGAAGATTTTACTCGTTCTGTTGTTTTACCACAAGGAAAGTTTAGTGAATTTTTAAAGCTTAAAGGTAGCGATAGAAGAGATATGCTAGAAAGAATATTCGGTCTACAGAAATATGGAAAAAACATAGTGGGAAAAGTAAGAAGTGCTAAGCATAAAGTTTTAGATGAACAAAATATTTTAATTGGAAAGCTTTCTAAATACAAAGATTTAACGGAAGAAGCCTATAAGGATAACAAGGAAAGACTTATACAAGTTGAAAGTCAAGAAAAAGAATTAAAATTAAAAGAAGAACAAATTAGTAATAGATGTGAAGAATTAAAAAATCTAAGAGAGCTTACTGTAGAGTTTAATAGATATAAAAAAGAAGAACAGGAACTTAATATAAATAAGAAAGAAATAGAAGAAGATAGGATAAGACTAGAGAGAGGAAAGGCTAGTTTTACTATAAAACCTTTTATAGTTCAATATAATGAAAATATTAATAAATACAAATTAAATGAAGAGGAACTTTTAAAATATGAGACAGTTCTAGATGGAAAGGAAAGAGAACTAGATTGTATTACTTCAAATTATAAAATTGTTGAAAGAGATAAAAATGAAAAGTTACCTAATTTATATAGAGAACAAAAAAATGCAGAGAGAGCTATTGAGCTTAACAAGCAATGTAAAGAATTGAAGAATGAAAAGGAAGATTTATTATCTCTTTATAGGAAACTAAATAAGGAGAAAAATGAAAAAGAAGAGCAATTAAAGTTAGTTGAAATTAACATTTTTGATGCAGAAGAAAGTGAAGGAGAGTTAAATAAAAAGATAGATAGGCTTCAGTTTTCAAATGAATATAAAGAACTTTTAGATAAGACAGTTTTAATTAAAAGAGATTATGTAAAAGAGTTAGAAGAACTAAGAGAAAAGGAGTCTAAAATAAAGGAAAAAGAAGAGCATATTGATGTTCTTGGTAGAACACAAGACAATATTTTAGTTACTAAAGAACAAAAAGAAAAAGAATTAAATGTTTTACAAGAAAAGTTAAATAATTTATCAAATAATTTCCCAGGACATAATAATTTGTTATTTAAACTTAAAGATGAAATTAATGTGTTAGAGGAAAAAGTAAGAAATAAAGAGAATTTAGAGATAAAATTAAAAGAAGAACAGGATAAACTAAGAAATATAGAAGAAAAAGTTAAAAATAGTGAAAGTGATCATAAATCTTTAGAGGAAGTATTATGCAAAAAAAGTGATCAATGTGAAAGATTGAAGGATGAAATTCAAGGGCTAACTACAGAAAATATGGCATATATAATTGCCACTAAACTTGTAGAAGGAGAACCTTGCCCGGTATGTGGGTCTAATCATCATGAAATAAAAGCAGAAAAAGTAGATTTAGATATTTTAAAAGAAAGAGAAAATACTTTAATTATTTTACAAAAAGAAATTGAAGAGGAAAAGAAAAAATTTAATGAACGTAATACGGAATTTCAGGTTTTAAAAAAACAAAAAGAAATATTAAAAGAGAACATAGATAATATTTTAAATGCTTTTAATAAGGAAGATTTAAATAAGGATTTAAATAAGGAATTAGCAATAAAGAAAGAGCAGTTTATAAAAAGTGAAAATGATATAGAGCAAAGTGAAAAGGAAAAGAATTTTTTAGAAGAACAGATAAAACAATGTATTAATGCTAAACAGGAAATGGAAAAAGAAGATAGTAGATTATGTGAAAATATAAGAATAGAAAGTAAGACAATCTTTGATTTAAAATCAGAGGTTAAATTTTTACAAGAGAAGGTTAAGAAAGCATCAGAAAGTCTTGAATTATGTATTAAAGAATTAGAATTAGAAGATCTTGATTTTTTAGAAAATAAAGTATTGGAAATTAAAAATATAGAAAGACAACTTACATTGTGTAGGGAAAAATTAAAGAAAATTTCCGAAGATAAAAAGATGTTTATTAAAAATAAAGATGAATTAGTCTCTATTATAAATAAATATTCTTCTGAAATCGAAAGTTTAGTAAAGGTAGGAAAAGAAAAATCTAATAATATAGACAAGATAACTAGAGAAATTATTGAAATAACTGATGGTGAGGAACCAGTAAAAGTTTTAGAAGCAATAAATAGAAAAATAGAAAACATAGAAATTAAGTATAAAGAATTAAAAATAAAATTTGAGAATACAGAAAATGAAGTTAAAATTTTAAAAGAAAATGTGTTAAGAAGAACTCAAGAAAAGATAACATTAAAAGAACTTTGCAATAAAACTAAGAAAGAAATAGAAGATAGAATAATCGCATATAAATTTTTATCTATTGATGAGTGTTTAGAATTATACTTGGATGAAAAACAAATATTGCATTTAGAAGAAAAAATACGAGGTTATGAAGATAGGGTAAAAGAAACGGAAAACAATATTAAGAGAGTTTCAGAGAAGTTAAATAAAAATTTTATAGATGAAGAAATGTTGGTCGAAGTTCTAAAGAAAAAAGAGGAAATAGGTAGATTGCATATAGAAAAGATAAGAGAAAAGGCCTCCTTAGAGCAATCTATTAATGATATGGGTAAGGATTTAGAAGAATTTAAGAATTTAAAGAAAGAGGAAAATAAAATTAATCATACTCTAAGTTTAATTAATGATTTAGATAAGCTACTTCAAGGAAATAAGTTTGTAGAATTTGCATCTTTGGATAAACTTAAATATATCTCCATGGAGGCTTCAAAAAGATTGAGGGATATTACGGCAAATAGATATTCATTAGAAATTGATGGACAAGGGAACTTTACCATAAGAGATGATACTAGTGGAGGTGCTATAAGAGATTGTAGTACTTTATCTGGAGGAGAAACATTTTTGACCTCATTAGCATTAGCATTATCACTATCTTCACAGATTCAGTTGAAAGGTAGTGCACCATTAGAATTCTTTTTCTTAGATGAAGGCTTCGGAACATTGGATCCTAGAATATTAGATGATGTTATGAATTCATTGGAAAAACTTCATAGTGATAGAATGGCAGTTGGTATTATAAGTCATGTTGAAGAATTGAAAAATAGAGTTCCTATGAAACTTATTGTTACACCTAGACAAGCAGGAGAAGGTGGAACAAAAGTTAGTATCGAGATTAACTAAAAGTTAATTAAAAATTAATGAAATGCACATAATATTACAGTTGACTAAGAAATCTGAGGAGAATATACTTAATAAGTATGTATTATAGTTAGACATCTAAATAATTACGGAAAGGAAGTGGCGTATGGAACGTTCAGAACAATTACGAAATGAAAGTATTGGAAAATTACTTGTTAAGTTTTCTCTTCCAGCTATTATGGGAATGATAGTTAATGCATTATATAATGTAGTAGATAGAATGTTTATAGGAAATTTTGTAGGCACTAAAGCTTTATCAGGACTTACATCTACCTTTCCAATTACATGTATAATTATGGCCTTTGGTATGCTTGTAGGAATTGGGTCAGCTGCATGTATTTCTATAAAACTTGGACAAGATAAAAAGAATGAGGCAGAAAAAATATTAGGAAATGCGTTCATTCTTGTTATTATAAATTCCTTGGTTTTAACTGTACTAGGGTTAATATTTAAAGAAAAACTTCTTTTAGCCTTTGGATCTAGTAAAGAAACTCTAGTATATGCTACAGATTATACTACTATAATAATATTAGGTATAATATTACAAAATACAGGATTTGCCTTAAATAATATAATAAGGGCAGAGGGAAATCCTAAGATTGCAATGTTTACCATGCTTATTGGAGGAGTTTTAAATATAGTCTTAGATTATGTATTTATGAGTATTTTTAATTTAGGAATTAAGGGAGCGGCTTATGCAACTATAATTTCTCAAGCTGTCAATTCAATTTGGGTTTTAAGATACTTCTTAGGTAATGATGCAATGCTAAAGTTAAAAAAAGAAAACTTTAAATTAGATAGTGTATTAGTAAAGAGTATTTTTGCAATTGGAATGTCACCCTTTGCTATGCAAATAGCTTCTAGTTTAGTTACGATAATACAAAATAGAGCATTAAATTCTTACGGAGGATATTTAGCAGTTGGAGTTATAGGGGCTATAAATAGTGTAACTATGATGGTATTTATGCCTATATTCGGAATAAATCAAGGGGCACAGCCAATTATAGGATATAATTATGGTGCTAAACAATATAAAAGAGTAAAGAAAACATTGAAGTTAGCTATAGCTGGAGCTACAACATTATGTATAATTGGATTTCTTGTGATTCAATTGTTACCTAAGTATATGATGATACCTTTTGGAAGTGATCCTGAGTTTTTGAAACTAGGAGAACATGCTATTAGAATATATTGTTTAATGATTCCTATTATAGGATTTCAAATAGTTTCATCGAATTTCTTTCAAGCTATTGGTAAAGCTACTAAGTCTATGATATTATCCTTATCAAGACAGGTTATTATTTTAATACCATTAATACTTATGTTACCAAAGTTCTTTAAATTAGATGGAGTATGGATTGCAGCACCAGTTTCAGATTTCTTAGCCTCATTGATAGCTGCAGTGGTATTAATAAGACAAATTGGCAAATTAAATAAGGAAGAGAAAGAGTTTTTAATGGAAAAGGCTGAATAAAATCATATATGAAAAATAAAAGGTTGTATAAAACATTTTTAAATATTTTATACAACCTTTTGAGTTTTAACATATTTTTTCTTACTTAAATAGTTTAAAAGATATAATTATATAAACAAAAAATACTATAACGGAAAGAAATGTTGGGGTATATGCTAGTAATTTGCTTTTTTTAGGATTTAATGAAGCAAATTCATCTACATTTTCATCTTCATCTAGGTTAATAGTGTGTTCTTTAAAGGAACACTTTTCTTCATATCTATTTATTTTTTTCAAATGTCTTAATACAATATATATAACAAATGCACATAGTATAGATAATATACCATATATAATTAATACAGATATATATGAATGTTGAATAGACGCTAAATTTTTCATAGCGGAATCAGTAGCTTGTTTGGTTACAGAATTATTAGAATTCATGAGAAACAAGAAAGATAGTGCACTGAAACTATTAAATAAAAAGTGTATTAGCATAGAAGAAAAAAGTGAATTAGTATAAATAACCAAGTAAGAGAAAACTACTCCTAACATAAAAGCATATAAAAATTGGGTTGGATTTAAATGAAGAATTCCAAATAAAAATCCATTCATAATAGCTGCTACATGTATGTTAATATTTTTATACCCATCTAAAATAATTCCTCGCATTAAAAATTCTTCTCCAATAGCAGGCATAATTGCTAGAGTGAAGAAAAATAACAATTTAGAACCTGAAAAAATAGAGTTCATTGCTGAAGGGATATTATTTGGAAACCATATAGATGTTAATAAATTACAAAAACCAGTTATAGGATACATTAATAAAAGAAGTAGTAAACAAAAGCCTATATTTTTAAAACTTAGCTTGTTCAATTTCAATGTTTCCTTAAAAGGTTGTTTATTTATAAGCAGATATATAATGCCTGGCAAATAAATAAAAATTATACTAAATAATACCATTAACCAATTTTGATTTAAATGAAGAACGTTTTTAAAAATTGGTATAACTAAAAATGGTGCTATAAGTTGTATAAGCATTAATACAAGAAATAGCATATTTGCTTTAAAAACACGTTTCACTACGGACACCTCCCTAAAAGTTAAAATTATTATATCATAAAATAGAAAAGTTTAGAATTTTATAGTTTCTCCTATTTCTATGATTTTAATATCACCACGGTTTATAGAATTTAATATTTGTATAGTTTCTTCATCTTCATCTTGAGCTAAAATATATGTTTTATAATGGATAGGAATCATTAATTTACTATTCATCATTTTAAACATTTCATATGATTGAACAGGATTGCAGTGCATATGCTCAAATTCTTTTGGTTTATAACATCCAACAGGCATTAATGCAATATCACTTTTAATATTTTTAAAGTTTTCTGTTAAAGCTGTATCACCAGCAAAAAATACAGACTTATTTTTATCTTTTATTAAATATGAATTAGATAAACTATACCTTCCTAAAGCATATCGTTTACCATCATGATTAGCTTTATATGCTTCAATAGTTAATTCCTCATCAGTGAATTTTTCATTTTCATTAATTGAAAAAATACTTTTAAAGCCAATTAGTTGTAATAATTTTTTATATTGTTTTGGACAAATTATTTTAACTGATTTATCTATTTTTTTTAGGGTAGATATATCTAGGTGATCCATGTGACCATGAGAAATTAAGATATAATCAATTTTCATTTTTGAAAGATTTATAGATGGATTTACCAGTCTTTTCATCTGTCCTAGGTATAGGCTAGTTACAGGATCTGTTACTATAATTTTATTATTTATATTTATTATGGTAGTAGCATGACCTACCCAATGAATAGAATTTTTACAGACTTCTTGAGTATGTGGTATACTTCGTGGTTTTAAATATATTTTAAAATTTCTTCTGTGTAAATGATACATATATTGACAAATTTTAATCAACTTAGGTGTTTTCATGATAGTCATGCTCCTTTGTAATAAAATATAATGCCATAGTATTATTTGTTTGTTTTAAATTTAGAATGTATTTTTTTCTTAAAGTCATCTTTAAAGCTTTTTAAATTACCTGATGTATATTTAGGGAATGCATTTAAATATCTAGAATATCTTTTCTGAAGCTTTTTATAAATATATTCGTATCTTAGCTTAAACTCCTCCCAAATTTTTTGTTCCTCCAAATGAGTTGATTCCAATTTTTCTCTTATGTCTAGCTTAGTTTTGAATTCTTCGTGCAAAGTTTTAAATTCATCTAATAAGTAATTAAATTTAGTTATAGATATTAAAGTTAATATAAAATCTAATAACATTGATACCAATATTATAGATAATATGATTTTCCCATAGAAAGTATTAGTAATATAGGAATACTTATTAAAAATAGGATTAATTATTTTAATTAAAATTACGGAAATACCACCCCATAGTAATGAAAATGATAGACAAATTCTACCATGAAGATTCAAAGGTTCTTTACTGTAATCCCACCAAGTTGTATTAAAACTTTTTTCTAACATATATCCTGTGATGTATTCAAGTACAGTAGTTATAATAACTCCTATAATGAAGAGTAAGAATAAGTTATTTTCAAATGGAGTTAGAAAATATATAAGACTTACGGCACCAAATCCATACATTGAACAAAATGGACCAAATAAAAATCCTCTATTTATAAATTTCTTTTCCTTAAAAGTGGCATAAATGGTTTCTAACCACCATCCTAAATGGGCATAAATTATATAGTAATAGGCAAAAAGGTAAAAATCTTTTAAAAAATTACTTAAATTCATAGCTACCTCCAACATGATATAGTATAAAAACTAATGCCTAAAATTTATTATAAGTATAACACAAGAATGTTACTAAAAAGATATAAAAATAGGCATATTATCCATAATTATTTACAATTATAAAAAAAATAATCTACATAGCACACTTTTTTAATTAAAGAATATATTGATATTAGATAGAAATTAAATAAGATTTCTATTAAGCAAAAGATTAGAAAAGAATAAATGGAGGGATTTTTATGTACGATTTTTCAAAATGTTTCTGTGGATGCGAGTATACTTGTAAATGGGTTACATGTGTCTTTAATAATAGATGTGTTAAAGGCAAATTTATAGAAATGTGTGGAGAGTTTTTAGTTCTAAGAGACAAATGTGGAAAATGTTACTACGTAAATCCAGATAAAATACTTTATATGGTAGCCGATTGTCCAAAGCCATCTTGTAATCCTTGTTGTTAATTTGTAGTAAAGGTGTTAATTAGGGTACCTTAATAGTACCCTGATTAATCTAAATGTAAAATATGTTGATTTTCTCCATAAATTTTGAAAGTCAAATTCCCTCAATTTGAACTTATGAGAATTATAGAAACTTACGTTAAAAACTTTAATAGGAGGAGTAATTTTATGAGTTATGATTTTAGTCAATGTTTTTGTGGGTGTGAATACGAATGTAAGATGGTAACAGTAGTCTTTCAAAACAAATGTGTAAAAGGACAATTTATTAAAATGTGTGGATCCTTTTTAGTTCTTAGGGATAAATGTGGAAAATGCTATTATATAAATCCTGACGAAGTATTGTATATGTGTGCAGATTGTCCAAAATCAAGTGATTCATGTTGTGGAGGATCATGTGATTGTGGAGGATGTTGTGGAGAAGACTAGCCCCAAAACACAACACTATTAGAGTTAGTCGAAATAGAGAAGATACTCAATATTTTGGGTATCTTCTTTTTTTTTTATGTGCGCCCAGCATGGGCGCAATCTATAGGGTGAAAGTCCCGAGCGCCGAAGGTGATATAGGCGTTAGCCAATGACAAGGGTGTCCAT